>NZ_JBFAUT010000032.1:60225-93560 GCF_040679475.1 Actinoallomurus sp. NPDC052274
CGTGGCCGGGCGCCGCCCGGCCACGGACCCCGAAAGGGGCTTCATCGATGACCTCTTCGCCGAGCAGACGCGCCTTCCTCGCCGCGACCGCCACGGCCGCCGTACTCCTTCGACGAGTTCGTCACCACTGGGAACATCACGGCGTACCGGATCGCGGTGAGCGTCGACGGCACGACCTTCAAGCAGGTCGCGGGAGGCACCTGGCCCGCCGACCACACCCTGAAGCACGTACGCTTCCGGCCCACGACCGCCTGCTACATCCGCTTGGAGGCCCTGACCGCCGTAGGCGGCGAGACCGCCATCGCCGGCCAACTCGACTGCGGCGGAACCGACCGCAAGCCCCGCCCCGCCTGAGAGACGTCAAGAGCCGTCTCGCCTCCGAACATCAGAGGCAGGACGGCTCAGGACCGCAGCAAATCGGTACTGAGCAGTGCATGAGCTTTGTACTAAGCGATGCATGAAATTGGTACTGGACCCTGCATGAAAGTTGTATCGTCGAGCCGTGAACGTCACCTACCTGCCACGAATCGTCGATCCGCTCATCGCCGAACTCATGGCCGAGGTACCAGCCGTATCGCTCGTAGGGCCGCGCGCGTCCGGTAAGACCACCACGGCGATGCGGCACGCGGCGTCTGTGGTCCATCTCGACCGGCCTGGAGAAGCCACCGCTTTTCGGACCGACCCTGACGCCGCGCTACGCGGCTTGGCCGAACCCGTGCTCCTCGACGAGTGGCAGGAGGCGCCGGAGGTCCTGGGCGCCGTGAAGCGCAATGTCGACCTCGATCCCAATCCGGGCCGCTACATCCTCACAGGGTCGGTACGTGCCGAGTTGGAGGCCCACACCTGGCCGGGTACGGGCAGGGTGATCCATGTCCGGATGACCGGACTGACGGCACGCGAGCGATTCGGAGATGCGGCAGGCGAGCCGTTCATCGATCGCCTCGCTCGTCCCGGTCCGGTGGAACTGCGGCTTCCCGATCAGTGCCCGGACACTCGCGACTACGTCGACATGGCTCTCAGCGGCACCTTCCCCGAGCCGGCCCTGCGGCTGTCCGTACGGGGCCGCAGACGCTGGTTCGACAGCTACGTGCAGCAACTTCTCACGCGCGACATCGCCGCCGTCGAGCCCCGGCGGGATCCGGAACGCCTTCGGCGGTTCTTCGAGGCCCTCGCGCTCAACACCGCTGGAGTCGTCGACAACACGACGCTCTATCGGGCGGCCGGGATCAACAGCAGGACGGCCGACGCCTACGAGCGCCTACTCAGCAACATGTTCGTGCTGGACATCGTCCCTGCCTGGTTCAGCAACCGGCTGAAGAGGCTGGCCCAAGGTCCTAAGCGATATCTGGTCGATGCGGCCTTGGCGGGCGCGGTCGTCGGGGCGGATACGGAGAGCGCGCTTCGGGACCCCGATCTCCTGGGCCGACTGATCGACACCTTCGTCGCCGAACAACTCCGTGCCGAACTTCCCGTCAGCGATCACCGGCCCCGCCTCCACCATCTGCGGCAGGAGGGAGGCCGACGCGAGATCGACATCCTCGTCGAGCTGGCCGGGCATCGCGTCATCGGTATCGAGGTCAAGGCGTCCACCGGGCCGAACCGCGACTCAGGCCGCCATCTCGCCTGGCTGCGCGACGAACTGGGAGACCGTTTCATCCGTGGACTCGTGCTGCACACCGGACGACAGGTGTACGACCTCGGCGACCGCATAACAGCGGCCCCGATATGTACGATCTGGAGCTAGTGTCCTGAGTCGTTAATTCGACTCCCAGATTCGCGCCAAGGAATCCTTATCACTGCTCACGGCAAACCGGGGAAGACGGCGCCTCAGCTATCGTCCTGACCATGCGATTGAGACGCCGTTCTTTTCTGCAGATAGGCGGCGCTGCGATGGGATTGGCAGCATTGGGAGGTGCGGCCAATCCAGACGTGGCGAGTGCGTCACGCGCGGTGCGGCGCACCACCGGCGCGGGAGGTCCGAGCCCGACGCCGTTCGGACGGCCGACCGATTCGATCCCCAACCCGGGGGGCAGGATCACGGCCGTACGCGGAGACCGTGCGAGCAATTGGCCGAACCAGACTCGATCAGAGATCGTCGCGCGGCACGGCGCCGTCGCGACCAGCCAGCCCATCGCCGCGCAGGCGGGTCTGCGAATTCTGCAGCAAGGTGGGAACGCCGTGGATGCGGCGGTGGCGACCGCGGCGGTTCTCGGATTGGTCGAGCCGGAGAGCGCGGGTCTGGGCGGCGACCTGTTCGCCGTCTACTATTCGGCGAAGCACCGGAAGCTGTTCGGGCTGAACTCCAGTGGCTGGTCCCCCAATGCCTGGGACCTCGACTATTTCCACGCCCGCGGCTTCGATGAGAAGACCGGGATGCCGGAGCGCGGTGTCGACAGCATCAGCGTGCCCGGCGCCGTCGAAGGCTGGCATCGGCTGCTCGAGCGGTTCGGCACTCGGGGCTTCGACGTCGTCCTGGAGCCCGCCGCGACGCTCGCCGAACAGGGCTTCGGAATCACCGAGCAGATCCACTCCGACTGGGAAGATGCTGTGGATGTGTTGAAGACCGACGCCGACTCGGTACGGGTGTTCCTCCGCGACGGCAAGGCTCCCCCGCTGTACGGCATCTTCCGCAACCCGGACCTCGCACACGCCTACCGGGCCCTGCAGAGGAAGGGCCGTGACGCCTTCTACACCGGCGAGATCGCGGACGCCATCGTGGCGAAGATCAAGAAGCTGAACGGAGCGATGACGTCGGCGGACCTCGCGGAGTTCCACGCCGAATGGGTCGAGCCCATCAGCATCAACTACCACGGCTACGACGTATACGAGATTCCGCCGAACACGCAGGGCTTCGCCGCCTTGGAGATGCTCAACATCCTTCAGCAGTGCGGCCCCGTCCTCGGTCTGGATCTCGCCGACCTCGGGCCGCGCTCACCGGAGTTCTGGCACCTGCTGGTCGAAGCCAAGAAGCTCGCCTACGACGACCTCTACACCTACAACGGCGACCCGAGATTCACCTCGGTCCCGCTCGGGCGACTCCTTTCGACGGAGTATGCGATAGCTCAGTGCAAGAAGATAAACCCACGCCGGGCCACGCCGCCGCGCGTCAGGGCGTCGAATATTTCAGGAACCGTGTATGTCGCGGTGGCCGACCGCTGGGGCAACATGGTCTCGTTCATCTACAGCGTTTTTGAATTGTTCGGGTCCGGGGTGACTGTTCCGGGTTACGGATTCCCCCTCCAGAACCGCGGGTCACAGTTCTCCCTGGACCCGTCGTCGCCGAATGTCGTCGCCCCCCATAAGCGCCCCTTCCACACGCTCATCCCCGCTTTCGTGATGCAGAACGGCCATCCCGTCATGGCGTTCGGGAACGTGGGCGGCAGCGAACAGGCCCAGGCGCAGGCCACCGAGATCATCAACATGGTCGATCTGGGGATGAACCCGCAGGCCGCCGCCGACGCGGCGCGGTTCAACCATGATCAGAAGACCGATGTCCTCCAGCTCGAGCCCGAGCTGCTCAACCTGGTGGGAAGGCAGCTTTCCGCGATGGGCCATCACGTCACGAAGTCGGTCGACAGCGCCATGGGCGGATTCCAGGCGATCGTGTTCGACCGAGAGGCCGGCGGCGACCGGCGCGAACACGCCCAGGAACAGGCCCAGGAACAGGAGCAGACCCAGGCGCAGGCCGCCGGGCGGGCGGCGACCGGGGGTACCTCGCCGTCCCCGGTCAACGGCGTCTACCGGGCCGCCTCCGACCACAGGAAAGACGGCAGCGCCGTCGGCTGGTGAGCGCGGTTTCGTGGTCAGCGGCGCGTCGCCGTCGCTGCACACTCAATGGCTCCTGGCGGAACACGCGTGGAAGACAGGGGCCCACCCGGGCGCCCGATTTCGGCCCGGATCGCGGCCGCTCGGCTGGTCATGCCTTCGTAGAAGACTGGATCGTCCTCAACTGCTCACGCGCGTCCCGCATCTCCGGAACACTCGCCCACCGAGCGGACACCGCGAGGATCTCATCGACCTTTTGGTCGAAGCGCGAGGAGGTGATCAGCGGAGCCAGCCGCGCGACGATCTGCATATGGTGCGCGGCCCGGTTCGGATCGGCCGCTCGTATCGCCGCATGCGCGCTTTCACCTAGCCACAGACCGTGGAGGAGCGGGATTCCCTGGAAGCGGTGCACCGCCTCATCAAGGTACCGCTCGCCCTCTTCATGGTGGCCGAGGCTGCTGAGAACGATACCGGAGCTCCCCAGAATCATGGCCGTGGTTCCTGACGAGGAGCCGTCATACCCGTGCGCGACATCGAGCAGAGTGCGGGACCTGCGCTCTGTCCCACCCACTTTCGTCTTGGCGAGGCTGACGCCCAACCTGACACTCAGCCGCGCCTTGCACTCGTCTGTCAGCGCCGGGAGCCCAAGACCGCGCTGCGCGTACATGGCCGCCCGCCGATAGTCACCTCGATAGGAGCTGACCTGGCTCAACAACTCGAACGCGTGGGCCGTGTCCTCGAGGTGATCCGCCCTCTTGGCCAGGACCAGCGCGAGGTTTCCAGCGCTCTCCGACTTCTCGAACATGCGAGCGTCGTAAAGAACTACGGATGCCGCACGGGCCAGGCCGGCCGAGGCCACTTGAAGGTCCGGATCAGACGCATTGATCGACTGCCCGATCTTACCGAGATGCCGTAAAGCGGTCGCCGCCAAGGGAACACCCCCGATCTCGTACCGGGTGGTGCGGAGTTGCGTCGCCAACGCGCGAAGGTATTGCGGATCTTGATACGGCCCCACTTTAGCCGATGGCATGAAGGTGACCGACGCTGCGGCGGCGATGAATGATCTCCGCTTCACGGGATCCTCTTCCTCCCCTATGGGCGTTATGCACAGCTCCCAGCCTACGCGGGCGAGAAGGCGACTTGCCTTCATGATCCCCGTATCGCGTTGTTCCCGCGAGACCTGGGAGACCCAGACCTGAGAAACACCCAGCTCACGGGCGAGTCTCAACTGAGACCACCCGCGGCCTTTCATGATCAATTTGAGGGCTTCCGCCAGGCTCCGCGCTTCCACGGCGACAGGCTATAACCGGTCGCGATTACGCACTACCCGATTACTCAAGGTGGCCGAAACGATAAGCGACGTCGAAAAAGCGACGAGCAATCCGTCGCCCCTGATCACCTTGATCGAAAGGCACGAGCATGGCCGTACAAGAGCCGGACAGTGAGACGCCCGGAGATACGCAGATCATCAAGGCACGCCTCGACGAGCTGGCCGCAGCACTGATCGAATCCGGTCTCACCGTACGGGTCGGCGCGGCCGCGCTGATGGCGTGGAATCCGGCGGCGTCCCGCCTCTCGCAGTACGTGGCCCTGTGCGGGCACGCGGACCGTTCCATCCACTGGTACTGGTGCTGGACCGGCCCGACGCGGGACGCGCCGCTGGAGACGGAGTACATGTGCGCGGCCGAGGACATCGCGCACGCGGCCGACCTCGTCGCGAAGGTCCTGCGCATCGGCGACGCCGAAGACGGCTGACCGATGGAGGCCGCCGGCCCGCAGGACCCGCGCGACACGCGCGTCGACCAGAAGCCCGTCTTCCCAGGAGAAGGCCCGGGCGGGACCGACCCGGCGCTGTGGCTGGCCCGCCTGCGCCGCGAGGTCCCGCACTGGGGCATCCTGCACGACCCGTTCGCGCCGGCCTGGATCGCCGTACGAGGCCGCGCGCACCTGGAAGTGACGCGGACGGCTTTCGAACTGCGCGACCGCCTCAGGCCCCACTCCGGCCGACCGGAGAGGTCGTGACGACCCGTCAGTCGAGGTCGACGTCGTCGAGGAATTCGAGCATTCGGGTCAGCACCCGCAGGCAGGCGGCGATGTCGTCGTCGGTCAGCTCGCCGTCGACCTGGCTCAGCATCTCCCGCTCGCGGGCGACGAGCGCGGTCGTGGTCGCCGCGCCCTCACCGGTCAGCCGGATGAGCGAGGACCGCTTGTGCGCGGGGTTGGGAGTGATCTCCACCAGGCCCCGCGCCGCCGCCTCATTGACCATTCGCTGCACGAACTGCCTGCTCAGCGCCTGGGCGCGGCCCATCTGCGGGACGGTCATGGGCCCGTGTTCGTACAGCAGGACGAGGACGGCGCGCACGCCGACGGACAGCCCTTCGAGCGGCGTGTACTGCTCCACCTTGCGCTGCGCCCGCCGATAGAGCGGCCCGACCAGGTCGAACACCGCGGCGAGCCGACCGGAGGGCCCGTCGGACTCCAGCGACGAATCGGAGTCGGTCATCGCTTGATTATGACACCCTGGTTGTCATGTTCACGCCCACATGACACCTTGGTTGTCATGTCTGCCGACCTCTCCTGGTTCGATACCGAAGACGGCCGCCTCGCTTACCGCGACCTCGGCGCCGGACACCCGCTGGTCCTGCTGCACGCCGGCTTCCTGGACCACCACATGTGGGACCACCAGATCCCGCCCCTCGCCGCGCGGTACCGCGTGATCGCACCCGACGCCCGAGGGCATGGCACCTCCGCCAACGCGAGCCGCCCGTTCCGGCACACCGACGACCTCGCCGCACTGCTGCGCCACCTCGGCGTCGGGCCGGCGTTCCTCGTCGGCGTGTCGATGGGGGCGAGCATCGCCGTCGACACCGCGCTGGAGCATCCCGACCTGGTCCGCGCCCTGGTCGTCACCGGCGCCGGGACGAGCGAGCCCGAGTTCACCGACCCCTGGACGGTCACGGCGTTCGGGGCGATGACCGCCGCGATGGCCACCGGCGACCTCGAAGGCGCGATCGACGCCTGCACCCTCTTCGCCGCGGGCCCGTACCGCACGCTCGACGACGTCGACCCCGACGTCGTACGGCGGGTTCGAGAGATGGAACGGCGGACGATGTCCAAGCACACCGCCGACGAGAGCGACCCGCTCATCCCGGTGCCCGACACCTGGGCGCGCGCTGCGAAGATCACCGCTCCTCTACTGGCCGTCAACGGCGGCCTCGACTCGCCGGACCACATCGGCATGGCCGAACGACTGGCCGGACTCGTCGTCCACGGCAGCAGAGCCACCGTCGAGGACACCGCCCACTATCCCAACCTGGAGCGACCGGGCGTCTACCTCGAGATCCTCCTGAGCTTCCTGGACACCCTGACCCACCCACAGGACTGACGACTCAGCCCGAGCGACCGAGATCACTTGCGCGCAAAAGTTAATGCGACTAACTTGAAGTTAGTCGCATTAACTTCGCCTCGTTGGAGTGCCAATGAACGTCTCGGCCACCGCGCCCGGCCGCCCCCGCCTGCTCACCGTTCCCGCCGTCACGGGCGTGACCTACGTCCTGTCCTGGGTCGCGGGGCTGTCCCTCGGCGCGCCCAGCCCGAAGCTCACCGCCTCCGGAACCGAGATCGTCACCGCGATGGCCGGGCACGAAGGCGCCGTCGCGGCCCAGTTCCTCCTCACCGAGGGTCTGCCGACGGCGGGCCTGGCGACGATCTCGGTCCTGCTCGCCCGGACCGCGCTCCGCGCCGGTTCGGCGACCGCCGGCAGGATCACCGGAGTCGCCGGTGTGGCCGCCGCCGTGATCTCCCTGACCCAGTTCGTGCTCGGCCTCGCGCTCTCCCGTACGACCGTGCCGGGCACCGCGCACCTGCTGTTCCAGGCCGGCGATCGGCTGGACGGGGTCAAGATGCTCACCCTGGCCGTCGTCGGCGCGGCGGCGGCCGCGTCAGGAGCGCTCCCCCGCTGGCTGCGCTGCGCCGGAGGCGCGCTCGCCGTGTCCATCGCGGCCTCCGGGGTCGTCTACCTGTTCCTCCTGCAGGGCCTCGCGCCGCTGGCCGCGCCGGCCCTGATCCTGCTGCTGATCTTCGTCGCGGGCGCGGGCAGCACGCTCGGGCGATACGGTCGGTGACCATGCCCCGCGTTGGACTGACTCCGGACCGCATCGTCGCCGAAGCGGCGGCCGTCGCCGACGAGGTCGGCCTGGACCGGCTCACCCTCGCGGCGGTCGCCCAGCGGTGCCGCGTCTCCCTCCCCGGCCTGTACAAGCACGTCGACGGGCTCGAAGCCGTCAAGAGAGACGTGGCGCTGCTGGCCATCCGCGAGCTCACCGACAGCGTGACCAGGGCGGCCGTCGGGCTGACCGGCCGGGACAGCCTGCGGGCGGTGTCCCGCGCCTACCGGGCCTACGCCCTCGCCCATCCCGGCCGCTACGCCGCGAGCGTGCAGGCCCCGACACCCGGTGACGAGGAGTACACCATGGTGAGCGACCAGGCCGTTGCCGTCGCGGCCGGCGCCATCAGCGGATACGGACTGCGGGGCCCGGACCTGGTCCATGCGATCCGCATGTGGCGGACCGTCTGCCACGGTCTCGTCTCCCTCGAAACGGCCGGTGGCTTCGGCCTTCCCGAGTCCCTTGACCTCACCTTCGACCACCTCATCGACGCCCTCGACACCGCGTTCCGCGACCTGGCGTCCCAGTCCAGCCCGACCGCGTCCCGCTGAGCGGCCGACGGACCGTACGAAAAGCTCGGCGAAGGTCCCCGATCCCGCACTGGTTCATCCCACGATGCCGGAATCGTCCCCTCCGCCGAGCGCCTTTCACCGAGCCTTGCGCCCGGCTACCGGGCGCCGCCCCTCGCCGGAGCCGCGATTCAGCGGAAACGCCGGCCCGGCGCGGGAGCGGCGGACCGCGCAGATGACCAGGACGACGGCGCCGACGGCCAGTACGGCGTTCATCACATGGTCGGCGGGCCGCTTCGGGCCCGACTCTGGGCGCATGCCGATTCCCGTCCAGGCGTAGGTGAGAAGCGCGCCGGCGGCCAGGGCGAGCCGGTGCAGCCGGTTCCAGTCTCCCCGCCGCGACCACCGGCCTACGACGACGATCGCGGCGGCGAGGAGCGCGACCGCCGCCGCGACGCTCCACCAGCCGGGCAGGTCGGCGGTGGACAGGAACGCGCCCGAGGCGACGAAGGCGACGCACCCGACGATGGCCGGTCGAGGCGCGGAGCCGGGAAGCGGACCGGCGGGTCGGCGGCGGAACGCCACGACGACGAGCAGGACGATGACGGCCGCGGCGCCGAGCAACTGCGGCGGCGCGGCGAAGAAGTGCTCGTCGTGGTGGCTGCCCCAGGTCGTGACGACCGTGCCGACCGTGAAGATGGCGGCGGTGATCCCCAGTCCGGTACGGCCCAGCCAGGGCGCCTCGGAACGTTCGGGGACGAGCGCCTCGACCAGCGCGATCCCGACGTTGGTGCTCCAGACGGCGTGCATGGCGAGCACGCCGACCGTCAGCCAGCCGCCCATCCCGAGCGCGGGAATGTAGGTGACGCCCATCTCGTCGTTTCCGGCGTAGTGCCGGTTGAACAGCATCTGGTCGGCCAGCCCCTCCTCGACGAGCCCGTACGCGACGCCCAGGATCAGCATCGTGGCCGGTCCGCGCCCGGCCCGCCGCGCCGTCTCGCGGATGAGCAGGGCGCCGCCGCCGTACAGCGGAGCGAGCATGGGCAGGAAGGCCACCGTCTCCTCGACCCGCAGATTGCCGAGCAGGAGTTCGCCGATGGCCGGGGCGAGGAGGAAGAGGGCGATGGCGGGAGCCACGCGCCGTCGAAGCGGCGGTTCACCGGACCTGATCGTGGCCTGTCGACCGTCTACGTCCGTCATGGTGCCGAGCCTGCCGACCAGGCGGGCGTCGCGGATAGCGCCGATGGTCTGGCGGCCCGATCCGCCGGTCGACGTTCGTACGCCGGAGGTAGGTGCGCGCCGGTCTCCGTGGACCATCGGCCGGAGGCAGTCCGGCGAAGCGCCGTTCCCCATCCGGTGATCCGTCCGGGCCTCTACGATCACCATCCGACGATGAGAGAGGAGCACCGGTGCCGGACGGAGGAGTCCTGTGCGTGCACGCGCACCCGGATGACGAGGCGCTATGGACGGGCGGGATGCTGGCCCGGTCGGCGGAGGCCGGCGTTCGGACGGGGGTGGTGACCTGCACCTGGACGGAGGGGACGCGGCGCGTCGAGGAGTTGCGGCACTCGCTGTCGATCCTCGGGACCGGGGATCTCAGGCTGCTCGGCTACGCGGACGCGGGGGGCGCCGATTCCGGAGGTGAGGCGTTCGTCGGAGCGCCGCTGGACGAGGTGGTCGGGCGGTTGGTCGGGCACATCCGCGACTTCCGGCCGGACGTCGTCGTCACCTATGACGCGTACGGCGGTTACGGGCATCCGGACCACGTGCGGGCGCACCGCGTGACCCTGGCCGCCGTCGAGGCCGCCGCCTACGAGCAGTTGTATCCGGACGCCGGTGCGCCGTGGTCCGTACGGACGCTCGACCTGGTGACCATCCCCCGCTCGGTCGTGCTCGCCGAGTGGGAGAGGGTCTTCGGTTCCCCGCCGGACCCCGGTCAGGTCCTTCCGGGGACCCCGGACGAGCGGGTCACCACGACGCTCGACGTACGGCGCTGGGCGGACCGCAAGTGGCAGGCGTTCCAGGCTCACGAGTCGGAGGCGGAGCGCGGTGCCGGGCCGGCGATGTTCGCGGGCCTGCCCGCCGCCGAGCGCGAGCGTCTCCTCGGCACCGAGTGGTACATCCGCCGCGAACTCGCGGTGCCCACGGGAGAGGACTCGTTCGGCTGAGGCCGGAAGGCTCGGTAGAACCCCATCCGGTCGACGGCATTCGTGCCGGTAGGCACCGTTTCGCGCCTCAGACTTGGACGCCGATCCCGAGCCTTCCGTACGCGTCCCGAAGCCGCCCTACTGGGCGGCGAGGGGCTGCACGGTCAGGTGGTAGTCCTGTCGGATGCGGCCGTCGTCGCCGAGGACTCCGTCGCCTGGCGCGCCGGCGTGGCTATCGGTGCGGCCCGTCGGCGTCGGCGAATGGTCGGTCGTTTCCGCCGCCCACGACTCTGATGACGGCTTCCCGAGCCGCGATGCCGACGGACTCGGGATCGTCGAGGTCGAAACCGACCGCGAGCCCGTCTTTGAGCAGCATGAGGATTTCCGCGGTGCGCGCGGAGTCAGGGTGACCATCGGCGGCCAGTAGGTCGCGGAACAGCCGGCGGTTCCAGTTTCGATGCTCGTCGATGGCCTGGCGGACGGGATGGGCCGGATCGGGGTACTCCGCCGCGGTATTGATGAAGGCGCAACCGCGATAGGTGGGTTCCGCACCGAACTCACACATCTTCTGGAAAGCGAGCAGCAGCGTCTCGCGGGGTGTGCCGGTCGCGGACTCTTCGGCCAGCCGGCGCTGCTGGTGACTCTGCTCGACGATGTAGGCGCGGACGAGGTCGTCCTTGCTCCGGAAGTGATGGTAGAAGGTCGCCTTGGCCACGCCGGCCTCGGCGATGATGCGGTCGATGCCCACCGCGTGCACGCCCTTGGCATAGAACCTCGGACGGCATGCTGGACGTCAAGCTGGCCCTGCAGAAGGAGCTGGGCGGCGACGGCGACGGCATCAACCCCGAGCAACTGTTCGCGGCCGGCTATGCCGCCTGTTTCGCGCCCTGCAGCTCGTCGCGGAGAAGAAGAAGGTCGACGTCACCGGCATGTCGATCACCGCCGAGGTCGGTCTCAGCCCGAACGGCAAGGGCGGCTTCGGCCTCGACGTCACCCTGCGGGCGAAGCTGCCCGAGAGCCTCTCCCCGGAGGTCGCCCAGGATCTGCTGGACGCGACCCACCAGGTGTGCCCCTACTCCAACGCCACCCGGGGCAACATCCCCGTCGATCTCCTGACCGAGTGACCGCGCTTCGCCACACCCACCGGTCTCGCGCGCTGCGCGGGGGCCGGAACTCTCTGGTCACGCGGGAGCCCGGATTCTCACGCGGCTCTCATCATCGGCTCAGGGACCGCTGACGTCCGCCGCCGACCGTGGTCTCATGACATCGATGACCTCCGGACCACCCCGGCAGGCCGAGCCGGAGCACGGCATGCCGGCCGCCCGGGGCGGCCACCTCGCCCGCCGGGTGCTCCGCGGGCCCGCCGACGACCCCGCCTGGGCGCGCCTCGCCCTGTTCGGACTGCTCGCCGCCACCGCGGTGCTGTACGTGTGGGGGCTGGGCGCCTCCGGCTGGGCGAACTCCTTCTACTCGGCCGCCGTCCAGGCCGGGGCGCGCAGCTGGAAGGCGTTCTTCTTCGGATCGTCGGACGCGTCGAACTTCATCACCGTCGACAAGACGCCGATGGCGCTGTGGCCGATGGAGCTGTCCGCACGGGTCTTCGGGGTGAACGCCTGGAGCATCCTGGTGCCGCAGGCCCTCATGGGCGTCGCGACCGTCGGGACGGTGTACGCGGCGGTGCGGCGCTCGCTCGGCCGGCCCGGCGACCGTACGGCGATCGCGGGAGCGCTGCTGGCCGGGGCGGTCCTGGCGGCCACCCCGGTGGCCGCGCTGATGTTCCGCTTCAACAATCCGGACGCGCTGCTCGTGCTGCTCCTCACGCTCGGCGCGTACGGGGTCGTGCGGGCGGTGGAGGGTGCGAGCACCCGGTGGCTGGTGTTCGCGGCGTCCTGCGTGGGGCTGGGCTTCCTCGCCAAGATGCTGCAGGCGTTCCTCGTCGTGCCGGCGTTCGCGCTGGTGTACCTGCTGCTGGCGCCGGCGCCCGTACGGCGGCGGATCGGGCAGCTGCTTCTCGCCGGGGTCGCGCTGGTCGTCGCGGCCGGATGGTGGGTCGCGGTCGTCGCCCTGGTGCCGGCGGGCTCCCGCCCGTACATCGGCGGTTCCCAGCACGACAGCGTCCTGGAGCTGGCCCTGGGCTACAACGGCCTCGGACGGCTGAACGGCGACGAGACCGGCGGACTCGGCAACCTGAACCAGGACGCGGGCGTGATGCGGATGTTCGGCACCGAGCTCGGCGGGCAGATCGCCTGGCTGCTGCCCGCCGCGCTGGTCCTGCTCGTCGCCGGGCTGTGGCTGACGCGAGGCCGGGAGCGCCGCCGCGAGCTCGCCGGGTTCGCGCTGTGGGGCGGCTGGCTGCTGGTGACCGGCCTGGTGTTCAGCCTCATGCAGGGGATCTTCCACGGGTACTACACGGTCGCGCTGGCCCCGGCGGTCGCGGCCCTCACCGGCATGGGCGCGGCGGTGCTGTGGCGGGAGCGGCACCGGGCGGTCGCGTCGTTCACGCTCGCCGGGACCGTGGCGCTGACCGCCTGGTGGTCGTACGTCCTGCTCGGCCGTACGCCGGACTTCCTGCCCTGGCTGCGACTGGTCGTGCTGGTCGGCGGCCTGCTCGCCGCCGCGCTGCTGGCCTCGGCCGGCCGCGCGCCGCGCCGGCTGCTCGGCGCGGCGCTGGCCGTCGCGGTCCTGAGTTCGATCGCCGGACCGGCCGCGTACGCCGTCGAGACGGCCGACACACCGCACACCGGAGCGATCCCGACGGCGGGGCCGTCGTTCGGGCCGGGCGGGATGCCGGGGTTCGGCGGCCGCCCCGGGGGGATGGGCCGCGGCTTCCGTTCGCAGGGCGGCGGCCGTGGCGGGTTCCCGGGCGGCGGGTTCCCGGGCGGCGGCTTCCCCGGCGGCGCGCGCACCGGGAACGGAGGGGGCCCGCAGGCGCCGGGCGGCGGTGGACGGGGAGCGGGTGGCGGGCCCGGTGGGCTGCTGAACGCCACCACGCCGAGCGCCGAACTGACCGCCGCGCTGAAGCAGAACGCCCGCTCGTACGCCTGGGTCGCCGCGGCGGTCGGGTCGAACAACGCCGCCGGGTACCAGCTCGCGACCGGCGAGCCGGTGATGGCGGTCGGCGGGTTCAACGGCACCGACCCGGCGCCGAGCCTGCAGCGGTTCCAGGAGTACGTCCGCGCGGGGCGGATCCACTACTTCATCGGCGGGTCGATGACGGGCATGGGGCGGGGCGCGAGCTCCGGCGGCAGTGACGTGGCGCAGCGGATCGCGGCCTGGGTGCAGCAGAACTACACCGCCAAGACGGTCGGCGGCACGACGGTGTACGACCTGTCGACGAAGGCGACGGGCACGGCGTGACGACGCGGAATATCTGGGAACGATATTCGTTGTCGCGATCGGTGCGGAAGGACCGCACGGCCTCAGAGGGGAGATCACCGTGGCGAGGAACCAGCTCCGGCCGGTCGTGAAGCTCCGGTCCACGGCGGGCACCGGCTACACGTACGTGACCCGCAAGAACCGCCGGAACGACCCCGACCGCCTCGCGCTCAGCAAGTACGACCCGATCGCCCGGCGCCACGTCGCCTTCCGCGAAGAGCGCTGAGCACGTCAGCGCGGGGCGGTGACGTCGGAGACCCGCAGGCTCGTGGCCAGGTCGGCGTACTGCTGCAGGCCGACCTGGCCGAGGCCACCGGTGGCGTCGTCCTCGTTCCAGACCGCGATCGCCAGGGTGTTGCGGCCGTCGGTGCGCAGGATCCCCGGCGGGATCGGGAAGGTGTGCTGCGGGCCGACGTCGTTGATGTACCGGCCGAGCTGCCAGCCGTTCACGAACAGCAGGGCCCGATAGTGCCGGGACGGGTCGTCGGTGAACGTCACGCCGAGCGGCACGTCCTGGCCCTTCGGCAGGCGCAGGTCGAACGTCGTCCTGTACCAGGAGATCCCGGGCGTCGTGTCGCGGTGCGGCAGTGCCGTAACCGTCCAGCCCGCGCCGGTACGGCCGGGCAGGTGCCAGCCGTTCCGCTCGCCGAACAGGCCGCCGGTGTTGAACGGGCCACGCGCGGGGTCGGACAGGTCCTCCCCGCCCGCGTCGCCCTGGATCCGCCAGGTGAGCGCGGCGGCCGAGCCGAGGAGCGCGGCGTTGGTCAGGCCGCGCGGCTCCTTGTGCGAGTCGGTCGCGTCGAAGTCCTCGTTGTGCCCCATGTTCTCGACGAGGACCGACAGCACGTTGTCCCGGCCCTTCGCCACCGCGCCGTCGGGGAAGGCGAACGTGTGCAGGCCGTCCCCGGTGCTGCCCAGGAACCTCCCGTTCAGCCACGCCGAGTAGACGCCCGCCCGGCCCGTCCCGGCGGTCAGGGCGATCCCGGTCTCGCCGCCCGCCGCGGTGAAGTGCGCCCGGTACCAGACGTCGCCGTGGTGGAAGCCGTAGTCGTCCGCGTACAGCACCGGCAGCGTGGCGGGCGGCGTCGGGTTGTTCGTCGTGGTGTGGTCCGCGACCGTCCAGCCGCGGTCGTCGAAGCCCGGCTGCGCCTCGGGTGACTCCCGCCGCGTCTTCCAGCCGGTCAGCGCCGGGAGCGTGACCGGCCGCGGTCCGGCCAGCCGGCCGGTGAGGGTGTCGTGCCCGGACGTCCGTACGAGCGTGCCGTTCCACGTGACCGCCCGCACGGACGGCGCGGCGAAGACCTCGATGCCGGTCGGCGCGGACGTGTCGCCGGTGAGGGCCAACACCGACCCGTGGACCGCCGCGGACCGGACGAGCTCCGGGCCGCGGACGAGGACGGGCCCGGCGGCGGTGTCCTGCCGCCAGAATCGCGCCGCCTCCTGGTCCGTCGCGAGCAGGAGCAGCAGCGGCACGCCGTCGCGCGGCGTGACGAGCACGCGCGCCAGGCCCTGGTGCGTGTAGTTCAGCCGCAGGTCCCCACGGCCGGCGTCCCAGACGTGCCGTACGTCCCCGGACAGCACGGTCACCGCCGGCTCGGCGGCGTAGTGCAGCACGGTCTCGCCGTCCTCGCCCTGGCGCCCGTACAGCAGGGCGACGTCCCGCCCGCCGATACGGCCGTGCGTCATGATCTCCGAGGTGGAGTACCGCAGCTCCTGTGCGCCGAGCCGGTAGCCGGCGACCAGCAGCTTGGAATCACGTCCCGCGAGGGTGATGTCCGTGCCCGGCTCCTGGGGGACGGACGGGTAGTACGGCTCGGCGCCGCCCTGCGGCCCCGCCGACAGGTCGATGGCGTCCACGATGACGTACGCGCCGCTCGCCGCGGGGTTGCTCGTCCCGGTCGCGACGATCTTCAGCGTGTGGGCGGTGTCCGCCAGCCCCTCGGCCTTGTAGAACACCTCCTGGAACTCCTTCGAGGTCCCGTACCCGTCGACAGTCGCGACCTTGGCCCCGTCGAGGTAGACGTCGGCGATGCCGTGGTTCGTCTCATGCGAGGAGATCCAGCGGACCGCCGTGCCGGTGAACGTCACCGTCACCGACGCGCCCGCCCGGTCGCTGTAGGACTCGGTGTCCCGGTAGTCGCCGCTCGTCCAGTCCTGGCCCGAGGCGTGGCTCCAGCCGTCCCCCGCGTACTCCAGCGCGGGGTCCGTGTCGTCGTACGTGTAGTGCGGGGGCCGGGCGTTCAGGTCGATCGGCAGGTGCGTGGTCTCGGTCGTCGTCGAGGTGCTGTCCCGGTGCCGCAGCACGTAGAAGTGCGTGTCGTCGTCCGGGTTCGCCCGGGCGGCGAGGCTCACGGCGGCGTTCGTCGGCCCGCCGGTCGCGACCGGGTCGGTCTTGGCCAGCGGCGCCACCGCCCGCGTCAGGTACCCGAGCCGCTTGGCCTCGTCGTACTTCGGCGTCAGCTCCCGGTCCTCCTTGATGGCCGCGCCGTAGTCGTACGACGTGTAGACCTGGCTCGGATCGGCGAGCCAGCCCCACGACGTCCCGCCGTACGTCATGTAGAAGTTCTGCAGCGTCGCGCCGTTCGCGATGTTGTTCTCGTAGAAGACCTTCTCGAAGTCGGGGCCGGTGAGCCGCCGGCACTTGTCGTACCCGGGACCGCCCCACGGGTCGAACGCCCCGCCCTGGAACTCCGGGGTGAAGATCGGCGCGTCGTCCCGGAAGCGCGGCAGCGTGCTCACCCCGTTCCACCGGTCCGGGGTCGAGCAGTTGAACCCCTGCGGGTAGCCGTCCCGGCCCGGCAGGTCGACCGCGCCGGGACCGGTCGCCCACGTCGAGGCGCCGCAGCAGTGGTTGTGCGTGAGCGGCACGTCGATGCCGTCGGCGCGCACCTGCTGCTCCAGGTCCACCATGTACGCCGGGTCGGTGTTGGACCCGTACTCGTTCTCGATCTGGTACAGGATCACCGAGCCCGTACCGTGCGTGAACTGGTGCCGCGCGATGATCGGGTCGACGTGCCGGAGCCACTCCCGGTACGCCTCGGTGTAGTCGGGAGCGCTCGACCGCGCCCGGCCCTTCTGCGCCGTCAGCCAGCCGGGGAACCCGCCGCTGTCGGTCTCGGCGTTGATGTACGGCCCCGGGCGCGCGATCACGTAGATGCCCACCTGCCGCGCGATGTCGAGGAGCCGGTCGATGTCCCGGACGCCGGTGAAGTCGTACACGCCGCGCTTCGGCGAGTGGTAGGCCCAGTCGAAGTAGATGGAGGTGGCGTTGTACCCGGCCGCCTTGAACTTCTGCAGCACGTCCCGCCACAGGTCGGGACTCGGCAGCCGCCAGTAGTGGAACTCCGCCGACCACAGGTAGACCCGTTCGCCGTCGAGCTTCAGCGAGTAGTGGTCGTACGTCACCGTGTGCGTCCGTTGCACGACAGCCCTCTCATGCCGAGCGGCCGAGGCCGGCGCGCCGCCGTACGCGAGGGCCAGGGCGGCGACGGCGAGGAGGACGAGCAGGCGGCGGACACCGGGCAGTGAGCGCACGACGGCACCTTTCGCTCAGGGCAGGCGGGGGCCTTCCATCACACGCGGAGTCAATATCGGTAGATCATCCGTGTCAATGGAGATCGCGGGGGTCCCGACCGGATCAGGCCACGCGGGTCACCGGGGTTTTGATCCGACCGCTCCTCACCGGTGACGCACGAACGCCGCGAAGTCCGTACACTCAGAGCCGATCGATTGAGCGCCCATAGCTCAGCTGGATAGAGCATCGGACTTCTAATCCGACGGTCGGGGGTTCGAATCCCTCTGGGCGCGCCACCCTCTGACCCGCCCGAACGGTCCGCTGACCTGCGGATACTCGGTGGGGCACCCATGATCGCGCGTCCGCCCCGTCTTCGGAGCCTTCTACGCGATCAACTTCGCGCAGATCGCACGGCGGACAGCGAGACCCGCAGGGCGCCGCCGGTGTACTCGGAGGACACCGCGGTGGCCCCGAAGGCGATGGCCGCCGCGCCGGGACCTGTTCTACGCCGACAAGACGGCGGTCCTGGCCGGCGCCGCCCTCGTCGTGGGGCTCGCCGCCTCCTTCGCCACCTTCTTCGCGGGGCAGGCGTTCCTGGGGAGGCACGCCATCGGCCTGGGCGAACCGGGCGCGCTGCGGGCCTGCCTCGGCGCCGGGATCTACCTCGCCCTGATGGCCTTGTTCGCCGCGGGGCTCACCTTCCTGCTGCGCAGCGCCGTCGCGGTGCTGAGCCTGCTCATCCCGTTCATCCTGATCGTGTCCTTCGTCGTCGGGGACATCGCCGGCGGAGCCGCCGCCTACCTGCCGGACCGGGCCGGGCAGCAGGTGCTGCACCGGGACACCACGGGAGGCCCCGGCCCCTGGACGGGGCTCGCGGTGACCGCGCTGTGGGCGGCGGGCGCACTGCTGGCCGGGTGGCAGGCGGTGCGCCGCCGCGACGCCTGACGCCCCGGCCGGCCCACTTCGGGGAGGGCCCGGCCCCCCGCTCGAGGGCGCGACGGGCCGGGGCGGCGGCCGCGTCGGGACGGATCAGCGGGTCCACTCCGGGTCGCGGCCGAGGTAACGCAGCAGCGCGGCGGTGGCGTCGTCGGCCGGCCGCGGGTCGAGGGCGGGCGCGTAGGCGAAGCCGCGGAGCGGCTCGGCGATGGCCCTGGCCACCGGCAGGAGGCGCTCGGACAGTTCGGCGTGGAGCGGCGACGGACGGCCGGTGGCGACCGCGATGTCCCAGGCGTGCACGGCGGCGTCCAGCGCGGCGGCGCCGACGGCGGTCTCGGCCGTCATCGGCCCCTGCGGCAGCGGCGTCGGGACGGTCTGCGCGTCCGGCGACACGGTGGCGAAGGCCCGCGCCGAAACGCGCACGGCGCTCTCGAGCAGGTCCTTGGGGTCGCCGGGCGCGTCGGTCGCGGGGTCGAACGGGTTCTCCTCGGGCCCGCCGTCACCGGAGATCGCGGCGGCGTAGGCGCGCTGGTCGCCGGCGGCGTGCCGCAGCACCTGCGCGACGTTCCACTGCTCGCACGGCGTCTTCGCCGCCCAGTCCGCGTCGCCGAGCTCGGCGGCGGATGCGCGCAGCGCGTTGTGGGCCTGCTCGAGAAGCGACCAGGACGTGGCGGTCATGCGAACCTCCGGAGGTATCACTGCGGAACGGATCGTTCCGTTCAAACTTTAGCGGAACGGATCATTCCGTTCAAGCTAGAATTCCGGCCATGGAGACCAAGGCATCCAGTCGGAGAGGACGGGCGGCCGAGGCCGCCCGCAACGACCGCGCGATCCTCGACGCGGCACGAGCGGTGTTCATCCGCGACCCCGAGGCGCCGATCTCGGCGGTGGCCGAGGAGGCGGGGGTCGGCGTCGGCGCCCTCTACCGGCGCTACGCCGGCAAGGAGGAACTGCTGCGGACGCTCTGCGCGGACGGCCTGCGGCGCTTCACGGCCATCGCGGAGTCCGCGCTGGCCCGGCAAGACGCTCCGTGGGAGGCGTTCGAGACCTTCGTGCGCGGCGTCATCGACTCGGACGTGCACTCTCTCACCGTGCACCTGGCCGGCACGTTCGCCCCCACTCCGGAGTTGCGGACGCTGGCCGCGGAGGCGTCCGCGCTGGCCGCGCGGATCCTCGACCGCGCGAAGACCGCCGGCGCGCTACGGCCGGACGTGGCCGCCAACGACCTCCCGATGATCTTCGATCAGATCACCGCCATCCGTCTCGGCGACGCCGAGCGCACCGCGGCGCTGCGTCACCGCTACCTGACGCCGTTGCTGGACGCGCTGCGCGCCGACACGCCGACCCGGCCGCTGCCCGCCTCCCCGCCGAGCGACGAGGAGGTCGGAGAACGGTGGCGGCCCCCGGCGCCGGCACGCTCCCCGCGGAGCCGCCCCCGCCGGTGACTCTCCGTCGCCCAAGGATGGTCGGCGCCCATGGCCTGGCGACGCTGGAGGACCACCGGTTCCTGAGAAAATCAGCCACTTCGACCGCGAGCGGATCCCCGAACGCGTCGCGCACGCCCACGGGACCACCGCGTTCGGGTACGTCGAGGCGTACGGCCGGATCGGCGACGAGCCGACCGGCGCCTTCACCCGCGCGAACTCTTCCAGGAGGCCGGCAAGCGCACGCCAGTGTGAGTCCGAAGATCACTGGCGATCGGTGCGCGAAGAGACGCACCAATCGCCAGTGATCTTGGTCTAAGCCGGGAGACCCGTCAGCGGCTCAGCCCGCGTCGCGGCTGTCTCACACGGTCGCGAAGGCGAGCCCCGCGCCGACGGCGACGATGACCGCCAGGACGACGATGACCGTCACCGTGGCCAGCGGCTTCTTGCGATGCGGCACGTACACGGCCGTGGGTTTCCTCGGCTCCGGCGCCGCAGCGGACGACGACGGCGACGTCGGGCGGCTCGGCGTCGTCCGTGGCGGCGGGGCCGCCGGACGCGGCGCGGCCGGCCGGACGGCGACCGGGACCACCGGCGCGGGCGACGCGGCCGGGGGTGCGGCGGGCGGCGCGGGGTGCGGCGGGGTCGGCGGTGCCGGCGGCGGAGGCGCCGGCGGCGAGGTGGGGGGCGGCGGTGTCGGCGGTGCCGGTGGCGGGGGCGGGGGCGGCGGAGGGGGCGGTGGAGGTGCGGCGCGCCCGCAGGCTCCGATGGCCAGGCGGACGTCCAGGGCGTGCAGCAGGTCCAGGTCGAGGCATACCGAGAGCGTCACGGCGAGCAGCGGCTGTGGCCCACCCACCGCGACGGAGACCGGCCGGGGCGTGCCCGCGGCGACGGAGAGTGGCAGGAGGCCGCCCGCGGCGACGGAGAGCGGCCCGGGGTCGCCGACGGTGACGGGCAGGAGCCCGGCTCCGCCGGGGCCTGTCACGGCGAGCCGCCGATCGGCCGGTATACGGGAACGGCCGGAAACACGATCGGCGCCGTGAGACCGCGCCGGGACGTCCTGACCGGACCGATGGGCTGGCTGCGGCTCGCGCGGACCCACCGGACCCTCGCGGGCCGGTCGCGTCGCGGACCGGGATGACGGGGAAGACGACGGTACGGGACCGGCGGCGGGCGGCCCGCCGGAGCCCGAATTCTGTGCGCCCGAACCCTGGGAGGCCGCCCCGTCGGCGAGCGGGTCACCGAAGGCCGGGGCGCTGGGGAGCAGACTCCCCAGAAGGCCCCCGGCGAGCGACGCCCCGGGCACAGAGCGGTCGGCGGGCTCGGCCGAGGATGCCTGGCGCACCTCGCCGGGCGTATGTGACCCGGTGGTACGGGCTCCGCCACCCGCCAGGGCTGCGGGTGAAGGACCGCCGGGGGGCTCGGCCGAGGGGAGCCGGTGTCCCACGCCAGCCGCGCGGGACTGGATGGCGCGGCCTCCGGCACGCGCCGCCGAGACTGCGGATGAAGAACCGTCGGAGGGTCCCGTGGAAGAGGTCCGGTGGGCCGGTCGGGACCGGGCGGAGCGGGTCCTGTCGTCGGCCGGTTGAGCCACGGGGACAGACCGGTCGGAGGACTCCGTGGCGGTGCCCCGGTGCATCGGGCCGACCGTGCGGGATCGGGTCGAGCGGGCCCTGTCGTCGGTCGGCGGGGCCGCGGAGCGAGGGCCGTCGGAGGACTCCGTGGCGGAGGCCCGGTGCATCGGGCCGGGCGTGCGGGACCGGGTGGAGTGGGCCCCGTCGTCGGCCAGGGCGGGGCTCGCCATGAGCCCGATGAGCGAGCCCGTGGCCAGAACGCTGATGCCGCGTGCGCGCATGGGTCACCGGCTCTCGGGGATGCGGGGGAACTCCTGTTGGGCCGACGTGAACGCGTCGGGCTTGACGCGGAGCGCGCCGTTGAACACGTGGGAGATGTCGAACGCGAGGTAGATCCCGACGGCGAGCATCGCGGCCATCGCGGCCGCCGGGATGAGGGCCGTCCCCCGGGGCCGGGCCCCGGCGAGGAACGGGAACGCGCCGACGAGGATCCCCGTGACGACGGTGAGGGCCAGCAGGCCCTTCGGCGGGGCGCTCTTGGCGTCGACCGCGCGCTGGCCGCGGGCGGCCGCCATGTCGCGGATGCGGTCGAGGAGGCTGCTGCGGGCGGTCTCCGCGTTGTTGCCGGAGACCTGCAGGCCGGTGACCTGGGCGCGCAGCGTGTCCAGGCGCGCCCAGCCCTCCTGACTGAGCCGCCCCTGCCTCATGACCTGCCACTCGTTGTCGACGACGAAGCGCACGTAGTCGCGGAGTGACGCCTGGATCTGGGTGCCGGCCGGGGCGGGCAGCGCCGCGGCGGCCCAGTAGGCGTCGACGATCGCCTGGCTCTCCGCCTGGGTGTTCTGCCGGGCGGAGTCGGCCGTCGTCCACGGGACCACGATGGCGATGGCGAAGACGAGCAGGAAGAGGGAGGACAGCATCGAGCCCGCGTGACCCGCGGTCGTGCTGCCCGGCCCCCGGTCGTCGGCGCCGTGACGTGCCTTCCGGAAGAGGAACGCGGCCGCGAACACGGCCCCGACGGCCGCGGCTACAGCGAGGGTGAACACGAGCATGACCGTCTCCATGGCTTGCCGTTGACGAGACGCGCGTGCGCCGACCTGTAGCGCACCGTCACATGACTATCACACTACGTATCTCGTTAGTAGCCGCAACGGCTGCTGTCCGAAGGCGGCCAACGACGGCGGGTGACCCGCCGGTCGAGTCGCGGTGCGCGAGACCGCGGGATCAGGACTCGTCGGCGCGGGTGAGCGCGAGCCAGGCGTGCAGCGCCATCTCGAGCGCGAGTTGCCGGTCGGTGTCGTACAGGCGCTCCCCGAACAGGTCCTCGAGCTGCCGGAGGCGGTACCGCACGGTCTGCGGGTGGATGTGGAGGCGTTCGGCGGCCTCGTTCGCGTTGAACCCGCGCTGCAGGCAGGCGAGGAGCGTCTCGGCGAGGCGTTCGCGCTGCCCGGGGCGCAGGTCGTCGAGGGGGGCGAGCCGGGCGGCGGCGACGTTCCGGATGAAGTCCTCGTCGCGGAAGATGACGAGCGTCGCCTCGTGGTCGCTACAGCGGATCAAACCGTCCTCGGAGATGATGCCGCGCCGGACGAGGGCGAGGGCCTCCCGCGCCCACCGCAGCGAGCTCGCCGCGGAGCGGAGCGGGACGGTCGGGCCGACGGCGGTGATCCAGTCGACGTCGATGGCCTCGAGGATCCGGGAGCGTCCCGGGCCGTCCGGGTCGGGCAGCAGCAGGTACGGCTGCGGGCAGTCGGTGTCGACCAGGACGTCCGGTGGAAGCGTCAGCGGGGTGAACTGGTCCTGCTTGCGCTCGTGCAGCGCGACGCCCGCGACCGTACGGGGCAGGGCCCAGCCGACGATCCGGGCGACCTCCGCGACCTCTTCCGGGGACGCGGGAGGGTCGGACAGGAGCAGGCCCAGGAGCCTGCGCCGGCGGCGCTCGACCTCGCCGGCTGCCCGCCCGATCGCCTTGAGGTACCCCTCGGAGGCCGCGGCGGCGATCTCGTCGAGGAAGAGGAAGATGGCCTCGGCCAGCGGGCCGAGCACGTCGGGCGAGTCGCACTGGTCGGCGATCCGGCGCCAGGCCAGCCGGGCGCCCACCCTGAGGGACCGCTGCAGCGCGTCGAGGCTCCGGCCCTGGTCGGCCTCCCAGGCCCCGATCGTCCGGTACACCGAGGCGATGCTCTCCCAGGGGGCGCGCGGGTTCTCCAGCAGGTCGACGAACTGGCGGAACGCGCCCTCGACCGCGAGCCGTCGCTGGTCCTGGAAGACGTCGTCCTCCGGCCGGTCGAACTCGGGCAGCCGGGATGCGATCTCGGCGATCACCTCGTCCGCCAGCGGTCCGACGAGAGGACGCAGCCAGGCGGTCGTGCCCCGGGGGACGGCCAGCCACGGCCGGGATTCGGCGTCCTGTCTCCTCGCCACGGTCAACACACCCTTCACCGGCCGATCGTGCACGACGGGGGCGGGCTCGGTCGGCGGATGCCGACGACTCGGTTGATTCAGCCGGCACCGGCCCGTGCGGCGAGCCGCTGTTCGTCCGGCCAGCGGACGTCGCGGGCCCAGCCGAGGCGTTCGAAGAGCCAGATCAGCCGGGCGCTGGAGTCGAGCTGGCCGCGCAGGACGCCGTGCCGCGCACAGGTCGGGTCGGCGTGGTGCAGGTTGTGCCACGACTCGCCGCCCGACAGCGGGGCGAGCCACCAGACGTTGCCGGACCGGTCGCGGGACCGGAAGGGGCGCTCGCCGCCGACGTGGCAGATCGAGTTGATCGACCAGGTGACGTGGTGCAGCAGGCCGATGCGGACGAGCCCGGCCCAGAAGAAGGCCGACCAGGCGGCGCCGCCGTCCCAGGTGCCGGAGCCCCACAGGCCGCCCGCGACGGCGGGACCCGCGAAGGAGAACAGCACGATCAGCGGCTGCCACTGCGCGACGCGGCGCAGGTCGGTGTCGGCGAGCAGGTCGGGGACGTAGCGGCGCTGGTTGGTCTTCGGGTTGTTGAACGTCCATCCGACGTGCGCCCAGATCATGCCCTTGACGAGGGCCGGCACGGTGTTGCCGAACCGCCAGGGCGAGTGGGGGTCCCCCGGCCGGTCGGAGAACTGGTGGTGGCGGCGGTGGTCGGCGGCCCAGGTGATCACGTCCCCTTCGACCGCCATCGTGCCGGCCACGGCGAGCGCCACCTTCAGCGGGCGGGCGGCCTTGAACGCCTTGTGGGTGAACAGCCGGTGGTGACCGATCGTGATGCCGTGCCCGGCGATCACGTACATCACCGCGCCGATCACCAGGTCGTGCCACGTCACGCCCCAGCCCCACAGGACGACGACGGACACGATCACGGCGATGAACGGAATCCCCACGAAGATTCCGACGATCACTCGGTCGCCGATGCCCATCCGCGCTCCCCAGGGAGCGTTCGCGTCGACCGCAACGGCCTGTTCCGCCATCTGACCCTCCTCCTGACATCGCGGGTCAGCGGAACGTTACTGGCGAGTATCTTTGTGATCTACGCAACAATCGCACACCTTGACCACCACAGTCCTCACAGAAGTGACAAGCCGCGCGGACATCGGCGACACTGCCGACAAACCCGTCTTCCGTCGCCACGATCGGCGGATCAGGAGCCGACTTCCCGAGGTTTTTCAGCCGCCTTTCGGGTGATTCCGCGATATCTCCGGTGCAGGGTTAGCGACCCTTTACCGATGCGCCAGCAGCGCCGTCCTTACCGCGCCTTTACCGTGGGCGGCGCGGGGCGGCGCGAGAACCGTCGCCACGGGAATGCCGAGCTCGGACGAGCACACGGGGGGAACACATGGATGCGCATTCCGGCCGGCCCGTACGATCGGCACGGCGAAACGAGGCCGGAGACCGCCTCCGAAGGGCGATCGACACCGAATCGGTCATGCCGCTCATCGGGGTGTTCGACATGTTCTCGGCGTCCGTTGCGGCCCGCCACTATGACGGGTTGTTCGTCTCCGGATTCGGGTTCGCCGCCTCGCACTACGGCCTTCCCGACATCGGCTTCATCGCCTGGCCGGACATGGTGGGCTTCGTCCAGCGGCTCCGGCTGGCCTTTCCCCGGCACCACCTGCTCGTCGACATCGACGACGGCTACGTCGACCCGGAGGTGGCCTGCCACGTCGTCGAGCACCTCGAGGCCATCGGCGCCTCCGGCGTGATCATCGAGGACCAGAAGCGCCCCCGGCGCTGCGGCCACGTCGACGGCAAGCGGATCCTCCCGCTCGAGGAGTACCTGGAGAAGCTGCGGCTGGTCCTGCGGACCCGGAGGGACCTCGTCGTGGTCGGCCGGACCGACGCCACCGACGAACGCGAGATCGTGCTGCGCGCCGAGGCCCTCGCCGCCACGGACGCCGACCTCATCCTCGTGGACGGCGTACGCGGCGCGGAGTGGATCCGCAAGATCCACGCCGTGACCGGCGGCAAGCCGCTGGTGTTCAACCAGATCGCCGGCGGCAGGTCGCCGCGGTTCTCGCTGTCCGACCTGAGCGACCTCGGCGTCGGCGTCGCCATCTACAGCACGCCGTGCCTGTTCGCCGCGCAGGCGGCGATGGAGCGGGCACTGGTCCGGCTGCGGGCGGAGGACGGCCGGTTGCCGGAGGTCGCCGGTGGCACGGTCGGCGTGGCCGACTGTCTCTCCCTCCTGGAGGGCAACCTCAGCCGGCACCATCCGCGGGACGACGGCTGATCCGTCCCCCCGCGCATCATCTGCTCAGGACTGTTGGCGACTTCGTGTTCATTAGTGCATGATGCAAGCACGAATCGCTCAATAACGAGCAAACCCGGAGGCAGGATTGGCGCAGCAACACGTACTGGCCGAGATCGAGAGTCAGCCCTCCTGCTGGCGGCGGGCGGCCGACCGGCTGGCCGACGCACGGGACGTACTCCCCCGTGACGGTGAGCGGGTCGCCGTGTTCGGTTGCGGCACGTCCCTGTACATGGCCAGGGCGTACGCGGGGTTGCGCGAGAGCCGGGGCCTGGGCGTCACCGACGCCTTCCCCGCCTCCGAGCTCCCCTTCGGCCGCGACTATGACCGGTATGTCGCCATCAGCCGATCCGGCACCACCACCGAGGTGCTCGAGGCGGTCGAGCGCCTGCCGAACGTCACGGCGATCACCGCGATCCACGACGCGCCGTTCGCCGCCGGAACGCGGCAGGTGATCCTCGACTTCGCCGACGAGAAGTCCGTGGTGCAGACCCGCTTCGCCACGACGGCGCTGGCGCTGCTGCGGGCCTCCATCGGCGACGAGGTTCCCGCGGACGACGCCGAGCGGGCGCTGGCCCAGCCGCTGGACCCCGAGTGGGTGGCCGCCGAGCAGATCAGCTTCCTCGGCCGCGGCTGGACCAACGGCCTGGCGGACGAGGCGGCGCTGAAGGCGCGCGAGGCCGCGCAGCTGTGGACCGAGTCCTACCCGGCGATGGAGTACCGCCATGGCCCGATCAGCATCGCCCAGCCGGGCCGGCTGACCTGGATGTTCGGTACCGCTCCGGAGGGTCTGGCCGACGACGTCGCCGCGACGGGCGCGACGTTCGTGACCAGCGACCTCGACCCGCTCGCGCACCTGATCGTCGCGCAGCGGGTGGCGGTCGCCCAGTCCGAGGCGAAGGGACTCGACCCCGACCGCCCGCGGTCGCTGACCCGCTCGGTCGTGCTGAAGTGATCGTCGCTCTCGACGTCGGCGGCACGTCGATGAAGGGAGCGGTCCTCTCCCCCGGCCTCGACCGGGTCGCCGCCCTCCGCCGGCCCACGCCGCGGGGCGAGGCCGCGGTGGACGCCGTGCTGGAGACCGTGGTAGAGCTGGTCGAGCAGGCGGGCACCGCACAGGCCGTCGGCCTCGCGGTGCCCGGCATCGTCGACGACGAGCGCGGCGTGGCCGCCTGGTCGGAGAACATCGGCTGGCGCGACGTCCCGTTCCGCGACCTGATCGCCGAGCGCACCGGCCTGCCGGTCGCGGTCGGCCACGACGTACGCGCCGGGGGCACCGCCGAGATACGCCTCGGCGCCGCGCAGGGCGCCCGCAACTCGCTGGTCATCCCGATCGGCACCGGCATCGCGGCGGCGATGGTGGTCGACGGGCACCTGTGCGTCGGCAACGGCTACGCCGGGGAGATCGGGCACATGTCCGTCGGCGCCGACGAACCGTGCGTCTGCGGCGGCACCGGCTGCCTGGAGGCCGTCGCGTCCGCCGCGGCGGTCGGCCGCCGCTACGCCCGCCGTACGGGCCGGGACGCGACCGCCGGTGAGGTCGCGGCCCTGGTGAGCGAGGGCGACGCCGACGCGGCGGCGATCTGGGCCGAGACGATCGGCTTCCTCGGCACCGCCCTCGCCGCCGCGACCGCGCTCGTCGCACCCGAGGTGATCGTCATCGGCGGCGGCCTGTCGCGGGCGGGCGACCTCCTGCTCGGCCCGCTCTCCGACGACCTCGCCGGACGGCTCACCTTCCACCGCCGGCCGCGCCTCACGATCGCGACATTCGGCGACGAGGCCGGGTGTGTGGGCGCCGGTCTGTGGGCACGCGACCTATTGGAGCGACGATGACGACGATGACGGTGCTGAGCGCGGACAAGGTCGTCACCCCCGGCGGGATCCTCGAACCCGGATGGGTCGGCGTCGAGGACGGCCGGATCACGCGCGTCGAACAGGGCCGGCCGGAGCGCGCCGACCGGCACGCCCACGTGATCGTCCCCGGCTTCGTCGACATCCACTGCCACGGCGGCGGCGGCGCGTCGTTCGACTCGGCGGACCCGGACGAGTGCGTGCGGGCGGCGGCGTTCCACCTCGAGCACGGCACCACGACGCTGGTCGCCAGCCTCGTCACCGCCTCCCCCGCCGAGCTGGAACGCCGGGCGTCCGTGCTCGCCGAGCTGGCCGACGACGGCGTGCTCGCGGGGATCCACTACGAGGGGCCGTTCCTGTCCGTCGCCCGCAAGGGCGCCCACGACCCCACGCTGCTGCGCGACCCCGACCCCGCGACCGTGGAGCGGCTGCTCAAGGTCCCGAACGTCCGCATGATGACGCTCGCGCCCGAGCTCGACGGCGGCCTGGACGCGGTGCGCCGCGTCCGCGACGCCGGGGTGGTCCCCGCCGTGGGGCACACCGACGCGACGTACGACGTGGCGGTCGAGGCGACACGGGCGGGCGCGCGGGTCGCCACCCACCTGTTCAACGGGATGCGGCCGCTGCACCACCGCGAGCCGGGACCGATTCTCGCGCTGCTCGAGGCGCCCGAGGTCGTCGTCGAGCTCGTCGGCGACGGCGTGCACCTGCACCCCGCGATCGTGGCGCACGTCGCCCGGGTCGCGGGCGGCGCGCGGACCGCGCTGGTCACCGACTCCATCGCGGCGGCGGGCATGTCCGACGGCGAGTACACCCTCGGCGGGCTCGACGTCGAGGTGCGCGACGGCGTGGCGCGGCTGGCCGAGGGCGGCTCGATCGCCGGCAGCACGGCGACGACCGCGGCGGTCTTCCGGCAGACGGTGCGGGCGTCCGGCGTCGCGCTGGAGGAGGCCGTACGCCTCGCGGCGACGACCCCGGCCACGCTGCTCGGCCTCACCGACCGGGGCGCCATCGCCCCCGGGCTCCGCGCCGACCTGGTGCTGCTCGACACGGACCTCCGGGTCCAGAGCGTGGTGACGGCGTGATCGTCACCGTCACGCCGAACCTCGCGCTCGACGTGACGTACGAGGTGCCGGAGCTGCGGCCGGGCGGCACCCACCGGGTCCAGACCGTGCACACCCGCGCGGGCGGCAAGGGCGTGAACGTCGCGCGCGTGCTGCGGTCGCTCGGCCACGACGTCCTCGTCCTCGGCCTGGCCGGCGGGGCGACGGGCGACGCCGTCCGCGCCGACCTCGACGCCGCCGGCCTGGCGCACGACCTGGTCCCCATCGCCGGGGAGACCCGCCGTACGGTCACCATCGTCGCCGGCGGTGACGCGACGCTCCTCAACGAGCCCGGCCCGGTCGTCGCCCCGGAGGAGTGGGCGGCCCTCGAGGCCCGCATCCCCGACGCCGACGTCGTCGTCATCTCCGGCAGCCTGCCGCCGGGCGTGCCGCAGGACGCCGTCGCCCGGCTCGCCCGGCGCGACGTGCCCGTCATCGTCGACACGTCCGGCGAGGCCCTGCGGCACGCCGCGCCGTACGCCTGGGCCGTCAAGCCGAACGCCGCCGAGCTGGCCGAGCTGACCGGCACGGACGACCCGGTGGCGGGCGCACGGGCGCTGCGGGCGCGCGCCATCGTCGTCTCGCTCGGCGCCGACGGCCTCATGGCCGTCACCGGTGACGAGGTTCACCGCGTGCCCCCGCCGCGGGTGGTCAGCGGCAATCCGACCGGCGCCGGGGACTCCGTCGTCGCCGCGCTCGCCGCCGGCGTCGGAACGCCGTGGCCCGACCTGCTCAAGGACGCCGCCGCCCTGTCGGCCGCGGCCGTACTCGCCCCCGTCGCGGGTTCCTACGATCCCGCCGCCTACGAAGGATTCCGCAGATGCCTCTCGTCTCCGCAGGAGAATTCGTCGTCGCCGGACAGGGCGTCGGCGCGTTCAACGTCATCCAGCTCGAACACGCCGAAGCGCTGATCGCGGGGGCCGAGACGGCGGGCCGTCCGGTCATCCTGCAGATCAGTGAGAACGCCGTGCGCTACCACTCGGCGCTCGAGCCGATCGCGGTGGCCTGCCTCGCCGCGGCGCGCGCCGCGAAGGTCCCCGTCGCCGTGCACCTGGACCACGCGACCTCCCCCGAGCTCGTACGGGAGGCGGTCGGGCTCGGCCTGGGCTCGGTGATGTTCGACGCGTCCGCGCTGGACTACGACGCCAACGTCGCCACGACCTCCGAGATGACCGCCTACTGCCACGACCACGGCGTGTGGGTCGAGGCGGAGCTCGGCGAGGTGGGCGGCAAGGACGGCGTGCACGCGCCCGGCGCGCGTACCGACCCGGAGGAGGCGGCCCGTTTCGTCGCGGCGACCGGCGTGGACGCGCTCGCGGTCGCGGTCGGCACCTCGCACGCGATGACCGACCGGACCGCGACGGTGGACCTCGACCTCATCGCGCGGCTCCGCGACGCCGTACCGGTGCCGCTCGTCCTGCACGGCTCCTCCGGCGTGCCCGACGCCGACCTGACGCGTGCCGTCGAGGCGGGGATCGTCAAGGTGAACATCGCCACACACCTCAACAAGGTTTTCACCGACGCGGTCCGGGCATACCTGGCCGACCATCCGACGGTTGTGGACACCCGAAAGTATCTGGCGCCGGGGCGGGACGCCGTGGCGCGTGAGGTGGCGCGGTTGATCGGCACGGTGCTCACCAGGGGCTGACGGGCTCTTTATCCTCCGTGGCATAGGATCGTCAAGCCCCCGGACGCCGGGCTCGCCGGTCCGAGCAGCGCGACCCTAACGGTACGTTCGAGGGTTCACGCAGGTCACGGGGGACGAGTGAGTGACAAGGACACCGGCGCCGACGCCGGTGAATTCGCAACGCAGTCAGGGTCTACGCCAACTTCCGAGCCGTCCGGCGCGTCCAACATTGGAAGCGCCGACGGGGTCGAGGCCGCGGCAGGACCGGAGGAAGCGGCCGATCCGCGCGGCGCCGCCGAATCGGCAACACCCGTCGAGTCCGGAGCCGCTGATCACCATGACGCCACTCGACCCGACATCGACCCTCGACCCGGCATCACCCCGGCCGTGCGATCCATGGCGGGGAGCCCGTCAGCGGTCATGGTCGACGAGAGCCCGTCGACCATGACCGCCGTGCACGCCCTGCCCGAGGGCGAGAAGTCCAAGCCGCCGAAGAAACCGAAGAGGCAGCGGAGCCGGCGGGCCAAGTGGCTCCGCCGCACGACGTACGTCCTCGGCGTGCTGATCCTGCTGCCCGTCGCCGCGTTCGTCGTCGCCTACCTGATGACGCCCGTCCCGAGCTCCGCGCAGCCCGACGCCGTGAAGGAGGCGTCGGTCTTCTACTACAGCGACGGCAGCGTCCTGCTCCGCACCGGCAAGAACCGCCAGCCGGTGCCCCTGTCCCAGGTGCCGAAGCCGGTCCGGGACGCCGTCATCTCGGCGGAGAACCGCAGCTTCTACAGCGACCCCGGCGTGTCCTTCAAGGGCACCGCGCGGGCGTTCTGGGCCACGGCGACCGGCGGGTCGCTGCAGGGCGGGTCCACCATCACCCAGCAGATGGTCCGCAACTACTACAGCGGTCTCAGCCAGCAGCGCACCGCGTCGCGGAAGCTCAAGGAGATCATGATCGCGCTCAAGGTCGGGCGCGAGAAGGACAAGAGCTGGATCCTCCAGAACTACCTCAACACGATCTACTTCGGCCGCGACTCCTACAGCATCGAGTCGGCCGCGCAGGCGTACTACGGCAAGGACGTCCAGAAGCTCACCCCGGCCGAGGGCGCGTACCTCGCGGCGGCCATCCAGGTGCCGACCTACGCCGGTGACCTGTCGGTGAAGGGCGCCCTGCCGTACATGCAGGCGCGCTGGAAGTACGTCGTCGACGGCATGGTGCAGATGAAGAGCATCACGCCGCAGGAGGCGGCGACCATGCGGTTCCCCACACCGATCAAGCAGAAGACGAAGGACATCTACGGCGGACAGAAGGGCTACGTCTACGAGCTCGTCAAGGCCGAGCTGAAGCGCATGGGCTACACCGACGACCAGATCGCCAAGGGCGGCCTGAAGGTCCGCACGACGTTCGACAAGGACCTGATGGACGACGCCAAGAAGGCGGTCGAGGACGCCATGCCCTCCGGCGTCTCCAAGAAGGTGATGGCGGGCCTGGTGTCGATCGACCCGTCGACCGGCGAGGTCAACGCGTTCTACGGCGGCAAGGACTACCTCGACCAGCAGTTCAACGCCGCCTTCGACGCCAAGGTGCAGCCGGGCTCGGGGTTCAAGCCGTACGTGCTGGCGGCGGCGCTGGACGACGGGATGTCGCTGGACGACTACGTCGACGGCAGCAACGACCAGACGTTCGACGGCAGCAACCAGCCGATCCAGAACGACAACAACGAGGACTTCGGCCCGGTTAACCTCGTCACCGCCACGCAGAACTCCATCAACACCGCCTACGTCAACATCGCCCAGAAGATCGGGAACGACAAGGTGATGAAGATGGCGGAGAAGCTCGGCATCCCCGAGTCGCAGCTCACCGCCAACGGCGCGAACACCGCCGTGACGTTCCCGCTCGGCGTCATCGACGTCAGCGTCGAACAGCAGGCCGCCGCGTACGCCGCCTTCGCCTCCGAGGGCGTGTACCACGCCCCGCACGTCATCCGGTCGGTCACCGACCGCGACGGCAAGAAGCGCACCGAGCCGACCGACGGCACGCGGGTCTTCAGCAAGCAGGTCGCCCGCGACGCGACGTACGCCATGCAGAAGGTCGTCGACGCGGGTACCGGCACGAGGGCCGCGCTGCCCGACCGGAACGCCGCCGGCAAGACCGGCACCACCACCAGCGGCAAGCAGCTCTGGTTCAACGGGTTCATCCCGCAGCTCGCGACCTCGGTGGCCGTCTTCCGGACCGACAACAAGGCGCTCAGCCTGCCCGGCTACTCCGCGTACGGCGGCAGCCTGCCGGCCAAGATCTGGCACGACTACCTCGTCAAGGCCGACGAGAACATGCCGGTGAAGCAGTTCGGCGACCCCTCGGTGTACCCCGGTCAGCGTCAGTGGCCGTCGTACACCGCGCCCGTCCAGCCGCGGCCGTACCCGACCTTCTCACGGCCCCGGACGACTCGGCCGTCGGCGCCGACGCACCCGACGCCGCCGACGCGCCCGACGCACCCGCCGACCGGCGGCCCGCCCCCCGGCGGCCCGCCGACCGGCCAGCCGCCGGGCCGGGCGTACGACTCCGGATCGGAGTGAGCGGTGCGGGCGCCCCCGGGGGCGCGGGCCCGCGGGGACACCCCGGGGGCCCGGGGGCC
>NZ_JBFAUT010000033.1:0-93143 GCF_040679475.1 Actinoallomurus sp. NPDC052274
CGCCGTGGCGGAAGGACGCGACCTGCACGGCACGCGGCTCGATCAGGTCTGCAGCGCCGGCGTGGTGACGATCGGGCCCGATGACGAGACCGAGATGCCGGAACACCTCCCGCGCCGTGAGGACGAGGCCCTCGCGCCGGGCCCGCGCGACGAGCTGGATCGCGACGATGCTGTCCCCGCCCAAATCGAAGAAGCCGTCGTCGGCGCCGACCGGCCCGTCCAGGCCGAGGACCTCGGCGAACAGCCGGCAGAGCAGCTCCTCCTGCGGCGTGCGCGGCGCGCGGCCGGACGCGCGGAACTCGGGCGCGGGCAGCGCCGCGCGGTCGAGCTTGCCGCTCGCGGTGAGCGGCAGTTCGGGCAGCGGGACGACGGCCGCCGGGACCATGTACTCCGGCAGCCGGTCGCGGACGAACGCCCGCAGCTCGGCCGGGTCGGCGTCACCCGCGACGTACGCGACGAGACGCCGCCCGCCGGGCGGGTCCTCCCGGACGAGCACGGCGGCCTGGGACACGGCCTCGTGCCCGGTCAGCGCGGACTCGACCTCGCCCGGCTCCACCCGGAAGCCGCGGATCTTGATCTGGTGGTCCGTACGGCCGAGGTACTCCAGCCGCCCGTCGGCGCGGTGCCGGACGAGGTCGCCGGTGCGGTACATCCGCTCGCCCGGCGCGCCGTACGGGTCGGCGACGAAGCGTTCCGCGGTGCGGCCCGGCCGGCCGAGGTAGCCGCGGGCCAGGCTGAGACCGGCGGCGTACAGCTCGCCGGGCACGCCGGGCGGGACCGGCCGCAGGTACTCGTCGAGCACGTACACGCGGGTGTTCGCCACCGGGGTGCCCATCGGCGGGACGATCCGGCCGGACAGCGGCGCGCTGACGGTGGTGGCCACCGTCGTCTCCGTCGGCCCGTACGCGTTGATCATGCGGTGGTCGCGCGACCAGCGCTCCACGAGTTCGGGCGGGCAGGCCTCACCGGCGACGACCAGCGTCAGTCCCGGCGGCAGCCCGTCGAGGGTGGGCAGCGCGGCCGGCGGCAGCGTCGCATGCGTGACGCGCCGCTCGGTGGCCAGCTCGGCCAGCGGCGCGCCGGGGACGAGCCGGTCGGCCGGCGCCAGCACGAGAGTCGCCCCGGACAGTAGCGCGACGAGCTCCCAGAACGCCGCGTCGAAGCCCGGCGACGCGAACTGCAGCACCCGGCTCCCCGGGCCGATCCCCAGACGTTCGCGCTGCGTCGCCGCCAGGCTCGCGATCCCCCGGTGGGTGACGACGACGCCCTTCGGCCGTCCCGTCGACCCCGACGTGTAGATCACGTACGCCGCGCCGTCGACCCGACCGCTCCGGGAGAGCGCGGTGTTCGGCGGGCCGTCCGGTGTCTCGACGCCCTCCTCGGTGACCACGCACACCGGGGCGGCGTCCGCCAGCAGGTACGCGACGCGGTCCGGCGGATAGGTGACGTCGATCGGCAGGTACGCCGCGCCGGTCATGGCGACGGCCAGCTCCGTCACGACGAGGTCGACGGACCGGGGCAGGGCGATCGCCACGATCCGCTCCGGCCCGGCGCCCAGCCCGGCGAGCCGGTCCGCCAGCTCCGCCGCGCGCGCGGCCAGCTCGGCGTACGTCAGCTCCTCGTCCTCGAAGACGACCGCCGTCGCGTCCGGCGTCGCGGCCGCCTGCGCCCGGAACAGCTCGGCCAGCGTCGCGTCCGGCACCGGCCGGGCGGTGTCGCCCCACTCCGCCAGCATCCGGCGGCGTTCGCCGTCGTCCAGCAGGTCGATCGCGCCGATGCGGGCGTCGGGGTCGGCGGCGACGGCGGTCAGGAGACGGTTCAGGCGTGCGGCGATGGTCTCGGCGGTCGCCGCGTCGAACAGGTCCGTCGCGTACTCCAGCACCCCCTCGAGGCTGTCCTCCAGGCTCAGCGTCAGGTCGAACTTGGCGACTCCCGCGTGCAGCGGCAGCGGCTCGGCGGTGCCGCCGCCGGAGAGCCGGAGTTCGGCCGAGGGGTTGTTCTGGAAGGCGAGCATGACCTGGAAGAGCGGGTGGCGGGCCAGGCTGCGGGGTGGGTTGAGGATTTCCACGAGGCGTTCGAAGGGCAGGTCCTGGTGTTGGTAGGCGGCCAGGTCGGTGTCGCGGACGCGGTCGATGAGTTCGCGGAATGTCGGGTTTCCGGTGGTGTCGGTGCGTAGGACGAGGGTGTTGACGAACATGCCGACCAGGTCGTCGAGGGCCTGGTCGGTGCGTCCGGCGATGGGTGTGCCGATCGGGACGTCGGTCCCGGAACCGAGCCGGGTGAGCAGTGCGGCGAGGGCGGCCTGCACCACCATGAACACGCTGGCGTTCGTCCGCCGGGCCAGCGCCCTGACCCGCTCGGCGTCGAGCCGTACGGGCACCTGTCCGCCCTGGTGGGACGCCTGGGCGGGGCGGGGGCGGTCGGTGGGCAGGTCGAGCTGATCGGGCAGGTCGGCGAGTGCGTCGCGCCAGTAGGTGATCTGCCGGGAGATGAGGCTGTCGGGGTCGTCTTCGGAGCCGAGGAGGTCGCGTTGCCAGGCCGCGTAGTCGGCGTACTGCACGGGCAGCGGTTCCCAGGCGGGTGGTCGCCCTTCGGCGCGGGCGGCGTAGGCGGTGATCAGGTCGTGGGCCAGGGGTGCGAAGGACCAGCCGTCGGCGGCGATGTGGTGCAGCACCAGCAACAGCACCTGCTCGCCGGGTCCGGTCACGTACAGGCGGGCGCGGATGGGGATCTCCACCGCGAGGTCGAAGCCGTACGCCGCGTCCCGGGCCAGGGCCGCCGCGACATCGTCGGTCTCCTCGACCCGGAGCTCGGGCCGCTCGTCCTCCAGGATCACCTGGTACGGGGCGCCGTCCGACTCCGGGAAGATCGTTCGTAGCGCCTCGTGCCGGGCGACCACGTCGGCCAGGGCCGACCGCAGCGCGTCGACGTCCACCGCGCCGGTCAGCCGGAGCGCCAGCGGCATCGCGTACGTGGCGCTGCGGCCCTCGAGGCGGGCCAGGTACCAGAGGCGTCGCTGCGCGTAGGACAGCGGTGGAGCGGCCGCCGGACGGGGAGATGGCGTGAGCGGCGGTCGGGCCGTGCCCGCCCTTTCGGCGACCTCGGCGAGGCCGGCGACGGTGGGCGTCTCGAACAGCGCCCGGACCGGAACCTCGACGCCGAGGACGGAGCGGACGCGGGCGACGACGCGGGTAGCCAGCAGCGAGTCCCCGCCGAGTTCGAAGAATCCGTCTTCGACCCCGACGACCGGCGTCCCCAGCACCTGCGCGAAGATCCCGCACAGGACCTCCTCGACCGGCGTCCGGGGTCCCCGTGACGACGACGCTTCGGCCTCCGGCGCGGGCAGCGCCCGGCGGTCGAGCTTGCCGTTGGGCGTCAGCGGCAGCGCCTCCAGGACCACGATCGAGGACGGCAGCATGTAGTCCGGCAGACTCTGCGCCGCGAACTTCCGCAGCTCGGCCGGGTCCACCGCCCCGACGACGTACGCGGTGACGCGCCGGTCGCCGGGCCGGTCCTCCCGCACGACGGCGACGGCCTGCGAGACGGACCGGTGCGCGGTCAGCACGGTTTCGATCTCACCCGGCTCGATGCGGAACCCCCGGACCTTCACCTGGTGGTCGACCCGGCCGAGGTACTCGATCCGCCCGTCGGCGCGATACCGCGCCAGGTCGCCGGTGCGGTACATGCGGCCGGGCCCGTACGGGTCGGCCGTGAACCGCTCGGCCGTCAGGTCCGGGCGGCCGAGGTACCCGCGCGCCAGCCCCGCCCCGGCGATGTACAGCTCGCCGGGGACGCCCGGCGGCACCGGCCGCAGCGCGGCGTCGAGGATGTAGACCCGCGTGTTCGCGAGGGGACGCCCGATCGGCGGCCGGGCCGCCGAAGCCTCGTCGATCTCCACGCCGGTGGACCAGATCGTCGTCTCGGTCGGGCCGTACAGGTTGCGGACCGAGCAGCCGCGCTCGAGCAGGGCGCGGGCGAGCCCGGCGGGCAGCGCCTCTCCGCCCACGAGCACCCGGAGCCCGCCGAGGTCGGGAGGCTCGGGAAGCTCGGTGAGCTCCTGCCAGAGGGTCGGCGTGGCCTGCATGACGGTGGCGTCCGCGAGGAGCCGGCCGAGCCGCGCGGGGTCGGCGACCTCCTCCTCGCGCGCGAGCCGGATCCGGGCCCCGGCCAGCAGCGGCGAGTAGATCTCCGGCACCGAGATGTCGAAGCCGACCGTGGTCACCGCGACGAGCGTGTCGTCGGGCGTAAGCGGAACCTGCTCGGCCATCGAGAGCAGGAGGTTCGTGACGGTGCCGTGCGGCACGACGACGCCCTTCGGCCGCCCCGTCGACCCGGACGTGTAGATCACGTACGCCGGGTGCTCCGGCCGCGAGCTCCGCGCGCGGACGGGCCCGGCGGGCGCGTCCGGGCGCAGCGGCAGCCGGACCGCGCTCAGGCCGGCGGGGAGCACGTGCGCCGTCGCCTCGCAGGTCACCGCCGCGACCGGCCGGGCGTCCTCGATCATCATCGCGATGCGGTCGGCGGGGAAGCGCGTGTCGATCGGCAGGTAGGCCGCGCCCGTCTTGTGCACGGCGAGCAGCGCGACGACGAGTTCGGCGGTACGCGGCAGGGTCAGGGCGACGAGCCGTTCGGGACCCGCGCCGTGCTCCTCGACCAGGTGGCGGGCCAGCCGGTCCGCCTCCTCGTTCAGCCGCGCGTACATGAACGTCACCGGGGCGGCCGGATCGTCGAGCGTGCCCGCGACCAGTGCCGGGGCGCCCGGCGTCCGGGCCACCTGCGCCTCGAAGAGGTCGACGGGCGTGACGCCGGGGACCGGACGGGCGGTGGCGTTCCACTCCTCCAGGACCCGATGCCGTTCCCGTTCGTCGAGGACGTCCAGGTCGCGCAGCGCGACGTCCGGATCCGCGACGACCGCGCGGAGCAGCCGGACGAACCGCGCGGCGATCGTCTCGGCGGTCGCCTCGTCGAACAGGTCGGTCGCGTACTCCAGCACCCCGCTCAGCCCGTCACCGTCCCCCAGCACGAAGTGCAGGTCGAACTTGGCCGTCGCGGTGTCCGCGTGCAGGGGTTCGGCGGTGAGTCCGGGGAGGTCGAGCCGCGCACGCGGGTTGTTCTGGAAGGCGAGCATGACCTGGAAGAGCGGGTGGCGGGCCAGGCTGCGGGGTGGGTTGAGGATTTCCACGAGGCGTTCGAAGGGCAGGTCCTGGTGTTGGTAGGCGGCCAGGTCGGTGTCGCGGACGCGGTCGATGAGTTCGCGGAAGGTCGGGTTTCCGGTGGTGTCGGTGCGTAGGACGAGGGTGTTGACGAACATGCCGACCAGGTCGTCGAGGGCCTGGTCGGTGCGTCCGGCGATGGGTGTGCCGATCGGGACGTCGGTGCCGGCGCCGAGCCGGGTGAGCAGTGCGGCGAGGGCGGCCTGCACCACCATGAACACGCTGCAGTGCGCGCTCCGGGCCAACGCGGCGATCCCGGCGCGGAGCTCCGGATCGATGTCCACCGGAACCCTTCCGCCCTGGTAGGAAGCTTGGGCGGGGCGGGGCCGGTCGGTGGGCAGGTCGAGCTGCTCAGGGAGGTCGGCGAGGGCGTGGCGCCAGTAGGTGATCTGGCGGGAGATGAGGCTGTCGGGGTCGTCTTCGGAGCCGAGGAGGTTCCGCTGCCAGAGGGCGTAGTCGGCGTACTGCACCGGCAGCGGTTCCCAGGTGGGCGGCCGGTCCTCGGCGCGGGCGGCGTAGGCGGTGATCAGGTCGTGGGCCAGGGGTGCGAAGGACCAGCCGTCGGCGGCGATGTGGTGCAGCACCAGCAACAGCACCTGCTCGCCGGGCCCGGTCACGTACAGATGCGCGCGGATCGGAATCTCCGCCGACAGATCGAAGCCTGCGGCCGCGTCCCGGACCGGCGCGGCCGACAGGCCATCGACCTCGGCGACCCGTAGCTCGGGCCGCACGTCATCAAGGATCACCTGGCAGGGTTCACCGTCGATCTGCGGATAGACCGTCCGCAACACCTCGTGCCGGGCGACCACGTCGGCCAGGGCCGACCGCAGCGCGTCGACGTCCACCGCGCCGGTCAGCCGGAGCGCCAGCGGCATCGCGTACGTGGCGCTGCGGCCCTCCAGTTGGTCGAGGAACCACAGCCGCTGCTGGGCGTACGACAGCGGAACCCGATCCGGTCGCGACGCGGGCCCGAGCTTCGGCTGGGAACCGTGGCGGGCATCGTCGAGCCGCTCGGCCAGCGCGGCGACGGTCGGGGCGTCGAAGAGGGTCCGCACGCCGACCTCGACGTCGAGCACGGCGCGGATCCGGCTGACCATGCGGATCGCCAGGAGCGAGTCGCCGCCGAGGGCGAAGAAGTCGTCCTCCGGGCCGACCCGGTCCACCGTCAGCAGTTCGGCGAACAGCCCGCACAGGATCTCCTCGGTCGCCGTCCGAGGCGCCCGCGAGGATGCGGCGGCGAACTCGGGCTCGGGCAGGGCCCGGCGATCCAGCTTGCCGCTGGGGGTCAGCGGCAGCTCGTCGAGGATCACGATCGCGGCCGGGACCATGGCCTCGGGAAGGCTGCGAGCGGCATGCGCACGCAGGTCCGCTTTCAGCCGGGCGGGATCGGCCTCGGCCGCCCGCGCCACGACGTACCCGACCAGCCGGACCCCGTCCGTGCCGTACGGCCGGGCGGCGACGGCGCAGTGGGCGACGTCCTCATGGCCGGCGAGGATGTTCTCGATTTCGCCGGGTTCGATGCGGACGCCGCGGATTTTGACCTGGTGGTCGGTGCGTCCGAGGTATTCGAGGTGGCCGTGGTGGTTCCAGAGTGCGAGGTCTCCGGTGCGGTACATCCGCTGTCCGGGTCGGTAGGGGTCGGCGATGAATCGTTCGGCGGTGAGGCCGGGGCGGTCGTGGTAGCCGCGGGCGAGTTGGTCTCCGGCGAGGTACAGCTCTCCGGGTACGCCGGGCGGGACAGGTCGTAGGGCGGCGTCGAGGACGTAGGCGCGGGTGTTCCAGACCGGCCGCCCGATGGGCACGGTCACGGAGCCCGGCTCGTAGCGCCAGGAGGTGACGTCGACGGATGCCTCGGTCGGCCCGTACAGGTTGTGCAGCTCCGCGTCGGGGAGCAGTTCGTGGAACCGCGCGGCCAGTTCCGGGGGCAGTGCTTCGCCGCTGCACAGCACCCGGCGCAGGCCCGTGCAGCCCGCCGCGTCCGGTTCGGTGAGGAACGCGGCCAGCATCGACGGCACGAAGTGTGCCGTCGTGACCTGCTCGTCGCGGATCAGCCGGGCGAGGTAGCGCGCGTCGCGATGCCCGTCGGGCCGGGCGATGACGAGCGTGGCCCCGGTCTGCAGGGGCCAGAAGAACTCCCAGACCGACACGTCGAACGTCGCCGGGGTCTTCTGCACCACCCGATCACCGGGCCCAAGCCCGTACTCGCTCTGCGCCCACAGGAGCCGGTTGACGATCCCGGCGTGCGGGATGACGACGCCCTTGGGCCGGCCCGTCGACCCGGACGTGTAGATGACGTACGCGGCGTCGTCCGGGGTCGTCGTACGGACCGGGGCGGTGTCGGCGAACCCGGCCAGTTCCGCGTCCACCTCCGGATCGTCGATGATCAGCAGCGGTGTCTCGCCCATCAGCCGGCCTGTGACGCCGGTCGTGGTGATGACCACGGTCGGTCGGGTGTCGGTGAGGACGTACGCGATGCGGTCGGCGGGGTGGTCCAGGTCGACCGGCACGTACGCCGCACCGGCCTTGACGACCGCGTACATGGCGATGAGCAGGTCGAGGGAGCGGGGCAGGGCCAGGGCGACGCGGGTGTCCGGGCCGACGCCGCGCTCGATGAGGTGGTGCGCGAGCCGGTTCGCCCGTGCGTCGAACTCGGCGTAGGTCAGCTCGACGCCCTCGTACACCAGCGCGACCGCGTCCGGAGTCCGGGCCACCTGTGCCTCGAACAGGTCCGCCAGCGTCACCGCCGGCACCGGACGGGCCGTGTCGTTCCACTCCTCCAGCACCCGCCGCCGCTCGCCGGGCAGCAGGAGGTCCACCGCGCCGACCGGCACGTCGGGCGTTTCGGTCAGGATGCGCAGCAGCTTCGAGAACCGGGCGAGCAGCGTCGCGGCGGCGTCCTCATCGACGACGTCCGGCCGGTGGTCGAGGCGGAGGGTCAACCGATCGCCGGGAACGACGTACAGGGTCAGGGGGTAGTGGGTGGCGTCCCGCTGCGCCGCGCCGGTCAGCCGGAGGCCCGCCACCGGTTCCCCCATCGCGGACGGGTCGAACGGGTAGTTCTCGAACACGGTGAGCGTGTCGAACAGCGCGGATCCGGCCACCGCGCCGCCGCCCAGCAGGCCGGTGATCTCCGCGAGGCCGAGGTGCTGGTGTCCGAGGAGCGCGGCCTGTTCGGCCTGGAGGCGGGTGAGCAAGTCCGCGAGCGTCTCGTCGGCCCGGACCCGGAGCCGTACCGGGACCGTGTTCACGAACAGGCCGACCATCCGCTCGACGCCCGGGAGCTCCGGCGGACGTCCGGAGACGACCTGCCCGAACACCACGTCGGACCGGCCGGTGAGCCGTGCCAGCAGCAGTCCCCAGGCGGCCTGTACGAGCGTGTTCAGCGTGACGCCCTGCGCGCGGGCCCGCTGCCGAAGTCGGGCGGCCGACTCCTCCGGCAGTTCCTCGGACACGGCCGACGGCAGGACGGGGGCCAGGCCTGCCGCCTCGGGCAGCAGGAGCGTGGGCTCCGCGACGCCGTCGAGCGCGGCCGTCCAGGCGCGGGTCGCGGCCTCGTGGTCCTGCCGTTTCAGCCAGGCGAGGTACTGCTTGTAGGGAGTGGTCGCCGGCGCCTGCGCACCGGCGTAACGGGTCAGCAGTTCGACGACCAGGATCGGCGTCGACCAGCCGTCGAACAGGATGTGATGGTTGGTGATGACGATCCGGGCACGGTCCGGCCCGATCCGTACGAGCGTGAGGCGGAGCAGCGGCGGGCGGGTCAGGTCGAAGGGCGCGACGCGGTCCGCGTCGGCGATCCGGTCGGCCTCGGCCTCGTCGGCCGCCGCGACCTCCCGGAACGGCAGCTCAACCGAGCGCGGCACGACCTGCACGGGCTTCTTCAGCCGGTCGTGCGGGAACGCGGCGCGCAGGTTGGGATGGCGGTGCAGCAGGTCCTGGCCGGCCCTTCGCAGCGCGTCCGCGTCGACCACGCCCTCGACGTCGAGGACCACTTGGGCCGCGTAGACGTCCCGTTCGTCGAGGAGCGCGTGGAACAGCAGGCCGTGCTGTAGCGGGGACAGCGGCCAGACGTCCTCGATCTGTGACCGGTTCAACCCTGCTCCCAAAGATCTTCGAGCGCTTCGATCTCGTCCTGGTCCAGCTCGACGAGGGTCAGGTCCGAGGGCGTGTACCCGCCGCCGTCCGCGTCGGCCAGTTCCCGCAGTGCCGCGAACCACCGGTCGGCCAGGTCGCGTACCGCGGCCTCGGGCAGCCATCCGCCGGGCCAGACCCAGGTCGCGCGCAGGTCACCGTCCCGCGTCACGGCGTCGATCTCCAGGCCGTGGGAGACCGGCAGGTCCGGGTCGTGGCCGGGGCCGAGCACGTCGGACTCCGGGGCCAGGCTCCAGTCGCCGTCCCCGGTGTCGACCCGGCCGAGGTAGTTGAAGACGATCTGCGGCGTGGGCAGGGCGGCCAGCCGGTCACGGGTCCGCGGGTTCAGGTGACGCAGCAGCCCGTACGTCAGGCCCGCGGGGACGGCCCGCAGTTGCTCCTTCACCCGTTTCAGCGCCTGCCCGGCGTCTTCGCCGCCCGGGTCCAGCCGCACCGGGTGGAGCGTGGTGAACCAGCCGACCGTCCGGGTGAGGTCGGCACCGCCGTACGGGTCCTCGGCGGTCTCGCCGTCGAGGCCGTCGGGATCCTCGCGCCCGTGCCCTTCCAGGTCGATCAGGACGCCGTCGCCGGTCGCCTGCCCGCGGTCGCGTCGCCAGGCCGTGACGGCGCGGGCCAGCCCGGTGAGCAGGACGTCGTTCACGCCGCAGTGGAACGCGGCGGGGACCGTGGTCAGCAGCGGGTCGGCCTGCTCGCGCGGCAGGGTCACGGTGAAGCGCCGCAGGTCCGCTCCCGTGTACGCGGCGACGTCCGGCGACCCGGCGCCGCCCAGCGGCGGATCATCGACGTCGAGGATCTCGACCCAGCGGGGGAGTTCGTCCACAACCTGTGGACGACTCGCGGCGGCCGCCAGCCGCTGCGCCCACCTCCGGTACGACGTCGGCACCGGCTCCAGCGCCACGCCCTCCAGCGCCAGCACCAGATCGGGCAGCAGGATCCGCCAGGAGACCCCGTCGACGACCAGGTGGTGCAGGACCAGAAGCAACCGGCCCGGTGCGTCGCCCGCGTCGAACCAGACGACCCGGACCATCGCCCCGGCCTCCGGGTCCAGGCTCCGGCGGGCGGCCTCGGCCCGCGCCGCGATCGCGTCGCCGTCGTACCCCTCCACCCGGCCGACGCACATCGCCGCGTCCACGGTTCCGGGCGGGGTCGTCTCCAGCCACCACGAGTCGCCGTCCGTACGGCGCAGCCGCGTCCGCAGCGCGTCATGGTGGTCCAGCAGCGTCCGCACCGCCGCGGTCAGCCGGTCCACGCCCAGGTGCGGCGGCACGGTGAGGAGCATCGCCTGGCTGAACGCGCCGAACGGCCCGCCGCGTTCGGCCAGCCACGCGACGATCGGCGTGCGCGGCACCGGTCCGATCCCCGCACCCGGCGGTTCGGTTCGCGTCGTCACGTCGGCGGCCGTCCGGGCGACCGCCGCGAGGGCGGCCGGTGTCCGGTGCTCGAACACGTCCCGAGCGCTGATCACCAGCCCGGCGGCCCGGCCCCGGGAGACGAGCTGGATCGCCAGGATGCTGTCCCCGCCGAGGTCGAAGAACCCGTCGTCCGCCCCCACGGACGCGGAGCCCAGCACCTCGGCGAAGATCTCACAGAGCAGCCGTTCGGCCGCGGTGCCCGGAGCCCGCGACCCGGCCGACGCGCCGAACACGGGAGCGGGCAGCGCCGCGCGGTCGACCTTCCCGCTGGAGGTCAGCGGCAGCTCGTCCAGCACGACGACGGCCGCCGGGACCATGGACTCCGGCAGGACCCGCGTGGCCGCCGACCTCACCTCGGCCGGGTCGGCGTCACCGGTGACGTAGGCGACGAGACGCCGATCGCCCGGCCGGTCCTCCCGCGCCAGCACGACGACCGAGGTCACGCCGGCCTGCCTCGCGAGGATGTTCTCGATTTCGCCGGGTTCGATGCGGACGCCGCGGATTTTGACCTGGTGGTCGGTGCGTCCGAGGTATTCGAGGTTGCCGTGGTGGTTCCAGCGTGCGAGGTCTCCGGTGCGGTACATGCGCTGCCCGGTTTCGTTCGGGTCGGCGATGAATCGTTCGGCGGTGAGGCCGGGGCGGTCGTGGTAGCCGCGGGCGAGTTGGTCTCCGGCGAGGTACAGCTCTCCGGGTACGCCGGGTGGGACGGGTCGTAGGGCGGCGTCCAGGATGTAGGCGCGGGTGTTCCAGACCGGCCGCCCGATTGGGATCTTCGGCGAACCGGGCGTACAACGCCAGGAAGTGACGTCCACGGACGCCTCGGTCGGCCCATAGAGGTTGTGCAACTCCACGCCCGGCAATAGTTCGTGGAACCGCGCGGCCAGTTCCGGGGGCAGTGCTTCGCCGCTGCACAGCACCCGGCGCAGGCCCGTGCAGCCCGCCGCGTCCGGTTCGGTGAGGAACGCGGCCAGCATCGACGGCACGAAGTGCGCGGTCGTCACGCCCTGCCGTTGGATCAGCTCGGCGAGATAGGCCGGATCTCGATGCCCGTCGGGCCGGGCGATGACGAGCGTGGCGCCGGTCTGCAGGGGCCAGAAGAACTCCCATACCGACACGTCGAACGTCGCCGGGGTCTTCTGCACCACCCGATCACCAGGGCCCAGCCCGTACTCATCTTGCATCCACAGCAGTCGGTTGACGATCCCGGTATGCGGGATGACGACGCCCTTGGGTCGGCCCGTCGACCCGGACGTGTAGATGACGTACGCGGCGTCGCCCGGCGCGACCGACCGGGACGGTGCGGCGGCGGGTAGCGCGTCCAGTTCGTCCCGCACGCCAGGGTCGTCGAGGACCAGCAGCGGCACCTCACCCGGCAACCGGCCCGCGACCCCGGCCGTGGTGATGACCACGGCCGGCCGGGTGTCGGTGAGCACGTACGCGATGCGGTCGGCGGGGTGGTCCAGGTCGACCGGCACGTACGCCGCACCGGCCTTGACGACGGCGTACATGGCGACCAGCAGGTCGACCGAGCGCGGCAGCGCCAGCGCCACCGGCCGCTCCGGCCCGACGCCGCACTCGACGAGGTAGTGCGCGAGCCGGTTCACCCGCGCGTCGAACTCCGCGTAGGTCAGCTCGACGCCCTCGAACACCAGCGCGACCGCGTTCGGAGTCCGGGCCACCTGTGCCTCGAACAGGTCCGCCAGCGTCACCGCCGGCACCGGGCGGGCCGTGTCGTTCCACTCCACCAGGACCCGCCGCCGCTCGGCGTCGTCGAGCAGGTCGATGGCGCCGATCCGGACGTCCGGGTCGGCGGTGACCGCCTCCAGAAGCCGGACGAAGCGGGCCGCGATCCGCTCGGCGGTTCCGGCGTCGAACAGGTCGAGGGCGTATTCGAGGGTCCCGTCGAGTCCGGCCGGGCCGCCGTCGGGCGCCCGGCGTTCCTCGAGCATGAGGTGCAGGTCGAACTTGGCGACACCGGCGTGCACGGGTTCGACGGCGACCTGGACGTCGGGCAGGTCGACGACGGCCCGCTCGTTGTTCTGGAAGGCGAGCATGACCTGGAACAGCGGGTGCCGGGCCATCGACCGTTCCGGCGCGACGACCTCGACGAGGCGCTCGAAGGGCAGGTCCTGGTGCTGGTAGGCGGCCAGGTCAGTCTCGCGCACACGGGTCAGCAGCTCGGCGAACGACGGGTCGCCGCCCGTGTCGGTCCGCAGGACCAGCGTGTTGACGAACATGCCGACGAGGTCGTCCAGCGCCTCGTCGGTGCGGCCGGCGATGGGCGACCCGATCGGGACGTCGGTGCCCGCGCCGAGCCGGGTCAGCAGCGCGGCGAGGGCGGCCTGCGCGACCATGAACGCGGTCGCGCCGTGCTTGCGCGCCAGGGCCTCGAGGCGGGCGTGCAGCGCGGTGTCCACGTCGAAGGCGACGGTCGCCCCGCGGTACGACGCGCGCGCGGGCCGCGGCCGGTCGGTGGGCAGCGCCAGCCGGTCGGGGAGTCCGGCGAGCGCCTCGCGCCAGTACGCGACCTGCCGCCCGATGAGCCCGGCGGGGCCGTCGTCCTCCAGCAGGGCGCGCTGCCAGAGCGCGTAGTCGGCGTACCGCACGGGCAGCGGGTTCCACGAGGGCGTCTCGCCCTGGACCCGCGCGGCGTACGCGCCGATCAGGTCGCGGGCCAGCGGGGCGAGCGACCAGCCGTCGCAGGCGATGTGGTGCACGACGATGAGCAGCAGGTGCTCGTCGGCGCCGAGCGCGTACAGGTGCGCCCGCAGCGGCGGCTCGACCGCGAGGTCGAAGCCGCGCGCGGCGTCCGCCGCCACCCGCTCGTACAGTTCCGGGGTCTCGGCGACGTCGACGACCGTCAGCTCGGGCGCCATGCCGTCGACGACGAGCTGGTACGGCGTGCCGCCGGAGACCGGGAAGACGGTTCGCAGCGGCTCGTGCCGTTCGGCGAGGTCGCACAGCGCGATCCGCAGGGCCGCCTTGTCGAGCTTGCCGGTCAGCCGCAGCGCGATCGGGAGGTTGTAGGTGCCCGACGGCTCGTCCTCCAGGCTGTCGAGGAACCACTGCCGCTGCTGCGCGTACGAGAGCGGGACGATCGGCGGGTGGGCCATGGGCCGCAGCGGCGGCCGGGCCGTGCCCGCCGTGTCGAGCGTCCGCAGCAGACCGGCGGGCGTGGGCGCCTCGAACAGCGCCCGGATCGCCGGCTCCACGCCGAACGCCGACCGGATCCTGCTGATCACCCGCGTGGCGAGCAGCGAGTTGCCGCCGAGGTCGAAGAAGCCGTCGTGGACGTCGACCCGCTCCACGCCCAGCACGTCGGCGAAGATCCCGCAGACGATCTCCTCGGCCGGGGTGCGCGGCGCGCGGGACGGCGTCCCGGCGGACGTGTCCGGCGCGGGCAGGGCCGCCCGGTCGAGCTTCCCGCTCGGCGTGAGCGGGAACGCGTCGAGGACGACCACGGCCGACGGCACCATGTGGCCGGGCAGCCGGTCGGCGGTGAACTCCCGCAGCTCGACCGGGTCGCCGTGCCCGGTGACGTACGCGACGAGGCGCCGGTCGCCGGGGCGGTCCTCCCGCAGCACGACGACGGCCCGGCCGACCGCCTCGTGCGCGCTCAGCACGGCCTCGATCTCGCCGGGCTCGACCCGGAACCCGCGGATCTTGAGCTGGTGGTCGGTGCGGCCCAGGTACTCGACCTGACCGTCGGCGGTCCAGCGGGCGAGGTCGCCGGTCCGGTACATGCGGCCGGGGCCGAACGGGTTCGCGACGAACCGTTCGGCGGTGAGGTCCGGCCGGTCGTGGTACCCGCGCGCCAGGCCGCCGCCGGACAGGTACAGCTCGCCGGGCACGCCGGCCGGTACGGGGTTCAGCCAGGCGTCGAGGATGTACGCGCCGGTGTTGGTCAGCGGCCGGCCGATCGGGACGGCCCCATCGGGGTCGCCGTCGTCCTCCCAGGCCAGCGCGTACACGGTGGCCTCGGTGGGGCCGTAGATGTTGGCGATGCGGGTGCCCGGCAGCGCGGCCCGCGCCTCGCGCAGCAGCGTCGGCGTCAGCGCCTCGCCGGCCAGCGCGAGCGTGCCGGCCTTCGGCCGCGCCCCCTCCGCGAGGACGGCGGCCAGCGCGGACGGCACCGCGCAGATCAGGTCGACGTCGACCGGCCGGTCCAGCAGGGTCAGCAGGTCCGGGACGATCTCGATGGAGCCGCCGGCCAGGAGCGGGACGAGCGTGTCGAAGACCGAGACGTCGAAGTTGAGCGACGTGGCGGCCAGCACGCGGGACAGCCGGTCCCGCCCGAAGTCGCGGACGGCCCAGTCGACCAGGTCGACGACTCCTCGCTGCGGAACGACGACGCCCTTGGGCCGCCCGGTCGAGCCCGAGGTGTAGATCAGGTACGCGGCGTTGCCGGGCCGCGCCCGCAGCGCGGCGTTGCCGGGCCGCGCCCGCCGTACGTTCGGCGCGTCTCTGCGTTGGTCGGGCGGCACGCGGGGCAGGTCCTGGGGCAGCGCGGTGTCCTCGTGGGCGATGACGCAGGCGGGCCGGGCGTCGTCGAGCAGCAGCGCGATCCGCTCGGCCGGGTGGCCGAGGTCGATGGGCACGTAGGCCGCGCCCGCCTTGAGCACGCCCCACAGCGCGACGATCAGCTCCGCCGAGCGCGGCAGCGCGACGGCGACGAAGTCCTCCGGGCCGACGCCGCGCGCGGCGAGCGCGCCCGCCAGCCGGTCCGCCCGCGCGTTCAGCTCCGCGTACGTGAGGGTGACGGAGTTCGCCGGGTCGAGCACCGCGACGGCGTCCGGGGTCCGGGCGGCCTGCGCGCCGAACAGCTCGGCCAGGGTCGCGTCCGGCACCGGCCGGGCGGCGCCGCCCCACTCGTCCAGGATCCGGTGGCGTTCGGGCTCGTCCAGCAGGTCGATCGCGCCGATGCGGGCGTCGGGGTCGGTGGCGACGGCGGTCAGGAGACGGTCCAGGCGTGCGGCGATGGTCTCGGCGGTCGCCGCGTCGAACAGGTCCGTGGCGTACTCCAGCGCGCCCGCCCCGCTCGCGTCCAGGTCGAGCAGCAGGTCGAACTTGGCCGCCCCGGACTCGAGGGGCCGGATCCGCGCGGTCAGCCCCGGCAGCTCCAGCTCTACCTGGTCGGTGTTCTGGAAGGCGAGCATGACCTGGAAGAGCGGGTGGCGGGCCAGGCTGCGGGGTGGGTTGAGGATTTCCACGAGGCGTTCGAAGGGCAGGTCCTGGTGTTGGTAGGCGGCCAGGTCGGTGTCACGCACCCGCCCGATGAGCTCCCGGAACGTCGGGTTTCCGGCGGTGTCGGTGCGCAGCACGAGCGTGTTCACGAACATGCCCACCAGACCGTCCAGGGCCTGGTCGGTGCGTCCGGCGATCGGTGTGCCGATCGGGACGTCGGTGCCGGCGCCGAGCCGGGTGAGCAGTGCGGCGAGGGCCGCCTGCACCACCATGAACACGCTCGCGCCGGTGGCGCGCGCCAACGCGGCCAGCCGCTCGGCGTCCAGCCGTACCGGCACCCGGCCGCCCGCGTGGGACGCCTCGGCGGGGCGGGGCCGGTCGGCCGGCAGGTCCAGCCGGTCCGGCAGCCCGTCGAGGGTCTTCCGCCAGTAGACGACCTGCCGGGAGATCAGGCTGCCGGCGTCGTCCTCCGCGCCGAGCAGGTTCCGCTGCCAGAGGGCGTAGTCGGCGTACTGCACCGGCAGCGGTTCCCAGGAGGGCGGCCGGCCCTCGGCGCGGGCGGCGTAGGCGGCGACCAGGTCCCGCGCCAGCGGCGCGAGCGACCAGCCGTCCGTCGCGATGTGATGGAGCACGACCAGCAGGACGTGCTCGTCGGGCCCGGCCGCGTACAGGCGGGCGCGGATCGGGATCTCGGTCGCCAGGTCGAACCCGCGCCGGGCGTCCTGCGCGAGCGCGCCCTCCAGGTCCGCGGGCCGGATCACCGGCAGCTCGGGCCGCACGTCGTCCAGGACGACCTGCCGTGGCTCGCCGTCGGCCTGCGGGTAGACGGTCCGCAGCACCTCGTGCCGCGCGACGAGGTCGGCGAGGGCCGCCCGCAGCGCGTCGGCGTCCAGGCGGCCGGTCAGGCGGAGCGCGACCGGCATCGTGTAGGTCGCCGCGTCCCCTTCGAGGCGGTTCAGGAACCACAGCCGCCGCTGCGCGTACGACGGCGCCGCCCGGTCCGGCCGGTCGACGGCGGGCACCAGCGGGGGCCGGGCCGGCGCGGACGCGTCCAGTGCGGCGGCGAGCCCGGCGACGGTGGGCGTCTCGAACAGCGCCCGGACCGGGATCTCGACGCCGAGGACGGAGCGGACGCGGGCGACGACGCGGGTGGCCAGCAGCGAGTCCCCGCCCAGCTCGAAGAACCCGTCGTCGACCCCGACGACCGGCGTCCCCAGCACCTGCGCGTAGACCCCGCACAGGACCTCCTCGACCGGCGTCCGGGGTCCCCGTGACGATGACGCTTCGGCCTCCGGCGCGGGCAGCGCACGGCGGTCGAGCTTGCCGTTGGGCGTCAGCGGCAGCGCGTCCAGGCGTACGACGGCCGACGGGACCATGTGCGCGGGCAGGGCGTCCCGCACCCGCTCCCGCAGCGCGGCGGGGTCCGCGTCGCGGCCGGTGACGTACGCGACGATGCGGCGGTGCCGGTCGTCGTCCGGCCCGTCCTCGCGGACGACGGCCGCGACCTCGTCGACGGCCGGGTGGGCGGCGAGGACGGTCTCGATCTCGCCGAGCTCGATCCGGAAGCCGCGCAACTGCACCTGATGGTCGGCGCGGCCGACGTACTCCAGCCGGCCGTCGGCGTGCCGGCGGGTCAGGTCGCCGCTGCGATACATGCGGCCGGGCCCGTACGGGTCGGCGACGAACCGCTCGGCCGTCAGGTCCGGACGGCCGAGGTACCCGCGCGCCAGCCCGGCCCCCGCGACGTACAGCTCGCCGGTCACGCCGGGCGGCACCGGTCGCAGCGCCGTGTCCAGCACGTACGCCCGCAGGTCCGGGATGGCGCCGCCGATCACGCTGCCGGAGCGGGCCGCGGCACCGACCGCGTCCAGCGGCGCGTACGTGACGTGCACCGTCGTCTCGGTGATGCCGTACATGTTGACGAGGACGGGCGTGTCGTCGGCGTGCCGGGAGTACCAGTCGGCGAGGCGGGACGGGTCGAGCGCCTCACCGCCGAAGATCACGTACCGCAGCGCCAGGTCGCGGGTCTTGTCCCGATCGGCGCTCATGAGCTGGCCGAACGCCGACGGCGTCTGGTTGAGCACGGTGACGCGCTCGTCGTCGAGCAGGCGGAGGAGGTCGTCCGGCGAGCGGCTGACGTCGTACGGGACGACGACGAGACGGCCGCCGTACAGCAGGGCGCCCCACAGCTCCCACACCGAGAAGTCGAAGGCGTAGGAGTGGAACAGCGTCCACACGTCCTCCGGCCCGAACCCGAACCAGGGGTCGGTCGCGTCGAGCAGCCGCACGACGTTCGCATGCGGGACGACGACGCCCTTCGGCCGCCCGGTCGACCCCGAGGTGTAGATGACGTACGCGGGGTGCTCGGGCCACAGCGGCACGACGGGGTCGTGATCCGGGGAACCGGCGAGCAGGTCGTCGTCGAGCACGATCCGCTCGACGCCCGCGGGCGGCCGCACACCGGGGGCGGTGACGAGGAGGGCGGGCGCGGCGTCCTCCAGCATGGCCGCGATCCGGCCGGCCGGATAGTCCGGGTCGATCGGGACGTACGCGGCGCCGGACTTCAGCACGGCGAGGACCGCGACGACGAGGTCGGCGGACCGGGGGAGGGCCAGGGCGACGAGCCGTTCCGGGCCGGCGCCGCGCGCGATGAGCCGGTGGGCCAGCCGGTTCGCGCGGGCGTTCAGCTCGGCGTACGTCAGCGACGTGCCGGCGTGGGTCACCGCGACGGCGTCCGGCCGCCGCGCGACGCGATCCGCGAACAGTCCGGGAATCGTCGCCCGGCGCATCACCGGGACCGTCCCGCGCGTCTCCGGGGCCGCCTCAGACGTCGCCGGAACCGCATCGAGCGGGTCCGGGACCGCTTCGAGCGTCGCCGGAATCGCCGCGCGCGTCTCCGGGGCCGCCTCAGACGTCGCCCGGACCGCATCGAGCGGGTCCGGGACCGCCCCGGGCACCTCCGAGATCGTCGCCTGGCGCGTCCGGATCGTCTGCGGGCCGCCGGGGACGCGTTCCTCGGGGAGCGCGATGTCGAGCACGCCGATCGGCCGGTCCGGGGCGGCGGTCGCGAGCGTGCGCAGGAAGTTCAGGAGCCGCGCGTGGTGGGCGATGGCCTCCGTCTCGGTGTACCGCTCCGGGTGGGCGTCGACGTCGACGCGCGTGCCCTCGCCCGCCGCGCCCTCGTACACGTTGACGGCGAGGTCCTCGACCGGGCCGGTGGTCAGCACGTGCGGGACGCCGCGGTGCCCGGCGAAGTCCAGGTCCTGCTCGAACCCCATGATGTTGATCAGCGGGCCGTACAGCGGCCGGCCGTCGAGGAGGCCGAGGTCGCGGCGCAGGTCCTCCAGACGGTACCGCTGGTGCCGCAGCAGTCGCCCGACCTGCTCGGTGACCTGCGCGGTCAGCGCGCGGACGGAGTCGGCGGGCCGTACGGTGAGCCGGAGCGGCAGGACGTTCGACAGCATCCCCGGCGTGCGGCGCGCCGCCGGGGTGGTCCGCGCGGTGACGGCCAGGCCGAGCACGACGTCGGAGACGCCGCACAGGCGCGCGGTGTAGGCCGCGGCGGCGGCGATCGTCAGGCCGGTGAGGGTGGTGCCGAGCAGCCGGGCGGCCGACGTCAGCGCGTCCGCCTCGTCCGGGCCGAGCCGGCCGGACGCCCGGTGGAACCGCGCGGACGGCCGCACACCGTGCGTGGGGCGGACCGCGAGCGACGGGGCGTCGGGCAGGTCGGCGCAGCGCTCCAGCCAGTACGCGCGGTCGCGCGCGAACCGGCCGGAGGCGCGGTACTCCTCATCCTCGGTGAGCAGGATCTCCAGCGAGCCCAGCGTCCCCGCGCCGTGCGGTCGGCCGTCGACCATCGCCGTGTACACCTCGGCGAGCCGCCGGGTGATCAGCGGGCCGCTGTAGCCGTCGACGGCGAGGTGGTGGCAGCGCAGGTACCACAGGTGACGGCCGGCGCCGAGGCGCAGCAGCGCGTTTGCGAACAGCCGCCCGCCGGCGAGGTCGACCGGGGTGGCCGCGTCCGCGCGCATCCACGCCCGCGCGGCCGCCATCGGGTCGGCCTCGCCGCTCAGGTCGACGACGGGCACCTCGACCGGGGCGACGTCGAGGACCTGTCCCGGCGGGCCGCCCCCGGCGGTCTCGACGAGACGGACGTGCACCGCCTCGACCTCGTGCGCGCAGGCCCGTACGGCGGCGGCGAAGACCTCCGGGTCGACCGGCCCGTCGATCTCGATGTACTGCGCGACCTGGACAGGAGCGTCCGGGTTCAGCAACTGGGCGTACCAGACGCCGCGCTGTGCCGCCGACAGCGGCCAGGGTGTCGTCATGGAGGGTCAGACCGGGAGGCCGGTCGGGGTCGGGTGGTCGGGAGAAACAGGCAGGTCGGTCGGGGTCGGTTGGCCGGGAAGACCCGGGAGGTCGGTCGGGGTCGGGTGGTCGGGAGAAACAGGCAGGTCGGTCGGGGTCGGTTGGTCGGGACGAACAGCATCGGGTGCGGGGCGGTCACCGACGCGTTCGCCGAGGTAGGTGGCGATGGCGTCGATGGTGGGGTAAGTCCAGGCGAGCGTCGGTTCGACGTCGAGGTCGTACTCCGCCTCGATGTCGCCGCACAGGCTGATCGCGTACACCGAGTCCATGCCGTACTCGGCGAGCATCGCGGACGGATCGATGTCCGCGGGGGACCGTTCGAGGTACTCGGCGACGCGCTGGGTGAGCCAGTCGCGGATGAGCGTTTCGCTGGGCATGGGGGCCTCCGTAAGGTCGTGCGGCGGGGGAGTGCGGCCGGTCAATCGGCGTCGGGCCGGTCGACGAGGGCGCGCAGCTCGGGTTCGAGCTCGGCGTGCAGGGGGTCGATCCGGCCGGCCAGGAACATCTCGCGCATGCGCCGCCGCTGGATCTTGCCGCTGGTGGTCTTGCCGACACCGCCGCGCGGGACGAGGACGACGTTCATCGAGGGCAGCCCGAACGCCCGGCCCAGCTCCCCCTTGATCCGTCTGGCGAGGCCCTCGTACGTGAGGTCGCCCAGGTCCTTGGGGCGTACCTCCTGAACGAGCACGACGTGCTCGCGCCCGGCCTCCACGCCGAACGCGGCGGCGGCGCGCGCGGCGGGGTGGACGTCGCGGCTCGCCTCCTCCACATCCTGTGGATAGATGTTCCGGCCGTTGACGATGATCAGGTCCTTCAGCCGGCCGGTGACGAACAGCTCGCCGTCGTGCAGGAAGCCGAGGTCCCCGGTGCGCAGGAACGGCCCCTCCCCGGTGGACAGGCGCGCCCGGAAGGTCTCCTCGGTGGCCTCGGCGCGCTGCCAGTACCCGAGCGCGACGCTGCCGCCCGCGACCCAGATCTCGCCGATCCGGCCGTCGGGCAGCGGCTCGGCCGACGCGGGGTGGACGATCCGCACCGTGAGGTCGATCGGCCGGCCGCACCCGACCAGTTCGACGCCGTCGGCGGCCGGTTCGGCGCGGTCCTGTTCCAGCGCGGCCGGGTCGAACCGGCCGACGACCGGGCCCCGGCCGCGCCCGGTGCCGGTGACGAGCAGCGTCGCCTCGGCCATGCCGTAGCCCGGCGCCCAGGCCTCGCCCCGGAACCCCAGGTCGCCGAACCGCCGGACGACCTTGTCGAGGGTGGCGGTCCGGACGGGCTCGGCGCCGTTGAGGGCCCAGGCGAGCGAGGACAGGTCCAGGTCGGCGAGCTGCTCGTCCCTGACGCCGCGGACCAGCCACTCGTAGGCGAAGTTCGGCGCGACGGTGTACTGGGCGCGGTACCGGCTGATCATCCGCAGCCACAGCACCGGCTTCATCACGAAGGACACGGGCGAGGTGAACACCAGGCTGCCGCCCGCGTACAGCGGCTGGAGCAGCAGCCCGATGAGCCCCATGTCGTGGTAGTGCGGCAGCCAGCCCGCGCCGATCCCGTCCTCGGGCCGGCCGATGACCGAGTAGATCTGCGCCGAGTTGTGCAGCAGATTGCCGTGGGACAGCAGCACGCCGCGAGGCTCGCTCGTGGACCCGGAGGTGTACTGCAGATACGCCGGGGTCTCCGGTGCCAGGTCCTCCGGCATCTCCCAGGCACCGGGGTCCGGCATGGCGGCGGCGTCGGTGGCCACGCACGTCACCCGGCCGTCCAGGCCCGCCTCGCGCAGCCAGGAGGTGAGCAGCGGCGCGTTCGCGGTGTCGGTGAGCACGATCCGGATGTCGGCGTCCTTGATGATGCCCGCCGCGCGTTCGAGGGCGCGCGGGTCGGTGGACGGCAGCGGCGACGGCACGGCGATCACCCGCGAGTACAGGCAGCCGAGGAACACGCGGAGGAACTCCAGCCCCGCCGGATAGAGCAGCAGCGCGGCCTCGCCGCCCAGCCCGGCCCGGGCCAGCCACGCGCCCGCCGACCGCGCGCGGCCGTCCAGCTCCGCGAACGTCGCCCGTTCGAGCTCGACGAGCTCACCCCTGTGCTCGTCGACCAGCGCGTACCAGCGGTCGTCGCCGAAGCGCGCGACCCGGGCCCGCAAGTGGTGTACGAAGCTCGTCATCGACCGTCCCCGCTCATTCCATGGTCCGCGGCCGCCCCGGGCCGCTGCCGGCCCGCGGGGTCTCCGCGACCCCGTAGGCGTCCTCCAGCGCGGCGCAGGCGCGGCCGACGCCGTCCTCCGCCGCGATCCGCCGGCCGAGCTCCGCCGCCCGGCGCCGCATCGCCTCGTCTCCGGTGGCCGCGGCGATCCGCGCGGTGAGCGGCTCCTGCGCCAGCCGCTTGATCGGTAGCGGGGCCGGACCGGCTCCGAGCGCCGCGACCCGCCCGCCCCAGAACGCCTGGTCGCCGAAGAAAGGGCAGATCACGGCCGGGATCCCGGCCCGCAGCGCGGCGGCGGTGGTGCCCGCGCCGCCGTGGTGCACGGCCGCCCGCACCCGGGGGAGCAGCCAGGAGTGCGGCACGTCCCCCACCACCAGGACGTCGTCGTCGGCCGGCCCGTCCTCCCCCAGCGCGAGGATCCCGCGCACGCCGGCGGCGCGCAGCGCCCCCCGTACCGTCTCGAACATCGCCTCCGGGTCGGGCGGCGTCATGCTGCCGAACCCGACGTACACCGGGGGCGGGCCCGCGGCGAGGAAGTCCTCGAGCCGCGGGTCCGGCGTCCAGGAGGGCTCGTCGACGAACCAGTAGCCGGTGACGCGGACGTGCGGGGGCCAGTCCGGCGGCCGGGGCACGACGGCCTCGCTGAAGCAGGCCAGCACCGGGACGTCCCGTACGGTGCGGATCGGGCCGCCCAGCGGGAGTTTCGGCAGCGCGAGCGTGTCGCGGCGCCAGGTGTTGAGGATGGGCCGGGACAACTGCCAGGCGAGCTGCTCCACCAGGTGGTAGCTCAGCCGGTTCGCGCCGCCGGCCCGGGACACCAGCGGGTGCGGGAACGCGTTCGTCGGCTGGCTGGGCTGAAAGTGGATCAGCGCGTCGTCGATGCCGAGGTACTCGGCGAGGTGGTGCCCGACGAAGCCCAGCGTCGGGAAGATCAGCAGGTCGGCGTCCTTGCAGCCGGACAGGATCTCGTCGAGCAGCATCTCCGCCATCGGCCGGATGACGCACCGGAAACCCGTGGCGAAGCGCACCGGGTTGCGGCCGCCCCGCAGCCAGTCGCGGACCTCTTCGGTCTCCATGAGCCGGGCCGGGTCGACGGACAGGACGGAGGTGTCCAGTCCGGCGGCGAGCGGCTCGTGACCGGCCGCGACGATCAACCGGACGCCGTGGCCGCGTTCGGCCAGGCCGCGACCGAGCGCGACGCAGGGCTGAACGTCGCCCCGCGAGCCCGCCGCGAAGATGACGATGTCACGCCGCACCGCGGTCACCGGACGCTCTCGGCAGACGGCGACCAGGCCCGCAGCGGCGTCGGCTCCGGGGCTCCGGGGACGTCGGCGGTCTCGCCTCGCACGGTCTCCAGTGCCTCGGCGAGGCCGGCGGTCCCGGCGGTCGCACCCCGAACCGGGCCGTACGGGCGGGCGTGCCGGGCGCGGCGCGGACGGGGCGGCAGCGTGACCATGGCGATCAGCGCGCCGAGGCAGACCAGGCCGGCGCCGCACAGCAGCCCGATCGCGGTGGCGTGCTGGAACGCGGCGGCGTGCCCCACGCCGGACGCCACCTCGGACCGCTGCCGCGCGGAGATGATCACGCCGATGACGGCGATGCCGAAAGCCCCGGAGACCTCCCGCCCGACGCTGAGGATCCCACCCGCGACGCCGGACCGCTCCTCGGGGATGGACGTCAGGACGTAGCTGGTCAGGGGCATGTTGAGCGCGGAGCCGACGCCGATCAGCGCCACGCCGGGCAGCAGGTCGACGTAGCCGTCGCCGGGCCGCAGCAGCGCGAACAACGTCATCCCGGCGGCCATGAGGAACAGGCCCCAGGCGATCGTGGCGCGGGCGCCGATCCTCCGGCCCACCCAGAACGACACGGGCGTCAGGGCGGCGATCACCACGGCCGGCGGCACGAAGACCGAACCCGTCTTCGTCGGGGAGAACCGCAGCACCTGCTGCAGGAACAGCGAGGCGTAGAACAGCACGCCGTTGAAGCCGACGCCCCACAGGATCTGCACCGCGACCCCGCCCGCGAACGCCCGGCTGCGGAAGAACACGAGGTCGATCATCGGCGTCGCGGCCCACCGCTCTACCGCGATCAGCGCGACGAGCGCCAGGGCCGCAAGCGCGAACGAGCCGAGGACCACGCCGCTGCCCCAGGCGTGCGCGGAGACCTCGTTCAGGGCGTACGTGACGGCGAACAGCAGGGTCCCGGAGGCGAGCATGCCGGGCAGGTCGACGCCGTCCGCCGTGGTGTCCCGCGACTCGGGGATCACGACGAGGCCCAGCAGCACGACGGCGAGGCCGGGCGCGAGGTTGATCAGGAAGATCCAGTTCCAGGACCAGTGCTGCGCGATGTACCCACCCGCCACCGGGCCGAGGGCGAGCGCCAGCGCGGCCGAGCCGACCCAGACGACGGTGCCCCGCGCCTGCTCGCGTTCGGTACGGCCGACGGTGACGAGCGCCAGCCCCGCCGGGATGACCAGCGCGCCGCCGGCGCCCTGCACGACGCGAGCGGCGATCAGCGTCTCGGCGCTGCCCGCCAGCCCGGCGAGCCCGGACGCCGCCGTGAAGACGGCCAGGCCGATCAGGAAGATCCGCTTGCGGCCGTACACGTCCGCCATGCGGCCGCCGGCGAGCATCACGGCGGCGAAGATCAGGATGTACGAGGTCGCGACCCATTCCAGGGTGGGCAGGGAGATGCGCAGGTCACGCTGGATCGACGGCAGCGCGACGTTCACGACCGTGTTGTCCAGCGTGGTCATGAACCCGGCGACCGCGATCACAGTGAGCGTCCATCCATGTCGCGTGCGGGTCATTCGACCTATAACGCCATATTCACGACGGCGAGTCTTGTCATCGCGGTGATAAGGCAGCTGAGAGAAAAGTGGGCTTCGTGCGCATCGAGAGTCACGCCGGATAAGACACGGTGTTCACTCTTCCGCGTTGTTTCATCAGTGACCGTGGGTAATGGGGGTAGCACAAATGGCGGCTACCGAGCCGGGCGGAGCAGGCCCCCGCCGACCGGGAAAACCGGCGATCCGCCGTTTTCTCGTCGACGCCGTGGCGAGCCGGTGCAAGGTGCCCGCCGCCGAGGTCGACCCGGACCGGCCGCTGGACGAGCTGGGCCTGACCTCGCGCGACGCGGTCGCCATCGCCGGCGAGCTGGAAAAGCTCGTCGGCGCGCGGCTGCCCGCCACCCTCCTTTACGAACACCGGACGATCACCCGCCTCGCCGAGGTCATCGCCCAGGGTGAATTCTCCGCTCCGCACGGTGATTCGGCGAATGACCCGTCGCCACCATCGGCTGATTACGGCGAACCGATCGCCGTGGTGGGAATCGGCTGTCGTTTCCCCGGCGGCGTGTCCGGCCCCGACGCCTACTGGCGTTTTCTGCTCGACCGCGGGGACGGCGTCCGCGAGGTCCCCGACGGCCGGTGGGACCCCTTCGACGACGGCACGCTCGAGGACGTCACCCGTCTCGGCGGGTTCCTCGACGACATCGCCGGCTTCGACTCCCGGTTCTTCGGCATCACGCCCGACGAGGCCGACGTCATGGACCCGCAGCAGCGGCTCATGCTCGAGGTCGCGTGGGAGGCGTTCCAGCACGCGGGAATCGCGCCGCCGAGCCTGCGCGGCAGCCGCACCGGCGTGTTCGTCGGCGTCTCCGCCCCCGAGTACGGCTACGTCACCGGGACCGCTCCGCTGCGGCCCCACACCGCCACCGGCGCCGCGCTGAGCATCGTCGCGAACCGCCTGTCCTACCTCCTCGACCTGCGCGGCCCCTCCATGATCGTCGACACGGCCTGCTCGTCGTCCCTTGTGGCGACGCACCTGGCCGTACGGTCGCTGCACTCCGGGGAGAGCGACCTCGCCGTCGCCGGCGGCGTCAACGTGCTGCTCTCCCCGTTGATCACCAAGACGTTCGACCTGGGCGGCGCGACCGCCCCGGACGGCCACTGCAAGGCGTTCGACGCGTCGGCGGACGGCATGGTCCGCGCCGAGGGCTGCGGCGCCGTCGTCCTCAAGCGGCTCTCCGACGCCCGGCGCGACGGCGACCGCGTGCTCGCGGTGATCCGCGGCTCGGCGGTCAACTCCGACGGCCGCTCCACCGGCCTCGTCGCGCCGAACGCCGAGGCGCAGGTCGCCGTGCTCCGCGCCGCGTACGCCGGTCTCGGCCGCCCCGACTACGTCGAGGCGCACGGCACTGGAACCCTCCTCGGCGACCCCATCGAGGCCCGCGCCCTCGGCGCCGCGCTCGGCGGGCCGGACGCCGACGGCCGACCCGTCCTCCTCGGCTCGGTCAAGTCCAACCTCGGGCACCTGGAGGCGGCCGCCGGCGTCGCCGGACTGATCAAGGTCGTCCTCGCCCTCGCCCACCGGCGGATCCCGCCGAGCCTGCACTACCGCGAGCCGAACCCGCACATCGACTTCGGCGGGCTCGGCCTCGCCGTCGCCGCCGAAGAGACGCCCTGGCCCGAGACCCACCACCGACCCGCCCTGGCCGGGGTCTCGGGCTTCGGGTTCGGCGGCACCAACGCGCACGTCGTCCTCGAGGCTGCCCCCGCCGAGGACGTACGGCCGCGACGCCGGGCGCCGGCCGTGCACACCCTCCTGCTCTCCGACGTCGAGGCCGGCCGGATCGGCCCGTACGCCGCCGACCTCGCCGACTGGCTCGAGGCCGGGGACGCGGCACTGCCCGACGTCGCCCGCACGCTGAGCCGCCGGTTCGGCCGTGGCCGCGCGGCCGCCGCCGTGGTCGGCCGCGACCGCGCGGCGCTCGCCGCGGCCCTGCGCGAACCGCGGGTCACCGGCGTCACCGTCGCCCGCGACGCCCCGCCGGTCTGGGTCTTCTCCGGGTACGGCGCGCAGCGGCCGGGCATGGGCCGCCGCCTCCTCGCCGACGAACCGGCGTTCGCCGCCGCCGTCGACGCGCTCGACGGGCCGTTCGCCGCGCAGGCGGGCTTCTCGCTCTGGGACACCCTCGAGAGCGGCGAACGGGTCACCGGCGTGTACCGCACGATGACCACGCTGTTCGGCCTGCAGCTCGGCCTCGCCGCGCTGCTGCGGTCATACGGCGCCGAGCCCGGCGCGGTGATCGGCCACTCGATGGGCGAGATCGCCGCCGCCGTCGTCGCCGGCGCGCTGTCCCCGGAGGACGGCCTCAAGGTCATGACCTGCCGGGCGCGGCTGCTCGACGGCGTCGCCGAGACGGGCGGCGGCGCGATGCTCGTCATGGGCTGCGGCGCCGACGACGCTCTCGGATACGTACGGACCGGTGCCGACGTGCACGTGGCGGTCCGGTCCTCGCCCCGGCAGACCGTCCTCACCGGCGACGCCGAGGAGCTGGAACGGGCCGCTGCCCGGGCCACCGACGACGGCCTGCTCGCCCGCCTCGTCCAGGCCGAGGGCGCCGGCCACTCGCCCGCCGTCGACCCCGTCCTCGACCCGCTGCGCGTCCAGCTCGCCGGCGTCCGCGGCCGCCTCGCCGAGGTGCCGTTCTACTCCACCGTCCTGGACGACCCGCGCGAACCCCCGGCCTTCGACGGCGACTACTGGGCCGCCAACACCCGCCGCACCGTCCGCCTCGCCGACGCGGTCGCCGCTGCGGCCGAGGACGGGTTCACAACGTTCCTCGAGGTCAACGCACACCCGCTGCTCGCCCAGGCGATCACCGAGACCGCCGACGGCGCGCTCGTCGTCCCGACGCTGCGCCGCCCGCCCCGGCGGGGGCGGGAGCGGCCGCCCGAGGCCGACGACACCGTGACCTTCCACGAGGCCCTGGCCACCCTCACCGTCCATGGGCACCTGCCCGCGCAGACACCGGACGGCCGGGTCGTCGACGTCCCCGTCCCGGCCTGGGAGCACCGCCACCACTGGATCGACGCGCCGCCGCGCGGCGCCGCCGGCCTGCATCCCCTGCTCGGCGCGCACGTCGAACTGCCCGGCGAGGACCGCCATGTCTGGAGCGCCGACGTGGGCACCGCGGCCGCGCCGTGGGCGGACCGCCCGTTCGACCACCCCCTGCTCCCCGCCGCCGCGTACGCCGAGATCACGCTGGCCGCGGGCACGGAACTGCTCGGCCCGGACGTCACCGTCTCCGGCCTGCACCTGCACCGCTCCGTGCCCCTGGAGGACCACACCACCGCCACCACGTCCGTCACCCTCGGAGACGACGGCGCGACCGTCGAGGTCCACACCCGCACCCCCGCCGGCACCTGGACCCCGACCGCCTCCGCCACCGTCACCCCGACCCCCACCCACCCGGTCGGCGACAGCGGTGCGTCCGTCACCGTTCCGGTGGGGGACGGCCCGCCGGTCGACGACACCGGCGTGGCCGCCGAGGTCGAGATCGGACCGGCCGCGGAGGGCAACCGGCACTTCCGGCTGCACCCGGACGTGTTCGGCCGCTGCCTGGCCGCGGCCGCCGCCCTCCTCGGCGAAGGCGCCTGGCTGCCGGAGTCGATCGGCGGCCTGCGGGTGCACGGGCCGACGCGGCACGGCGGTCGCTGCCTGATCCGCCACACCCCCGCCGACGACGGCCACCTGGTCAGCCTCCGCCTGGTAGGGGAGACGGGACGGATCCTGGTCGAGGCCACCGACGTCCGGATGCGCTCGTACGGGCGCACGGACCTGCCCGTGCCACTGAGCGCCAAGCTCGCCGAGATCGTCTGGGAACCGGCCGAGGCGTCCCCGGCCGACGCCCCGGCCGCCGCCATCGAGGCTCCTGGGGGCGCGGCGTCGTCGGCCGAGGGCTCCGGGGCCGACGGTGACGTGTTCGCGGACGCCGTCGTGCTGGCCGCACCCGGTGACCCGATCACCGGGGCGCTGCCCGAAGGCGTCGTCCGCGAGGTCGACGACTGGGCCGCCGCCGAACGGTGGGCCCGCGACCTGGTGACGGCGGCGGTCGTGCCCGCCCACGTCGTCACCGTGACACCCGGCGACCTGACCGACGAACGCCTCGTCCTCGCGGTGTCCGGCCTGGTCCGCGGCCTGACCAGCGGGTCAGTGCCGCCACGGCTGTGGCTGGTCACGCGGGGCGCGCTCCGCCCGACCGGGACCGGCAAGGGCGACCCGGGGCAGGCGTTCGCCGGCGCGATGGTCCGGGTGCTCGGGTTCGAGACGCCGGGCCTGCGCGCCACCCATCTCGACCTCGACCCGAACGGACCGGCGGACGCGGCCGTCGAGGCGATCGCCGCCGAACTGCGCGCCCGCCCCGCCGACACCGAGATCGCCCGACGCGGCGGCGCCCGCTACGTCGCCCGGCTGAACGCCGCCCGCCTCGACGATCCTCACCGTGGCGTCGGCCGTGTTGATGACGCCTGCCGGGGCGACGGTCGGGTCGGCGGTGGTCGGGCGCGGCCGGTGGTCCGGCGCGGGGGCGCGTACGTGATCAGCGGTGGGTACGGCGGCCTCGGGCTCGTCACCGCCCGCCTGCTGGCCGAGCGCGGCGCGGGCCGGATCGTGCTGTCCGGGCGGAGCGGCCCGCCGCCCGACGCGGAGAAGGCCATCAGCGAGCTGCGCGAGAGCGGCGTCGAGGTCGAGGTCGTCCTCGGCGACGTGGCCGCGCCCGGCGTCGCGGAACGGATGGTCGCCGCCGCCGGGGACCGGCTGCGCGGCGTCGTGCACGCGGCGGGCGGGCTGGCCGACCGGATCTTCACCGACATCGACCCGGCCGACCTGCGGCGGGTCTGGGCGCCGAAGGTCGACGGGGCGCACCGGCTGTACGCGGCGACGCGCGGGCGCGAGCTCGACTGGTGGGTCGTGTACTCCTCGGCCGCCGCGCTGCTCGGCTCGCCCGGCCAGGGCGCGTACGCCGCCGCGAACGCCGCCGTCGACGCCTTCACCGGGTCGCTCCGGGAGCGGGGCGTGCCCGCCTACACGATCAACTGGGGCACCTGGTCGCGGGTCGGCGGCGCGGCGAACCTGAGCGGCGGCCCCGCGAGCGGCATCGACCCGATCACGCCCGAGGAGGGCGCGGAGGCGTTCGAGGCGCTGCTCGCCCACGGCCGGGCGGCCACCGGCGTGCTCCGCTTCGACCCGCGGCAGGCGGTCGCGACGTTCCCCGAGCTCGGCCGGATGCCCTACTTCTCCGGGCTGGTCGCGGCGCTCCCGCAGGCCGCGGACGACTGGCCGGGCGCGGAGGCGCTGCGCGCGGCCGAGCCGTCCGCCGCCCGCGCGCTGGTCCGGGACCGGGTCGCCGACCGGGTCGCCACCGTCCTGGGGTTCAGCCCCGACCCGGCGCAGTCGCTGACCGACCTGGGGCTGGACTCGCTCGTGGCGGTCCGCATCAAGAGCGCGCTCGAACACGACCTCGGCCTGACCGTGCCCGCCACCGTCCTGCTGCAGGGCGGCAGCGTCCACGTGCTGACGACCTGGGCGCTCACCGAGCTGGGCCTGGCCGACGCGGAGTCGTCGCCCGCCCCGGCGGAGCCGCGCCGTGGGTTCGTCGACGCCCGCGACGCCGCCGAACGCCTCGTCGTCCGCGTCTTCGAGCGCGTCCTCGGCGCCGACCGCGTCTCGGCGACCGACGACTTCTTCGCCCTCGGCGGGCGCGAGGATCAGGCCCGTACGGTCCTGGAGATCCTCGAGCTCGAGGTGGGCCGCCCGATCGACCACGCCGAGCTGTTCGCGCACCCGACGGTCGAGCACCTCGCCTCGGTGATCCGCGCGGGCGAGGAGGAGGCCGCGCGGCGCATCGTACGGCCGCTCGGCCCGGCGACCCGGGGACGGCCGTTCTTCTGCGCGCACCCGGCCGGCGGGACGACGGGCGTGTACCGGCAGCTCGCCACGCTCGTCGGCGGCCCGTTCTTCGGGCTGGAGCGGTTCGCGGACGCGCCGAGTGTGGAGGAGCGCGCCGCGCGGTACGCCGAGCTGATCCGCGAGGCGCAGCCCGAGGGCCCGTACCGGCTGGGCGGCTGGTCGTTCGGCGGCGTGGTGGCGTACGAGACGGCCCGGCTCCTCGGCGACGTCGAGCTGCTCGCGCTGTTCGACGCGGGGATCCCTCGTCGCGCCGACGACCCGGCGGAGGCCGCGGCCCGCCGGTACGCCGACTTCGCGGCCTACCTCAACCAGACCTACGACCTCGGGGTCGTGCTCGACCTCGAGGAACTGCGACCGCTCGACGAGGACGCGCAGCTCGCCCTCGTGATGGAGCGCGCCGCGCCGCTCATGGAGCGGCTGCCGCCCGCGATCCTGCAGCACCAGCTCACGTCGCACGAGGACACGCGGTCGCTGGAGGCGTACCGGCCCGAGCCGTACGACGGGCGCGTGGTCCTGTACCGGGCGACCGAGCCGACGCCCTGGACCGTACGGGACGCCCGCTACGAGCTCGACGAGACGAACGGTCTCGGCGACCTCTGCCCGCGCCTGGAGGTCGTCCCGATCCGGGGCGCTCACCACCTGAACCTGCTCGATCCGCCCGCCGTGCACGCCCTCGCCGGACATCTGGGGGCACTGCTCACCTAGTAGGAGGTTCCATGTCCGATCTGCTCGAAGCGGTCCGCGCGGGTGCCGGGCCCGCCGACCTGCTCGCCTGCGAGCTGCCGACGCGGTTCCGTGCCGCGCACACGCTCAAGGACGAGGTGGGCATCTTCGACGGCGAGACGGACAAGGACGTCCGGCGCTCGATCCACGTCGGCGAGGTCGAGATGCCGGAGCCGGCCCCGGACGAGGCCGTCGTCGCGGTGATGGCCGCGGCCATCAACTTCAACACGATCTGGTCGGCGATCTTCGAGCCGATCCCGACGTTCGCGTTCCTGGAGAAGCTCGGCCGCACCGGCCCGTGGGGCGCCCGGCACGACCAGCCGTGGCACGTCCTCGGCTCCGACGCCGCAGGCGTCGTCGTGCGCGTCGGCAGCGGCGTGCGCAACTACGCGGTCGGCGACCGGGTCGTCATTCACGCCGGTGTGATCGACGACCAGGAGCCCGCGAGCCAGGAGGACGGCGTGTCGAGCCACGCCCTCGCCTGGGGGTACGAGAACAACTTCGGCGCGTTCGGGGAGTTCACGGTCGTCAAGGCCAACCAGCTGATCCGCAAGCCCGCGCACCTGACGTGGGAGGAGGCGGCGGCCAACACGCTGTGCGCCGGGACGGCGTACCGGATGCTGGTCGGCGCGCACGGCGCCCGGATGAAGCAGGGCGACGTCGTGCTCGTCTGGGGCGGCACGGGCGGCCTCGGCTCGTACGCCGTGCAGCTCGTCAAGAACGGCGGTGGCGTTCCGGTCGCGGTCGTCAGCTCCGAGGAGAAGGCCGACCTCGTCCGGCGGCAGGGCTGCGAGCACGTCATCAACCGCAGCGAACTGGAACTCGGCGACGAGGGCCTGCGCCACCCGAAGGCGTGGCGGCGGCTCGGCGAGCGGATCCGCAGCCTCACCGGCGAGGACCCGCACATCGTGTTCGAGTACCTCGGCGCGGAGACGTTCGGCGCGTCGGTGTACGTCGCCCGGCGCGGCGGCAAGATCGTCACCTGCGGTTCGTCGACGGGCTACCGGCACGAGTACGACAACCGGTTCCTGTGGATGAACATCAAGAGCATCGTCGGCAGCCACGGCTTCAACTACCTCGAGGCCGTGGAGACGAACCGCCTGATCGGCCTGGGCATGATCCACCCGACGCTGTCCACGGTCTATCCGCTGGAGGAGGCAGGCGAGGCGACCCGCGCGGTCCAGACGAACCAGCACGTCGGCAAGGTCGGCCTCCTCGTCGCCGCCGAGAAGGAGGGCCTCGGCATCGACAACCCGGCCCTGCGCGACCGCATCGGCGAGGAGAACCTCACGTTGTACCGCCGCTGACCGGCTGTCATCTGTGCCGAGGATTTTCGTCGCTCCAACGACGGAAATCCTCGGCACAAGCGTCAGCGGAAGTCGTCGGCCCACCGATGTGCTCGACCTGCTGCCGAAGGGTGAGCGACTCCGCGCCTTAGACGGTGCACGCCTGCCCCTGGTGTCCCGGCTCGGTCAACGCGGTCACCGCCGGCGCCGCCATGTCCTTCTCGTGCACGGGCGCGGTCTGCGCGTCCGGATACGGGTTGCGGACGACTCCTTCGGTCTGGATCGACCGCTGCCACCACCACAGCGTGTTGGTGGCGAACATCCCCGGGCGGATGAACGTCCAGTCGATGCCGGACCGCTCGATCGCGAGCTCGACGGCCCGGTGCTGGCGGGCGATGGGGTTCTGCTCGGCGCCGGGGGCCACGATCGACGCCGATGACAGCAGCACCACGTGCCGTACGCCTGCGGCTTCGGCGGCCTCGACGAAACCCTGGACGCCGTCCGGTTTGGCGTAGAGGAAGACCTGCTCGGCGCCGTCCAGGGCGGCGGGCAGGGTCTCGGCCCGTTCGAGATCGGCCGCCACGACCCGCATCCGCGGCGAAAGGCCCGCCGCGTCGGGGGTCCGGCTCGTCGCCCGGACCTCCTCACCCGCCGCGAGCAGACCTGCGGCGACATGCCGGCCCACATTTCCCCGGGCTCCGAAGACGACCGCGACCATTCCGTGAACTCCCTAATCGCCGGCTGTGCCGAGAAGCTTGATCAATTGGTCGTGCAGCCGATCCCGGACCAGCGGCGACAGCGGATCATCGCCCAACAGCTCTTGTACGAACTGCGGCATCGCGATCGGAGCGAAGGCCACCGCGTAGGCGATGAGCAGCGCGAACTCCGGTTCGACCGCGTCGGTGACCTCGCCGGCCCGCTGACGTGCACGAATCCTCGCCACCGACTCGGCCAGTCGGGCCCGCTGGGCCTCCAGGTGGCGTTCGCCCTCCTCGGCGTCGGTGAAGGGGCAGTCACCCAGTGCCTGCCAGATCACCAGTCGCGCCCAGTCGGGCCGATCGAACATCGCGTTCAGATAGGCGGCGATCGACTCGTCGAACGACGCGTCCTGAGCGGCGATCGACGCCTCGGTCCGCTGCCAGCGTCGGCGCAACTCCTCCAGCAGGCCCTGCTTGCCGCCGAAGTAGTACGAGATCAGTTGCTGGTTCACGCCCGCGCGCTCGGCGATCCCGGCGGTGCGCGCGCCCGCGTACCCCTTGGCTCCGAACTCGGCCACGGCGGCCTCGAGAATCCGCTCCCGGGTCTGCGATGCCGCCGTGCCGCGACCCCCGGACTGTGGCGTCCTCCGTGTCGGCATGCCGGAACATATTCAATCAATCAATTGAATGACAACCCTGATCCAACCTGGATCGACCGGCACCGGCCGGGGCACGGTGCGGGCGGGCTCAGTCCGGGAGGCGCAGGAGCTTTCCCAGGAGGACGCGCAGTTGGTCTCGCTCCGCGGCGGTCAGGTCGTGAAAGGTGTCCTCAAGGAAGCCCGGGATCGACGCCTCGGCCTCGGTGAGGCGCCGGTGCCCCGCGTCGGTGATGGTGACGGCGTACGAGCGCCGGTCCCGAGGGTTGCGCTCCCGGCGCACGTGACCCGCCTTCTCCAGGTCGTCGCAGACGCTCACCATGACCGTACGGTCGATGCGCAGCTCTTCGCTCAGTGTCTGCTGCGAGCAGGGGCCGACGGCCTCGAGCATCTTCAGCACCAGATGCTGGCCCACCCCCAGGCCGTGCTCGCCGGCATGCGCGTCGGCCGCCCGTGCGATCGCGGCCGAGGCCCGGCACAAGGCGATGTCCAGACGTTCCGCCGCCAACCGCGGGAAGTAGGTCGGCCTCGAACGATCCGCTGTCATGGTCGGCGCTGATCCTCTCACCTGTTCGATCAAATCGATCGTACAGCAACCGTCTGATCGCCAATTGTTTGACAGCAGATGATTTGTCGCCCTACGGTCTGGATCATCTGTCCACAGATTGTTGGCGATCAGATGGAGTTGTGGTGACCGTTCCCGGCAGCCGGCGACAGGCGGCCCTGGTCCTGCTGTGCGCAGCCGTGTTCCTGGACTCGATGGACCTGTCTCTCATGGGCGTCGCGCTGCCCTCGATCGGGCGTGACCTGTCCCTGCCGGAGAGCACCCTGCAGTGGCTGATGTCCGGGTACGCGGTCGCCTACGGTCAAGCTGATCAACCGCTGGGACCTCGGACGCGTGGCCGCACTCGGAATGCTGATTCAGGCCACCGGCATCCTGCTGTTCCTGTGAGCCGGCGCCACCGGCGACTACGTCACCGTCCTGCTGCCCGCCCTGCTCATCCACGGCATCGGCAACGGACTGTCCTTCCCCAGTCTCGACATCGCCGCCGTCGGCGGCCTGCCCGACGACCAGCAGGGTCTGGCCTCCGAACTGATCACCTCATCCGTGCAGGTCGGCGCGGGAGTCGGCGTCGGTGTCGTGGCGGCCGTCATGCCGCTCGGCCACTCCGCCCTCTCCGGCTACCGGCTGGCGTTCCTGACCGCCGGAGCCTTCTCACTGCGCGGCGTCCTCATCACCTCCCTCGGCCTGCGCGCCCCGGCGCCCACCGCCGAGCCGGTGTCGGCGCCAGCCGACTCCTGATCCCCGTCGCGACAACCGAGGAGAAGCAAGCGATGACCCTGAAGCTGACCCCCGACGAACTGTTGTCCACCACCCGCGCGGTGCGCAAGCGCCTCGACCTGTCCCGCCCCGTCCCCCGCGAACTGATCGAGGAATGCGTGGACCTGGCCACCCAGGCGCCCACCGGCCGCAACCGCCAGCGCTGGCACTTCCTCATCGTCACCGACCGCGACCAGCGACAGATCGTCGCCGACATCTTCCGCCGCGCCCTGGCCACCGGCGGCGGACAACCGGTCAACGACCGCGACCTGCGCCGCATGAACGCCCACCCCGGCAGCATGGAACGCATCTACGACGGGCTCCGGCATCTGTACGACAACATCCACCGCGTGCCCGCGTTCGTCATCCCGGCCGTGGAGGGACGCACCGACCGGGCATCGGTGCTCGACCAGTCCATGACCTGGGGATCGATCCTGCCCGCGGTGTGGAGCTTCATGCTCGCCGCTCGCGCCCGCGGCCTCGGCACCGTCTGGACCACCGCCCAAGGCCCCCTCGAACGCGAACTCGCCAAGGTGCTCGGCGTCCCGTACGACGAGGTCATGCTCGCCGCGTTCATCCCACTGGCGTACACCATCGGGACCGACTTCAAGCCCGCCCGCCGCATCCCACGCGACGAGGTCCTGCACTGGAACCGCTGGTAGGCGGTACGCCCCCGGTCGCCCGGGGGCTCAGCACAGGAGGGACCGTGCGGTCGGGGTCAGCATCAGCCGCTGGGGCGCGCCTGCGAGGACCGCCGACAGTCGCGGGACCACGTCCTCACGCCACGCGCGCGAATCCTCCAGCCGCCGTAGGCGCGCGGTGGCGTCGGCATGGCCGGTGAACCGGGCGAACCACACGAAGAAGTTCTCGCCGGTCCGTACGGGCAGAGCGGGGTAGGTGTTCTCGGCGTGTTCGGTCTGCAGGTACGCCAGCGGCGCGGCACCCGCTTCGGCCAGCACCGGCCGCACCCGGCGGCGGAAGAGCTCGGCGAACTCCTCGTCGAAGGGCCGGTCGCGGCGGTAAAGCGTCGCGACGACCAGCGAGGACGGCGACTCGGCCCGGCCTACCGGGGGCCGCGGTCCGCTCGGCACCGGGAAGCCGGAGCCCTCATCCACGGGCCGCAGCAGCAGCACGTCGTCGGTATCGACCATCGTGGCCCTCGCCGCGTCCCGGTGGGCCGCCCAGACGGGACCGCCGTAGAAGGCACGGAGTGCGGTCTCCCGGCTCCGCATGTCCGGGAAGGCGCGCAGCCAGACGAACCGGTCGGCGGCGTCCACGCCGCGGAACTGGCCGATCACTTCAATGCCGGTCGCCTCCTGCGACTCGACGAACTCCCGCTCGAAGAGATCGATCAGCACGTCGCGCGTGCCCCTGTACAACGTGTACTGCCGCAGCTCAAAGACCTGCGACCGGGCTCCACTCATCAGGCAGTCCTTTCTGTAATCAACGTTGTTACATTTTCGCCCCGGCGGCGCGGCGGGCATGGTCACTCAGCTCGCCCGCAGGGTCTGCCGGAGCACGTCGGCGATCGACGTGCGGCCGAGCTCCCGTCGCAGGGCCTGCTCGGCTCCGTCGTAGATCGACCCGAGCGCCGGGCGAATGCCCTTGCCGACCGGGCATTCGAGGTTCGGCTCGGTGTGATGCATCCCGAACAGCGGATCCCGCTCGACCGCGTCATAGACCTCTACGAGGAGGATCTCCTCGGCCGGCCGGGCGAGGCTCCAGCCGGCCCCCGGGCCGTGACGGACGCTGACGAGACCCGCCCGGCGGAGGTCGCCGAGGCTGCGGCGGATGATCACCGGGTTGGTGTTGACACTGGCGGCGACCTGGTCCGACGTGAGCTGATCCCGCCCCTGCCGCTGCGCCAGCGCCAGCCAGGCGAGAGCGTGCACGGCGATAGTAAGCCGACTGTTCGCCGCCATGACCACCTCCTGTAACAGACGATGTTACAGAAGCTGGCCCGACGCGGCCACGATTCGCGAATCGCGGTCGCCCATCGGCGGACCGGAACCTGCGGCCCACGGCTCCTGACCGGTGGGATGCGCGAAACACTCGGTCAACGCAGGTCGCAGGTGGCGATTCGCCGACTTCGACCCACTATTGCGGTGCCATCGCCGAGCCTTCCGTACGCTTCCGCACGGTCGTCCCGGCCGCCGAAGGCTCTACTTGGTGCGCAACCTGGTCCCCGCCTGGGACGAGCTTCCGTCGCTCACACCCGCGAGAACCGACGCCCCGGCGGGGCACCCTCTCGTACCGTCCTGGAGCTGCGCGTCTGTGCCGAGGATTTCCGTCGCTCCAATGACGAGAATCCTCGGCACCGGTGCGCCGCGCCCTATCGGCCATCCGGGTTGCGCCTGGACAATCTCCGATATGACCACAGAGCAGCCGACGGCCGGGGAAGCCGCCGCCCTGATCCAGGCCGTCCTCGGGCTGGACCATCCGCCGCCGCTGCGTCCCATCGGCGAGGGCGGCGAGCACAAGTCGTGGTGGGTCGCCGATCGTTACGTGGCCCGATTCGCTTTGGACCGGACGGCGAGCCATCGCCAGCGACGTGAACTGGCACTGCGTGACCTGATCCGCCCGTACACCGACGTTCCCGTTCCGCACTCGGTCGGCCATGGTGAGTGGGCTCCCGGCTGCGGCTTCACCGTCGACGCCCGGCTGCACGGCGCATCCGGTGAGGAGCGGACCCTCTCGTCGGTCGGCGAGACGCAACTCGCCATGCTGCTGCGTGGGCTGTACTCGATCCCGGCGACCAGGGTGGAAGCGATCGGCGTGCCTCTGGGCGGACCGATCGATTGGGAGCGACTCACGGCGCGCGCCGAAGCGGCCCGGCTCCGTCTGTCCGGTACCGAGACGGTCTCCGCGACACCGCTCCGGTCGCCGAGGCCGATCCCCGTCGTGGAGCCGGTGCTGGTGCACGCCGATCTCAAGGGCGAGCACCTGGTGGTGCGCCCGGACGGCACCCTCGCCGGCGTCCTCGACTGGACGGACGCCGAACTGGCCGAACCGGTGAAGGACATCGCGGGCCTCGCGATCTCGGTCGGCGCTCCGGCGGCGGTCCGGATCGCGATCGAGGCAGGTCACGCCCGGGAGACCGCGACATGCGGAGTGTTCCTGGCCCGGTGCGAGACGCTGGTTCGCCTTGATGAGCGGCTCCGCGGCGACACCGACAGCCCGCTGCCCTTGCTGCGTCGCCAACTGACCCGCGCCTGGGCAGAGCCGGTGCCGTGACCTGCCCGCGCAGGCTCTCAGCCACCGGGCGCCGAGCCCGCAGATCGCCAGGTTCTCCGGATCGCAGGGCGGCGCATGCTCCCGATGGCGGGCTGCGCGAAACTCTCGGCCAGCGTGGACAGGACGTGGCGATTTCGCCGACTTCGGCCCGGTACGGCTGCGCCATCACCGAGCTTTTCGTGCACTGCGGGGAGCAACGATCCGGGTATATCGCCGTCAGGCAACCTCCAAGAGCCGACGCCCAGGCGGGAGGCTTCTGCCCTTGCGCGGGGATGCGGCGGCCCTATGCGCGGGCGGGGCCGGTCGAGGCGCGGGGGGCCAAGACCGGGGAGAGGCGCTCCGAACCGACGTCCTCGCCCGCCAGCAGGCGGGTCAGGAGTTCGAGGGCGCGGCGGCCGATCTCGTGCATCGGAACGGCGACGCTGGTGAGCGGGATCGGGAGTTCCGCGGCCAGCGGGGTGTCGTTGTAGCCCATGATCGCGACGTCCGTACCGACCCGGAGGCCGTGATCGCGGGCCGCGCCCAGGGCGCCGATCGCCGCGAAGTCGTTCACGGCGAAGATCGCGGTGGGCCGGTCCGGTGATCGGAGCAGCTCGTCCGCGGCGGCTCGCCCGCCGGCGGTGTCGAACGGTGAGCACAGCACCCGTGCCTCCGGGACGCGGATGCCGTGGTCCCGGTAGTGGTCGATGAAACCGGCGGTGCGGTCGGCGCCGGTGCTGGCGAACGGCGAGCCCGCGATGACGGCGACGTCGGTGTGGCCCAGGCTCAGGAGGTGTTCGGCGGCCAGCCGGCCGCCGAGCCGGTCGTCGGGCGTCACCGACGGGTGGTCGCCCGCCCTGCGGTTGACCAGGACGAACCGCACTCCGTCCGTGGCCAGCCGGTCGAGGAAGGCGTCGTCGAGGCGGGCGTCGCCGAAGATCAGGCCGTCGACGCGGCGGGCGAGCAGCATCTTCGTTCGCGTTCGCCGGGTCTCGTCGTCATCGAGGGTGTTGGCGGCGATGGTGGTGAGCCCGTGTTCGCCGGCCGCCTCGTCGATGCCCTCGTAGATCGTCGAGAGCACGAGGTCGGACAGCCGGGGGACCAAGACCCCGATGAGCCTGCTGCGCCCGGTGCGCAGACCGCTGCCGTGGGGGTCGGGCTGATAGCCGAGTTCGGCGGCCAGACGGCGGATGCGCTCGGCGGTGTCGCCGGAGGCCGCGCGCACACCGTCCTCGGCGGGCCCGTTCAGCACACGGGAGACGGTGGAGACGTGCAGCCCGAGCTGATCGGCGATGGACCGCAGAGTCACCGGGCGAGCCTTCGGGTCCGCCACGAACCCCTCACCTCCTTCGGCACCGGCTCACCTTATGCCGGTGGCCGCGTCGCGGGGCAACCATCGCACCGGCTGCCCGCACCGTCCGCTGCCGCCGTCCGCCCGCGCTGCTCGGGGTGGCCGTCCGCCTGCCTCGCTCGGGGCGGTCGCCCGCCCGCGCGGTCCAGGGTGGCCGTCCACCCGCCTCGCTCCGGATGGTCGCCAGCCCGGTCCTCCTGAGGCGATCGGCGAGTCGGATCGCCGCTCGCCTCTTGACGGCTTCCGGCATGGGAGTTCATGCTAACCCAAACGTTTGGCCCAAACGTTTGGGCAACGGGAAAGGACCCCGCGATGACGACCACCCCTCCGCACGGATCATCGGCGCCCGACTCGTCCGTCAGCCCGGCGCGGGTCGCCGTGATCCAGTTCGACCCCCAGGTCGGCCTGGAGAACCGCGCCGCCAACTCCGAACGGGCGCTCGCCCTGGCGGCCCGTGCCGCCGACGACGGCGCCACCCTGATCGTCCTGCCGGAGCTGGCGACGACGGGCTACAGCTTCCGCACCCGCGCCGAGGCGTACGACCACGCGGAGAGCGTTCCGGACGGGGAGACGGTCCGGGCCTGGGAGTCCTTCGCCCGGCAGCGTGGGGTGTACCTGGTCGGCGGCCTGGCCGAACGCGACGGCGTGCGCCTGTACGACACGGCCGTCCTCGTCGGACCGGACGGCTATGTGGGCCGCTACCGCAAGGCCCACCTGTGGAACGAGGAAAAGCTGTGGTTCACCCCCGGTGACCTGGGCTTTCCGGTGTTCGAGACGCGGATCGGGCGGATCGGCCTGCTGGTCTGCTGGGACATCTGGTTCCCCGAGGTGCCCCGGCTGCTGGCCCAGCAGGGCGCGGACATCATCTGCAGCGTCAACAACTGGGTGTGGACGCCACCGCCGATATTCGACGAGAGCGGCAGGTGCATGGCCTCGTACCTGACCATGACCGCCGCGCACGTCAACAACGTGTTCATCGCCGCCGCCAACCGGGTCGGGACCGACCGGGACGCCCGTTTCCTCGGCTGTTCGCTCATCGCCGGGACCAACGGCTGGCCGATCGGCCGGGTCGCGGGCGCCGAGGAGGAGACCATCCTGACGGCCGACATCGACGTCGTCTCCGCCCGCAGCGCCCCGATCTGGACTCCGTTGAACGACCTGATCCGCGACCGGCGCACCGACCTGTACGACCCGATGCTCGGCTACACCCGCAGCCCCGCGGCCCCGCGCTGAGGACCGGTCGCGATGACCACGACGACACTCCGCGCCCCCGAACGCGCGCACGCACTCAGGCTCTGGGCCACCGCCATCACGGTCGTCGCTCTGGCGTCGTCGCTGGCGCTGGCGCTGACCCTCCTGCGGCCCGCGCTCCCCGCCGTCGTTCCCGGGTACACCTCCTGGCGGCTCGGCTACGCCCATCCGGCCTGGTACGTGTACTGGATCCTCGGCGACACCACCGAGGCGACGCTGGCCAAGTCCGCGCTCGGCGGCCTGTTCATGATCGCCGGTGCGGCGTTCGCGCACGCCGCCCGGCGGCGGGGAGCCCGCTACCAGGGGTTCACGCAGGCGTGCGGCACGGGGATGTGGCCGTGGGTCGCCCTGAGCGGTGGCCTGGGAGTGGTGGCGAGCAACCTGCTGTGGGGGTGGACGCTGTCGAGGCCGGGCGGCTGGCAGCCGACGTTCGCGCCGTTCGTCTCCGTCCCGCCCGCGGTGGTGATCCTGTACGGCGAGGGCTGGCTCGTCGCCGTGACCGGGGCGGCGCTGGGCGCCACCCTCGTCACGCCCATCGCCGTGCTGGCGGTGAACGAGGTGTGCGTCCCGCTGGGCCTGTCACCGGTGGTGGGCAGCGTGCTGGCCATGTCCCTCGGCGGCCTCATCGCCTGCTCGATCTGCACCCGGCTCCCATGGATGCCGCCCCTCCGGGCGAGCCTCACCCCTACCGAGCCGATGCCGCCGGCCCAGGTCCGCCACGCCCCGTCCTGGGTGCCGCGCCGGATCCTCGCGGACCTCACCGAGGCCCAGTTCTACGGCAATGAGTGGGCCGGAGCCGCGCTGCTGCTGGGCTGCGTGCTGCACTTCCTCCTGAACCCCGCCGCGCCCGCGTACGGCAGCGGTCTGCTGCCGCACCTGCTCGCCGCCCAGATCCTGACGGCGGCCTGCGGCGTGATGTTCTGGCGCGGGCGCCATGCGGCCCACGGCTGGTACCCGACCTTCGTCCCCGTCGTGTCGGTCGCCCCGGCCACCGTGCTGGCCTTCGGTGGAACGCTCCAGGCGATCATCTTCGGTGCCCTGCTCGGCGCTATGATCGCACCCCCGCTCGCGGCGACGCTGGCCCGGCGGCTGCCGCCGCACCTGCCGCCGATGGTCGCCTACACCGCCGTCATGGCGCTGTGCACGGCGACGATCATCCCCCTGCTCGACCTGCTTCCCGGCTTCCGGCACGTGTGACGGCGGCCGCCGACTCCCAAGGAAACACCGTGACCTCCTCCCGTACGAGCGCCGCGACCGGCGGCTACTTCGCCGGCCGGTCGCTCCGCGACCTCGCCGCGGACCTGCGGCGACGCCGGATCACGGCCACCGACCTCGCGCGCCACTCGCTCGACGCCGTCGCCCGGCTCGACCCCCTCGTCAACGCGTTCACGACCGTGTCCGCCGACCAGGCGCTGGCCGCTGCCCGGCAGGCGGACCGCGAACTCGCCGACGGCCTCGACCGGGGCCCCCTGCACGGCATACCGGTGGCGGTCAAGGACGTCATCATGGTCGCGGACCGGCCCGTGACCATGGGCTCCCGGCACTTCGCCGACCACGTGTCCTCCACCGACGCCGGCTGTGTCCGGCGGCTGAAGGAGGCGGGCGCGATCCTGGTCGGTCAGACGACGACCCACGAGTTCGCCTACGGCCCGACGGGCGACCGCTCCGCGACCGGCCCCTGCCGCAACCCGCGTGATCCCGCGCGGATGTCCGGCGGTTCCAGCGCCGGAAGCGCCGCGGCCGTGGCGGCGGGCATGGTCCCCCTCGCCATCGGCACCGACACCGGCGGTTCCGTCCGCATCCCGGCGGCGCTGTGCGGGGTATCGGGATTCAAGCCCGCGTACGGCGTGATCTCGACCGACGGCGTCTTCCCCCTGTCCGAGACGCTGGACCACGTCGGCCTGCTCGCCGCGAGCGCGGACGACTGCCGGATCGCCTACGGCGCACTCGTCCCGGACCGCGGACCGTCGGCGGAGGGCGCGTCCCGAGTCGGCTGGCTCGACACTCGCGCGCTCTTCCCCGCCGACGCCCGCGTCCTGCGCTCGGCGCGTACCGCGCTGGAGGGCCCGCTCGACGTGCTCCGCCTCCCGCAGCGGGTCGCCGAGGACCTCCATGAGGCGTTCGTCGCGATCCAGAGCGGCGAGGCGCCGGCCGTCCACGCCGAACGCCTGGCCGAGCGGCCCGGCCTGTTCGACCCGGAGGTCCTCGAACGCCTCCGGACGGCCGCCACCGTGCCCGCCTGGCGGTACGTGCGGGGGCTGCGGGCACGCCCGCGGCTCGCCGCCGCCGTCGCCGCGCTCTTCGAGAACCATGACGTCCTCGCGCTGCCGACCGTGCCGATCACCGCGCCGCCCATCGACCGGCGGGAGGTCGACCTGGACGGCGGGCGGGTGCGCGTACGGGACGCTCTGCTCGCGCTGACCAGCGCCTGGAACGTTCTCGGGCTGCCCGCGCTCACCATCCCGGCCGGGACGGTCGACGGCCTGCCCACCGGGCTGCAGCTCATCTGCCGGATCGGCGAGGAGGACCGGCTCTTCGAGACCGCCGCCCGCGCCGTTCCCCGACCCGATCACGAAGATCCCCTCATTGGAGAGTCGCTTGTCCACTGACCACGAGATCCTGGAGCTTCCCGACTTCGCGCTGGAGAACGGGGACACCCTGCGGCCGGCCCGGCTCGCCTACAAGACGTACGGTCGGCTGAACGCCGACCGGACCAACGCCGTCCTGTTCCCCACCTGGTTCGCCGGGGATCACCGGTCCAACGAGTGGCTGATCGGCGAGGACCGGGCGCTGGACCCGCGGAAGTACTTCGTCATCGTGCCGAACCTGTTCGGCAACGGCGTGTCCTCGTCCCCCTCCAACACCCCGCCGCCGCACGCCGCCGCCGACTTCCCCGACGTCACCATCCGCGACAACGTCCGGGCCCAGCACGTCCTGGTGACCGAGCACCTCGGCATCGAACGGCTCGCACTCGTCCTCGGATGTTCGATGGGCGCCCTGCAGACCTATCAGTGGGCGGTGAGCCATCCCGAGATGGTCGCGCGCGCCCTGCCGTTCTGCGGGGCGCCGAAGACCTCGCCGCACAACGCGGTGTTCATCGAGAGCCTGCGGGCGACCCTCACCCTGGACGCCGCCTACCGCGACGGGCGCTATGAGACGCCGCCTCTCGCGGGTATCAGGGCGTTCTCCCGGGTCTACGCCGGCTGGGGGTTCTCCCAGGCCTTCTACTGGGAGGAGACCTACCGGCAGCTCGGCTTCACGACGCTGGAGGACTTCCTGCCCGGCTTCTGGGAGGCCAACTTCATCGACCAGGACGCCAATGACCTGCTGGCGATGCTGTGGACCTGGCGGCACGCCGACGTGTCGGCGACGCCCGGGATGGACGGCGACCTCGAGCGCGCGCTCGGCTCCATCACGGCCGAGACCCTCGCCCTCCCCGCGGAGAAGGACCTGTACTTCCCGCCCGAGGACGAGATCCGCGCCGCGCGGCACATCCCCGGCGGCCGGGTCCGGGTGATCCCCGGGATCTGGGGCCACCTGACCGGCGGCGGCGCCAACCCCGCCGACGCCGCCTTCATCGACGCCGCCGTCCGTGACCTGCTGGCCACCGAGACCGACAAGGGGTAGCCGTGGAAATCACCGTGCCGTACGGGGCCGCGGACCGTATGGTGGAGGCATGAACACGTCCGTAGGTCAGGTGATGATGCGCCCCGCACGGGGCCGCTGACGCTTGACGGACGTACGAATCCGAGGCCCTGGCACGGGGCCTCGATTCGTGTTCGCGCATCGGAGCCCCGGCTCTCCGGGAGGTTCCGATGACCCGACACCACGTCTACATCACCACCACCATTCCCTACGTCAACGCCCGCCCGCACGTCGGGTTCGCGCTGGAACTGGTGCAGGCCGACGTGCTGGCCCGACATCACCGCCGCCGCGGTGACCACGTCAGGCTGCAGGCCGGCACCGATGACAACGCGCTGAAGAACGTGCAGGCCGCCGAGCGGGCCGGCGTTCCGGTCCAGGAGTTCGTCGACCGGAACGCGGCGGCGTTCGTGGCGCTGCACCGGCCGCTGACGCTCTCGGTCGACGACGTCATCCATACCGGTCGCGACCCGCGGCACCGCGCCGGAGTCGAGCGGTTCTGGCGGGCCTGCGAGGCCTCGGGCGACCTGTACCGCAAGCACTACGAGGGCCTGTACTGCGTCGGCTGCGAGCAGTTCTACGCTCCCGCCGAACTCGACGACGGCCGCTGTCCCGAGCACGGCACCACGCCGCAGCGGGTCGCCGAGGAGAACTGGTTCTTCCGGCTGTCCCGCTACGCCGACCGGCTGCACGACCTCATCGAGAGCGGCCGCCTGCGCGTCGAGCCGGCCGAACGCCGCAACGAGGTGCTGAGCTTCATCGCGGGCGGGCTGGAGGACTTCTCCGTCTCGCGTTCGGTCGCCCGCGCCCGCGGCTGGGGCATTCCGGTGCCGGGCGATCCCGGCCAGGTCATCTACGTGTGGTGGGACGCCCTCGGCAACTACCTGACCGCGCTCGGATACGGCACCGACGACGCGGACCTGCGGCGCTGGTGGTCGGCGGCCGACCGCCGGGTCCACCTCGTGGGCAAGGGCGTGGTCCGGTTCCACGCGGTGTACTGGCCGGCCATGCTCCTGTCGGCCGGCCTGCCGCTGCCGACGGAGATCCTGGTGCACGGCTACCTCACCGCCGACGGCCGCAAGATCAGCAAGTCGGGCGGCAACACCGTCGACCCGACGGCGCTGGTCGACGCGTACGGGACCGACGCGGTCCGCTGGTGGCTGCTACGGGAGGTGCCCCGGGTCGGTGACGCGGACTTCACCCACGACCGGCTCATCGCGCGAGCCGACGACGAGCTCGCCAACGGCGCCGGCAACCTCGTCAACCGGGTGATCTCGATGATCCACCGCTACCGCGACGGCCGCCCGTCCGCGCTGCCCGGCCCCGGCGGCCGTCCGCCCGCGCTGCCCGGCTCTGACGGCCGCTTGGGCGACGAGGTGGTCGTGGCGTGCGAACGGGCGCCCGCGCTGGTCGACGCCGCGCTCGGCGCGTTCGACTTCCGGGCGGCGACGGAGGCCGTGCGGGCGATCGTCGACGCGGCCAACCGGTTCGTCAACCAGGTTCGTCCGTGGGAGCTCGCGCGCGCCGAACGGGCCGGTGACCGCGACGCCGGCCGCCGCCTCGACGCGGTCCTGGCGGTGTCGCTGGACGCGTGCCGGACGCTCGGCGCGGAGCTGTCGCCGTTCCTGCCGGACGCCGCGGAGCGCGTCGCCCGGCAGTGCGTGGTGGTCGACGGCCGGCTGCCCGCGCCGTCGCCGGTGTTCGCCAGGCTCGCCCGGCGCTGATCGGCGGGGCCGTACGAAAGGCTCGGGGAACGACGAGCGCGGGTGGTGGTTCGGGGGCTTTCGCGTCCTTTGGCCTCGCGATCACCGAGCCTTTCGTGCAGTCCTAGCCTGGCGGTGCGGGCCGGTGGTGGGGCGGTTGGCCGGGGCCGTGCCGGACGCTCGGCGCGGAGCGCCTCGCCCGGCAGTGCGCGAAGGTCGACGGCCGACTTCCCGCCGGAGGCGCACGCGTCGCTGATCGGCGGGGCCGTGCGCAGGGCTCGAGGAACGACGAGCGCGGGTGGCGTCGAGCCTTTCGTACGGCCTGGGTCTGGTGGCGTGGGCCGGTGATGGGACGGTCGGCTGGGGCCGTGCCGGATCAGGACGCCAGGTCGCCACCAGGCGGCGGCCGGGCGGACGCGATCAGCGGACCCGGGCGGCGCCGGTCGACCGGGAGCGGCCGGCGCCGGTCGACGGTGGGCGGGCGGGCGGCGCCGTGCGATCGGTCAGGGGCGGATGTACCTGATCTCTATCGAGCCGGAGGAGGTCTGGGCGTCGATGCGGCGCGTCGCGGTGTCGTCGGCCAGCCCGCGGTCGATGGACGGGTCGCCGAACGACGACTTCGTGGTCACGTGGTAGCGCTGTCCCGGCGGCACGAAGACGGACAGTGCGCCGGACCTGGCCCGCGCCGTGACCTCCTGCGGCGCCGCCGCGAAGGTCAGATCGAGGGCTCCGGACGACAACGCGGCGTCCACCCGGCCGGACCGCAGACCGATCCCCTCGATGACGCCGGAGCTGGCGCGCGCCCAGACCGGCCCCGTCAGGTTCCGCATCGAGACGACGCCGGAGGTGGTCGACAGCCGCACGGGCCCGGTGAGCCCCGTGGCGGCGACCGCGCCCGAGGTGGACGTCGCGCGCAGCGCCACGCCGGCCGGGACGCGGATCTGCAGGCCGACGCTGCACGAGAGACCGGAGAACTGCCCCCACGACACGCACGCGCCCTTGAGCCGCAGCGTGGTGCCCTCCCAGGTCGCCTGGACGTGCGGCTTGCGCGTCGCCCACTTCAGCGTCTGGTCCACCGTGACCCCGCCGGTGCCGCCGGCGGTGACGGACAGGTCGCCGGGGCCGATGTCCACTTCCAGCGCCGTGATCCGATGGGTGTCGGCCATGAGGCGGCTCTGCTGCGTCTGGCGGATCAACCGGCCCCAGATCTGCACGCCGTTCGGCACGATGACGACGAACGCGGTCACGGCCGCCACGAAGATCCACAGCGCCCGGCGGCGCGGGCGCCGCGGGGGCGCCTCGGCCACCGGCTCCCGGGGACCGGTCCGCGGTACATCGGGGGATTCGATCACGACCCTCCTTCCAGGAAGCGGAGGACGGCGAGAACGCGACGGTGATCCGCGGCCGCGCCGTCGATCAGGCCGAGCTTGGCGAAGATGTTGTTGATGTGCTTGGCGACGGCGCTCTCGCTGACCACCAGGGCCTGCGCGATGCCGCTGTTCGAGCGGCCCTCGGCCATGAGCGCGAGCACGTCCCGTTCGCGCGGGGTCAGGGCCTGGAGGGGGTCGCTCTGCCGGCGTACGAGCAGCTGGGCGACGACCTCCGGGTCGAGGGCGGTGCCGCCGGACGCGACCCGGCGCAGCGCGTCGAGGAAGGACGAGACGTCGGCGACCCGGTCCTTCAGCAGGTAGCCGATGCCGCTGGTGTTGGTCGCGAGGAGGTCGGCGGCGTACCGCTCCTCGACGTACTGCGACAGCAGCAGCACGGCGACCTCCGGCCACTGGCGGCGGATGACGAGCGCCGCCCGCACCCCTTCGTCGGAGTAGCCAGGGGGCATCCGCACATCCGCGACCACCAGGTCGGGCCGGTGCTCCTCGACCGCGGCGAGCAGGCCCTCGGCGTCGTCGGCCGCGGCGAGGACCTCGAACCCCGACGTCTCGAGCAGCTTGATCAACCCGGCTCGCAGCAGGACGGAATCCTCGGCGATCACAACGCGCACGGCAACTCCACGGTGATGACGGTCGGCCCCCCGGCCGGACTGGTGAACCGGAACGTACCGTCCACCGACGCGACGCGTTGCCGCAGGCCCGTCAGGCCCGTGCCGCGCGCGGGCTCGGCGCCCCCGACGCCGTCGTCGGTGATGGTCATTCGCAGCACGTCCTCCACGCGGACCAGTTCCATCTCCACCTGCGAGGCGCGGGCATGCTTGGTGACGTTGGTGAGGGCCTCGGAGGCGACGAAGTACGCGACCGCCTCGACGGTCGGCGCGGGGCGTGCGGGAACGTCGACCCGGAGCTTGACGGGCAGGGGCGTGCGGGCGGCGATGCCCGACAGCGCGGCGTCCAGGCCCCGGTCGTCGAGGACGGCCGGGTGCAGGCCCCGGACGACGTTCCGCAGGTCGGTCAGGGCCTCCTTGGCCTCGGCGTGCGCTTCGACGATCACCCGCATGGCGTCCTCCGGCACGTCTGTGAGCGTCTCCCGTGCGAGGCCGAGGTTCATCGCGAGCGAGACGAGCCGCTGCTGCACGCCGTCGTGCAGGTCGCGTTCGATGCGGCGGCGCTCGGCGTCCGCGGCGTCGACGACGCCGGCCCGTTTCTCGGCGAGGTCCTCGACGCGGCGTTCGAGCTCCTCGGTACGGCTCGGTCCCAGCAGGGCCAGGGCGGCCCGGATGTTCAGCCGCGTCACCACCGCCGCGACGGCGGGCGTGACGATCAGCAGCAGGACGCCGCACACGGTCAGGACGTTGATGAACTTCTGGTGCTCCGGGAGGGAGAGCGGGCTGTGCGGCGGCAGCGCCCACGCGTACGCGTACAGCAGCGCCAGCGCGAAGCCGGTCGCCCACATCGCGACGACCAGCAGCCCCCCGCCGGCCAGGAGCGGGCCGACCAGCCCGTGGTAGATCAGCGCCCGCCACGTCGTCGGGGAACGGAGGACGGCGCGGAGGTCGCGGCGGCCGCGGGGCGGCGCGGGCACGTCGATGCCGAGCAGCCCCCAGAACCGGCTCCGCTGCACGGCGTTCAACGGCCGCAGCAGGAGGAGGGGCAGGGCGAGCGAGACGAGGGTCGCGACCAGGACCGCCCCCACGGAGACGGGCGCGTCCAGCCAGGGCAGCGCGAACACCGAGAGCGCCACGAGATGGGCGGGCACGCCGGCCGTGACGAACGTCGTGTTCCGCCACGCACCGCGCGACCACGGAAGGTAGTCGCTCCAATGGGGGGAGGCGCGGCGCAGGGGAACCGCTTGAGTCATGAGAAGACCCTAATCCGGGTGGTGGACGCCCTGCCATGAAGCGGACGCCCGTTCGGAGGTGAAACCAGTACCACCCCCAGGTCGGATATCGGCGTGACTGACGGTGACCTCGCCGGACGCGATGATTTTGATCATGTCGCTGATCACCGCCGCCCCGCCCTCCCGGCCCCGCACCGACCGCCGCGCCACCGCCCGGACGCCGGCCCCTGTCGCGCCCCGGACGCCGGCCCCTCGCGTCGCACCCCGGACGCCGGCCCCTCGCGTCGCGCCCCGGACGCCGGCCACCGGCGTCGCGTCTCGTGCCCGGTCGCGGTGGCCGGTCCGGCTGGGCCTCGGGCTGATCGGCGCGGGCCTGGCGCTCCTGCCCTGGCTGTTCGTGCTGGCCACCAGCCTGCCCGCGACGGCGACCGCCGCCCACTGGCAGGTCGCCTGGGTCGGGTTCGACACGCTGGAGGCGCTCGCGTTCGTCACGACGGGCGTGCTGGTCATCCGGCGCGACGCGCGGGCGTGCCTGACCGCGATGGTCACCGCGACGCTGCTGGTCGCGGACGCGTGGTTCGACGTGTCCACCGCCGCGCCGGGCGCGGACCAGGTGACGGCGGTGATGATGGCGGCGCTCCTGGAGATCCCGCTGGCCGTCTTCTCCGTCGTCCTCGCGTTCCGCACGCTGTCCCGCCAGCGGTGACGGGGTCAGCGGCGGAGGCTGATCACCTGCCCTTCGGCGGGCTCCCGCGCGCGGGCGTCCTCGGACAGCAGGGCGCGGGCGCGCAGCACGATCTCCAGCTCGAACCGCAGGTCCGGGTCCTGCAGCTGATCGCCGAACAGGTCGTCGAGCTGGCGCAGCCGGTACCGCACCGTCTGGGGGTGGACGTGCAGCCGTACGGCGACCTCGTTGGCGTTGCGCCCCGCCTGCAGCCACGCCAGCAGGGTCTCGGCCAGCCGGTCCTGCTGGCTGGGGCGCAGGTGGGCCAGTGGCGCGAGCTGCCGGGTGGACAGGGCGGCGAGGAGTTCCTCGTCCTGGAAGAGGATCAGCGTGGACATGTGCTCGGCGCACCGTACGACGCTGTCGTCGGCGATGAGGCCACGGCGTACGAGGTCGAGGCCCTGACGGGCCCAGCGCATCGACCGGGAGACCTCCGACAGCCCCACGGTCGGACCGACGACGGCGACCCAGTCGGTGAGGGCGGCGTCGAGCAGGCGGTTCCGGCCCGGCCCGTCCGGGTCGGGCACGATGAGGCAGGGCTTGGAGCGGCTGAGGTCGGCGAGGATGTCGGGCGGCAGGGCGGGCCGGCCGACGCCCTGCCGGCGTTCGTAGAGGGCGACGGCGGCGACCGTACGCGGCACCGGCCACCGGGCGACGCGGGCGAGTTCGGCGATGTCCTCGGGGGAGGCGGGGGGCCGGGCCAGGAGCAGGTTGACGAGCTGGTTGCGGCGGCGGGTCAGCTCGCCCGCCACGGCGGCCTCGGCCTGGGCGTACCCCTCGGCGGCCGCGGCGGCGACCTCGTCCTGGATGAGCATGACCGTCTCGCCGAGGACGCACAGGAGCTGCGCGGACAGCCGGAGCGGCTCGGCGTCGGCCGAGATCCGGCGCCACACGGCCAGCCCGGCGACGCGGATGGCCGTGTGCAGGCCGTCGAGTCCACGCCCTTCGCGGGCCACGCTCCGGCCGATCGCCCGGAAGAAGTCGGCGACGGGCTCGACGGAGGGGTCGGCGGAGGACTCGGCGGTCGAGGCGATGGGGGACTCGCCGTCCCCGGCCGCGGCGACACGCCTTAAAACCTCGTCGATCACCCGGTCGATGGCCGAGCGGATGACCGCGGCGAAGGCGTCATCCCAGCGGCGGGCGTACTCCGGGATCCGGTGGTGGATCTCCTCCATCATCTCGTCGGCCAGCCCTGGTCTCACCTTGGTGGTGAGTTCGGGTGGAATGTACGCCCACGGCCGCCCCTCGTTCGTCACACGGAACCTCCCCCAGCCCACCGGCTGAGATCGCAAGTTACCGGGCAGAAGTGACTACTTGCACTAATTGTGCCAAAAGTGGCCATCTCCACTCCGTTGCGTTACCAACCATCGAGTACTACAAGTGGTGGAAGACCGAATGCCGAGGCGGTCGGGGGGCCGCCAGAGCGGAGTGCGGCGATGGCCACTGTGCCGAAACCACTGTCCAAGACGGGCCGTGCGGTCGATGAACGCGTCGGCGGCGCCCGTTTCCTCTCGAAAGCCTTGAAGAAGGTCTTTCCCGATCACTGGACCTTCCTGCTCGGCGAAGTCGCGATGTACTCGTTCTTCATCATCGTCGCGACCGGCATCTTTTTGACCTTGTTCTTCAAACCGAGCATGCACGAGGTCGTCTACAACGGCCGGTACCTGCCGCTGCGCGGCCTGACGATGAGCGAGGCGTACGAGTCCACGCTCCACATCAGCTTCGACATCCGCGGCGGGCTGCTGATGCGGCAGATCCACCACTGGGCGACGATCGTGTTCCTCGCGGCCATCGTCGCCCACATGCTGCGCAACTTCTTCACCGGAGCGTTCCGCAAGCCGCGGGAGATCAACTGGCTGATCGGCGTGGTGCTGTTCACGCTCGCCATCCTGAACGGGCTGTTCGGCTACTCGCTGCCCGACGACCTGCTGTCCGGCACCGGCATCCGGATCCTCGAGGGCGTGCTGCTGAGCATTCCGCTCGTCGGGTCGTACCTGTCGATGTGGCTGTTCGGCGGTGAGTTCCCCGGAACCGTCATCATCCCGAGGCTGTTCACCATCCATGTCCTGCTGATCCCGGGCATCCTCATGGCGCTGATCCCGCTGCACGCGGTGATCCTCACCTGGCGGCAGACGCACACGCAGTTCCCCGGGAAGGGCCGCACCAACCGCAACGTCATCGGCAAGCCGATGTGGCCGGTCTTCTTCGCCAAGACCACGGCGTTCTTCCTGTGGGTCTTCGGGTTCATCGCGCTGCTCGCGACGTTCTTCCAGATCAACCCGGTCTGGCTGTTCGGCCCATACGACCCGGCGAGCATCAGCGCGGGATCCCAGCCGGACTGGTACATGGGCTTCCTGGAGGGCTCGCTTCGGCTCATGCCGGGCTGGGAGATCAACGCGTGGGGGCACACGCTTCCGATGAACGTCATCGTCCCGGCGCTGGTCGTGCCGGGCGTGCTGTTCACCGGACTGGCGGTGTACCCCTTCCTCGAACGCTGGGTCACCGGCGACTACGAGATCCACCATCTCCTCGACCGGCCGCGCGACGTGCCCGTCCGTACCGGCATCGGCATGGCGGGCGTCATCTTCTATGGGCTGCTGTGGCTGGCCGGCGGCAATGACATCATCGCCAAGACCTTCGAGATCCCGCTGTTCACGACCACGTGGTTCTTCCGGATCGCGGTGATCGTCGGGCCGATCCTCGGGTTCCTCATCGCGCGGCGGATGGCCCTCGGCCTGCAACATCGTGAACGGCACATGCTCGAGCACGGCGTGGAGACCGGCATCATCAAGCGGCTGCCGAACGGCGCGTACATCGAGGTCGAGGCCCCGGTCAGTGAGGAGGGCGCGGCGGTGGTCCTCGGCCGCCGGGTGCCCCCCGCGAAGGTGCTGCCGGGGGCGGGGCCCGACGCGCACGGCGTGCTGCCCAAGATGGCCCTCCACCCCAAGGCCCGGCTGAAGATCAAGCTGAACCACGCGTTCGTGAACGTGGTCCCGTCACCGGACACCGCCTGGATCCGTACCGACGACGGGAGGGCGAAGCACGTGGCCGTCACCGGCGACGGCGAGCGCGCCCCGGCGCGGACCCCGGCCAGGCACTCCGACTGACGCCAGGACCCGAGGTCACGGGCAGGGAGCCCGTAGAGGTCACGCGTGCCAGGACGCCGCTTTCTCGCCGGAGCGCGCGTTCCACAGGACGGCGCCGTCGACATCGGCGGTGGCGACCAGGCGGCCGTCCCGGCTGACCGCCATCGCCCAGATCTCCGGCGTCGTCGTGTTCCAGGCGGCCTTCTTGCCGCCGTGCGGGACCTTCCAGACCTCGATCTGGCCATTGCTGTCGGCGGCCCCGGAGTAGGCCGGGAACGCCAGCGCCCTGCCGTCCGCGCCGAAGACGAGGGCGTTCCCCGGCGACGTCATCACGCCGGCCAGGTCGGTCCGCTTGTCCGGGTCGCGGACGTCCCAGAGCCGCACGCCGGCCTGCCCTGAGTTCGGCTCCTCCGCGACGGCGATGGTCGCTCCGTCGGGGCTCAGGGCAAGACCCTTGCCCAGGTTCTGGCCGTACCCCGGCCACTGGGCGACCGCGTGCTTCTTCTCGACGTCCCAGACCGTGATGTCACCGTCCAGGGTCATGCACGCCGCCTCGGTCGCGTCCGCGCTCAACGCCCCGGACTTGCAACTGGACTCGCGCGAGGACATCCGCTGCCCGTCGTACTCGCGCGTCCGCAGGGTCCAGACGCCCACCAGCCCCGACTCGCCGACGGCGGTGAGGGTACGGCCGTCCGGGCTGAACGCCATCGCCTCGACACCGAACTCTTCTGAGAAGTCGTCCGCTCCCTTGAAGCCGTCGAGTCCGCGTAGCTCGCGACCTTTCACGTCCCAGATCTTCACGTCGCCTCCTGACCCGACCGCGAGACTCCGGCCGTCCGGGCTGAAGGCCAGGGCGTCGACGGGGAGCCCGCTGGCCGGATCGACGTCGAAGGAGCCCTGTGACCGTTTCGACGCCGTCCCGTACAGCCGGACCTCGCCGTGGTCATCACCGAACGCGACCAGATCACCGTCCGGGCTGAACGCCGTGGCCTTGAAGGCCGCCGCGTGGCCGGGGGTGCTCGAGGGACCCGCCGGGAGACCGGTTCCGGCGCCGGACGAGTACGACGGGTTGGCGCCCATGCCGCTCGACAGGGTGGGCGAGTGCTCGGCCATGCAGGAGTACACCACGCCCAGGGGAGGGAGGGTGAGCAAGAGCGCGGTCAGGGCGCGGCGCCCCCGCTGGGCCGGGGTGAGCGGCGCGTGACCTGTGGGCACCGAATGGGCCCGGGGTGCGGGGCTCGAGCTGCTCGGAACGGTCCGGGGCCGCGCGGCGGTCCCGGGCGCCTCGGCGGGTGAGCCGGTGGCGGAGGAACCGGGACGCGAGGAAGCGCCCGACGTGCCGGTGGCCGATGTGGCCGCGCTGCCCGGCCCGGCCGCGGAGGGAGCGGCCGGGGAGGACGCGGAAGCGGCCGAGGATGGCGCGGAAGCGGCCGAGGAAGGCGCGGAAGCGGCCGGCTTCGTGGCCCTCGTGCCGGAGCGCGGCGGTGCGGCCGGGTTCGTGGCCTTGGCGGCGTCCGGCGGTGCGGCCGGGTTCGTGGCGTTGCCGGCGGGCGGTGGGCTCGCCGGGCTCGGGAGGGCCGGCTGCGCGCCGTCGTCCCGGCGCAGGATCGCGTCCAGCCGCGCCGCGGCCTCCTCGGCCGTCGGACGGCGTTCCGGGTCCTTGGTCAGGAGTGCTTTGATCAGCGGTCGCAGTGGACCGCCGTTCACCAGCGCCGGCGCCTCCTGGGTGAGGAGCGTCAGCAGGACGGTCGCGTGGTCCGGCCCCTGGAACGGCGGCCGGCCCTCGACCGCGTTGAACAGCACGGCGCCGAGCGACCACAGGTCGCCGGCGGGGCTGGCGGCGGCGTTCTCCGCCTGCTCGGGCGCCATGAACGCCGGGGTCCCCAGGACGTCGTCGAAGCCGTCCGCGCGTTCGCCGACCCGCTGGGCCACGCCGAAGTCGGTGAGCACGATCCGCCGGTCGGAGATCAGGACGTTGGCGGGTTTGAGATCCCGGTGCACGATCCCGACGTCGTGGGCCTCCCGCAGCGCGTCCAGCACGGCGGCGCCGATCTCGGCGACCCGCCGGTACGGCAGGCGCACCTCCGTCCGGAGGATCTCGGCGAGCGGGCGGCCCTTCAGCAGCTCCATGACGATGATCGGGGCGCCGTCGTCGTCGATCACGTCGTGGATCGTGACGATCCCGGGGTGGTTCAGCCGGGCCGTCGCGCGCGCCTCCCGCAGGGCGAGGTCGCCGAGCTCCGCCCGCTCCTCCTCGTCGAGGTCGGACGAGAAGCGCACCCGCTTGATGGCGACCTCGCGGTCGAGCATCGCGTCGTGACCGCGCCAGACCGTGCCCATGCCGCCCCGACCGATCACCTCGATCAGGCGGTACCGCCCGTTGATGAGCTCCTGCTCGCCCTCCGGCGTGCCGTCCACCATGATCGGTTCAGACGCGCGCCCATCGCGCGGGGTTCCCGGTTCAGTCCTCCAGGAGGGCGGCCTCGATGGCGCGGTGGAACGTCGGGTACGCGTAGATCATGTGCCGGAGCCGCTCCACCGGCACCTCGCCGTGGACGGCGACGGCCAGCGCGCCGAGGACCTCGCCGCCGACCGGCCCGGCCGACGTCGCGCCGACCAGCACGCCGTCGTGCTCGATCAGCTTCAGGAAGCCCTCCGCCCCGTGGATCCAGCCGCGCGCGGACTTCGCGAGGTCCGTCCGGTACACGCGCGCGTCCATCCCCTGGTCCCGGGCCTGCTGCTCGGTCAGCCCGACCGCGCCGATCTCCGGGTCGGTGAAGGTCACGCGCGGCAGCGCCCGGTAGTCCGCGGGCGGCCCGTCCTGGCCGAGGATCTCCCGCAGGACGATCCGCGCCTGGTACACCGACACGTGCGTGAACGCGCCCTTCCCGGTGACGTCGCCGACCGCCCACACACCGTCGGCGGCGCGCAGCCGGTCGTCCACGTCCACGAACCGCGCGTCCTCGTCCAGGCCGACCGCCGCGACGCCCAGCGCCTTGAGGTCGGTGCGCCGGCCGGTGGCGACGAGCAGCCGTTCGGCCCGCAGGTCGTCGTTCAGGACGAACCCGTCCGCGTCGTGGCGGACCCGTTCGACCTTCGCGCCGGTCCGTACGGTGATGCCCTCGGCCTCGAAGACCTCGCGCAGCAGGTCGCCCGCCTCGGGCTCCTCCATGGCGAGCAGCCGGGGGAGGGCCTCGACCACCGTGACCCGGCTGCCGAACCGGGCGAACACCTGGGCCAGCTCCGCGCCGATCGCCCCGCCGCCCAGCACGATCAGCGACTCGGGGACCTCGGTGGCCTCGATCGCCTCCCGGTTCGTCCAGTACGGCGTGTCGCGCAGGCCGTCGATCGGCGGTACGGAGGGGGCGGTGCCGTTCGAGATGACGATGCCCTTGCGGGCGCGGAACACCCGGCCCTCGACGGTGACCTCGCCCGGACCGGTGATCCGGCCCTCGCCGCGCACGAGCGTGCCGCCCTTACCGGTGAACCGGTCGGCCGCGACCTTGTCGTCCCAGTCGTCGGTGGCTTCGCGCAGCCGCTTCGCGACCGGGGCCCAGGAGGTCCGGACGTCCGCCTCTCCGGCCATCCCGGGGACGCGGCGGGCCTCGGCCAGCAGGTCCGCCGCGCGGATCATCATCTTGCTGGGAATGCAGCCCCAGTAGGGGCACTCGCCGCCCACCAGGCGGTCCTCGATGCCCACCACCGCGAGGCCGGCGGCGGCCAGACCGCCCGCGACCTCTTCGCCTCCCGGCCCGAGCCCGATCACGATGACGTCGACGTCCATGACCCCATCATGGGTTACTGCGGCGTGCTTTCCCGTACCGCTTCGTCGTAAAGGTGCTTCACGTCGTCGTCGAAGTAGGAGCTGTAGGAGACGTCGTCCTCGTCGCCGCCCTCCTCCCGGCCGCCGATCACGCCGACGACCTTGCCCGTATGGGTGTTCGGGTCGTAGTCGGCGAGGAACGGGCTGCCGCTGGTGCCGGGGAGGTACCCCTCGCAGGCGAAGCGCAGTTGGTAGGTGTCCTCTTTGCTCGTCGCGTTCACGCAGGTGACCGGCTTGTCGGAGCGCATCGGGTAGCCCGTGACCCGTACGACGTTGCGGAAGCCGGGGTCGATGCCGAGCGCGTTGACACCGACGACGTCGCCGACGTTCTGGCCGTTCAGCGGGGCGACCACGGCGAAGCCGACGTCCATGTCCTCGTCGGAGTCGTGGGCCCACCGGGTGTCGACCAGCAGCGTACGGATCTTCCAGACCCCGTACGGGGCCTTGCCGTCGTGGTAGCCGGGAACGAAGACGAGGTCGCTGGTGTAGTCACTGCCCTTGCCGCCGTGCAGGCAGTGCGCGGCGGTGATGATCAGGTTGTGGTTGGGGCTGTCGACCGTGCTCCCGGTGCAGAAGTGGGTGCCCGAGGTGTCGTGGGAGAAGATCGCCCCGACGTGACGGCCCTCGGGCGCGGCCTTGGCGGTCGGCGTGCCCGTCGGGAGAGGAGTCGGAGGAGCACTGGTCGTCGGGGATGGGTGGGGGGTCCCGGCGGTCTGAGTCTCCGCCGCGACCTGGGGCGTCTTTCCATGAGCCGTGGTGCAGCCGGCCAGTAGCACGGCCGACATCACCAAACACAACAATCTACGCATCGCACCCCCCTGCCGCGTTCTTTCCTTAGGGATAACTCCCGAAACTCTTCGCGCCCTGGGGGCTTGCTGTGAGGTGTCTGGGTACCGCTCACCCGCCCGGCCCTCGCCCCTGATCGACCGTGACCTCGCCGTTATGAACGTTATCCGGCCCCGGGAGTCGTGTCAGGCCAGGGCGAGGAAGAGGTTCTCCAGATCCTTCTCGGTCAGGTGGCGGCGCTTCGCCGTCGGAGCCGGTCAGGCCCTGGCGCGTGCCGGTGCGTCTCGCCGGCTACGGACGGCCGCCGAAGCCCGACAGGGCGGCCCGGACGGCGAGGGCGATGACGGCCTCCGGGTCATCGCCCGCCTCCAAGGCGGACACCGCCGCGTTGACGATGCCCTGCAGCAGCCCGGCCGCGCGCCGCGGGTCGGGCTCGCCGAGCTCGGTGAGCGCCGTCTCGACGGGGGTGAGTAGAGCGGCGTGTGCGCGGGCGCTGTCGCCCTTCAGCGCGGCGGCCTCCGGATCCCGGGCGACGGCCTGCGCCACCCGGTGGCCGCCGTCGCGGACCATCTCCAACTGCGCACGCACGTACGCCGCGATCTTCTCGCGGGGCGTGCCGGCCTCCGCCATGGCCGCGCCGATCGCCTCCAGCCAGTGCGGGACGACGTCCGCGACGACGGCCGCGAGCAGCTCGCGCCGGTCGCCGAAGTACTTGTAGACGCTGTTCCGGGCGAGCCCGGTGCGCCGCGCCACCGCGGCGAACGTCACCGCGGTGCCGTCCCCGCTCTCCTCCAGGAGGTCGCGCGCGGCCTTCAGCAGGGCCGCGCGCTGGTGGGCGCGGTGATCGGCGACCGTCGGCGCCTGGATCTTCGGCACCGGCCCAGTCTAGGCCGCTTGGCGACGCACCATCCCCAAGAGAGTACAGTTTGGCGACACACCGTCCCTAACCTCCCCCTGGAGGGGCCTTCGTCATGTTCCTGATCCTGCGCGAACTGCGCGCGGCGCGCGGTCGTTTCCTGCTGATGGGCGCCGTGGTGGCGCTCATCGCGGCCCTGGTGGGCATCGTCTCGGGGTTCACCAACGGCCTCGGTGACGACACCGTCTCGGCACTGCGCCGGCTGCCCGCCACCCACATCGTCTTCGCCTCCGGCACGGGCTCCGATCAGTTCGCGCGCAGCGCCCTGGACCCGGCCACGGTGCGCGGCTGGCAGGAGACACCAGGCGTGCGGGCCGTCCCGCTCGGCGTGTCCATCACCCGCGGCACCACCGGCCGGGGAGTCCCGGTCGACATGGCCGCGTTCGGCGTACAGCCCGGTTCGTTCGCCGCGCCCGCCGGACTGACCGGGGACGGCGTGGTGATCTCGCGGAAGATCGCCGACGCGGGCGTGCGGACCGGCGACACCATCGTCGTCGACCGGATCGGCGTGCGGCTGCCGGTCGTCGGGGTGACCGGTCGGTCGGCGTACGGCCATGTGCCCGTCGCCTACATGTCGGTCGCGAGCTGGCAGAAGATCCACCCGGCGGGGCGGCCCGGCGAGGTCAGCGCCGTCGCGCTGCGCGCCACCGGCAACGCGGACCTCGCCGCAGCCGACCAGCGGCTCGGCACCAAGACCGTGACCAGGGACGCCGCGTTCGCCGCCGCGCCCGGCTACTCGGGCGAGCGGATCACGATGAACTCGATCCTGGTCTTCCTCTATCTGATCGCACCGCTCGTGGTGGGGGCGTTCTTCGCGGTGTGGACGGTGCAGCGCACGCCCGAACTGGCGCTGTTGCGGGCGCTCGGCGCGGCGCGCCGGTCGCTGCTCGGGCACACCCTGCTCCAGGCCGCGCTGGTCGTGATCGCCGCCGCCGTGGTCGGCGGGGCGATCGCTGTCGGAGTCGGGCTCGGGCTCGGCTCGGCCGTGCCGTTCAGCCTGCCCGTGCCGACCCTGGCCGGAACCGTCGCCGCGGTCTCGGTGGCCGGTCTCGTCGGCGCGGCCCTGACGCTGCGCCGCGTCGCCTCCCCCGACCCGCTGACCATGCTGGGAGCCAACCGATGAGCCTGCGCCTGGAGAAGGTCGTCGTCACCTATGGGCGTGACGCGGCCCGCACGACCGTCCTGGACGGCGTGGACCTGGAGTTCACCCCCGGCACGCTGACCGCGCTGACCGGCCCGTCGGGGTCGGGCAAGTCCACGCTGCTCGCGGTCGCGGGCGCGCTGTTGCGTCCCGATTCCGGCAGTGTCCTGCTGGACGGCGAGGACATCGCGCCGCTCGGCGACGCCGCCCGCGCCCGGGTGCGGCGCGAGCGGATCGGCTACATGTTCCAGTCGGGGAACCTGCTGCCCGGCCTGACCGTGCTCGACCAGGTCCTGACGATCGCGCACGTCAACGGCCGCCGCCCCGCCCGCTATCGCGACAGGGCGGCCGAGGTGCTGGAAACGGTGGGACTCGGGCACCGCCTCGGGCACCGGCCCGAGCAGTTGTCGGGCGGCGAGCGCCAGCGCACCGCGCTCGCCCGCGCGCTGCTGCTGGAACCGTCGGTGCTGCTCATCGACGAGCCCACCGCCGCCGCGGACCGCTCGCAGGCCGCGGATCTGGCCGCGCTGCTCGCCGACTGCGCCGAACGGCAGGGCTGCACCGCCGCCGTCGCCACCCACGACCCGGCGGTCACCGCCGCAGCGGGGCGCGTGGTGGACATGGCGCCCTGACGACCGGAGGCGGCCGGCGTTCCGAGGCGCCGCAGCGACCTGCGAGGGCCGTCGGCCGGGCCGGCCGCGACTCTTCGGCACGGCCGGGAAGTGCCCCGAGATGTGCGAATGTGCGAGAGTCGACGGGTGAGACTGACGATCCTCGGTGGCGGCGGGTTCCGGGTGCCGCTCGTGTACCGCGCGCTCCTGGCCGACCATGGCAAGGGCCGCGTCACCGACGTGGTCCTGTACGACCTCGACCCCGCCCGTACGGCCGTGATCCGCCAGGTCCTCGCCGAACAGGCGGCCGGCCACCCGGACGCCCCGGCGGTCACCGCGACGACCGATCTGGACGAGGCGCTCACCGGCGCGGACTTCGTGTTCTCCGCCATCCGCGTCGGCGGCCTCGACGGCCGCGCCGCCGACGAACGGCTCGCCCTCGCCGAGGGCGTGCTCGGCCAGGAGACCGTCGGCGCGGGCGGCCTCGCGTACGGCCTGCGCACGGTCCCCGTCGCCGTCGACATCGCCCGCCGCGTCGCCGCGGTCGCCCCGGACGCGTGGGTCATCAACTTCACCAACCCGGCGGGCACCGTCACCGAGGCGATGTCCCGCCACCTCGGCGACCGCGTGATCGGCATCTGCGACTCACCCGTGGGCCTCGGCCGCCGCGTCGCCGCCGCGCTCGGCGTCGACGCCGGCACCGCGTGGTTCGACTACGCCGGGCTGAACCACCTCGGCTGGCTGCGCGCCGTCCGTGTCGAGGGCCACGACGTCCTTCCCGAGCTGCTGGCCGACGACGCGGCGCTGGCGTCGTTCGAGGAGGGCCGGTTGTTCGGCGGCGAGTGGCTGCGGGCCATCGGCGCGGTCCCCAACGAGTACCTGCACTATTACTACTTCGCCCGCGACGCGGTCGCGGCCGCCCGGAACGCCGAGCGCACCCGCGGCGCGCTCGTCCTGGACCAGCAGCGCGACTTCTACGCCCGTACGCCCGACTCGCCCGGCTCCGCGCTCGAAGCGTGGGAGACCACCCGGATGGCCCGCGAGACCACCTACATGGCGGAGAACCGCGAGGCCGCCCGCGCCGGCGAGCGCGAGTCCTGCGACCTGGAGTCCGGCGGGTACGAGAACGTCGCGCTCGCGCTCATGCGCGCCATCGCGCACGACGAGCGCACGACCCTGATCCTCAACGTCCGGGGGCGCGGCGCCCTGCCGGGCCTGGACGACGACGCCGTCGTCGAGGTGCCGTGCCTGGTCGACGCCAACGGCGCCCGCCCGGTCGCCTGCGCGCCGCTCGCCGACCACCAGCTCGCCCTCGTCACCACGATCAAGGCGGTCGAGCGCGCCGTCCTCGAGGCCGCGACCACCGGCTCGCGCCCGGCCGCGCTGCGCGCCCTCGCCACCCACCCGCTCGTCGACTCCGTGACCGTGGCGCGCCGCCTCCTGGAGCGGTACGAGGCACGCTTCCCCGAACTGTCCTACCTGCGTTCCTGACCCGGCTCCCCGCGCCGTCCCACCTGCACGTTCGACCCGGCCCTCCGAGCCGTCCCACCTGCGCGCCCGCCCCCCCTCCGGCCCGTCGCCGGTCGCCGGGGCGAGACCAAGATCACATAATCTTCAAGATCAACTTCGTGCCCCCGGCCGGTAACGTCCGGCCCGGGGCCGATGGCGCACATGCCGCGCGGCCCCCTCACATCCGCCCCCCTGACAGACGATGTGACGAGGAGTCAGCGACGATGACATCGACTCTGGCCACCCCCTCCACCGACCGGCGACGGACGTTCGCGCGCGTGCTGGCGACGGCGGCCGTGGTCGCCGGGGCCCTGGCGACCACCGGCGCCGCCGCGACCGCGGACACGACCGGTGACCCCTCACCCAAGATCGTGGGTGGCGGGACGGCGACCCAGAACTACCCCTTCATGATCTCGCTGCAGTACACCCGCAACGGGGTCCCGAACTCCCACCGCTGCGGCGGCGCGCTGATCCGCAAGGACTGGGTGGTCACCGCCGGGCACTGCGTCATGACGACCGGCTCGGACGCCGGCACGTCCGTGCCCTGGGACCCCTCGCTCCTGCACGTCCGGGTCGGCTCCAACGACCGGACCACGGGCGGCACGGTCTCGGACATCGACAAGATCGTCGTGCACCCCGACTTCATCAACTATCCGGACAAGAGCCTCGGCAAGGACATCGCCCTCGTCCACCTCACCACCCCGCAGCCCGAGAAGACCGTTCCCCTGGACTGGAAGCTCCCCGACCCGGGCGTCAAGGTCCGGGAGATCGGCTGGGGTTACACCTCCAACGAGGCGAGCGACCCGAGCCGGCTCCCGACCCAACTGCAGCAGCTCGACACCACGGTCCTTCCGCTGAGCACGCAGAAGTGCCACGTCGACGAGAACGGCAGCGACGCGTGGGGCGCCTACCCCGGCGACGTCTGCACCGACAACCCGGAGGGCGTCCGCGGCCCCTGTGGCGGTGACTCCGGTTCGCCGCTGCTGATGCTGGTCGACGGGCGCTGGCGGCTCGAGGGCGTGGACAGCCGCGGCGTCAGCGACATCTGCGGCGGCGGCCCGGACGCCTACACCGGCGTCGGCGCCTACTACAAGTGGATCAACAGCGTCATCTCGTAATCAGATCGACCCGCACCCGCGAGGGCCGGCCGGGCGGGCCGCCCGGCCGGCCCCGGTAGGCGGGGGTCCCGACGGAGATGGCGAGCATGCACGCCGCGCCGCTGCCGAACGCCGCCGACACGTCGTCATCGGTGAAGGTGAGGCCGGTGGCGCCGTACCCGAGGGCGAACGCCGCGAGCTGCAGGCGCCCGGCGGCCACCCCCGCCTCGAGCTGCGCGACGCGGTAGCCGCGGTCGCCGTACGCGACGAGCACCCGGTCCAGGTCGGCGCACATGAAGACGGTGAAGGCGGAGTCGCCGCCGAGCGCCTGGTTCCCGCACAGGTACCGGCTCAGCCGTCGGGCCGCGGCCTCCGGCACGGTCCGGTACGGCTCCGCCCGTCCGCCGGCCCAGTGGTACAGCCCGGATTCGACGCCCTGGACCGCGTGGACGTCGAGCTGATGGGAGAGCAGCGTCGCCCCCGCCGGAACGGCGTCGGAGGGCAGCCGCCGGGTGGCGACCGCCATCCCCCACTCCAGGAGCTCGGCCGGCAGGACCTCCTGCCGCATCCGCCGCGTGGACCCGCGCCGCAGGATCACCGACTCGATCGGCTCCTCCGGCGCCGACGCGGGCGGCTCCACGCCGTCCCGCGCGGTCGGCGGCCCGAGACGAGCGGTCGCCCGCCAGGCGGTCACCTGCTCGGCCGTCGCCAGCTCGCCCGCCTGCTGAACCCGGGTGATCAGCGGAAACTCGAGCGGTGCGGGGGAGAGCCGGGCCGCCTCCAGGCTCGGCGGCGCACACCCGTCCGCCTCCGCCTCGCCCACCTCGCCGGGACCGCCGACGACGAGCATCGCGACGGGGAACTCCGCCGTGTCGTCGATCCCGAGCGACCGGCAGAGCGCGGAGTCCACGAAGCCCAGCAGGACGCGCGCCCGGGCCCCGTACGCCTCGGCGACCGTGAGGAGGTTCGCGAGGGCCGTCCCCGCGTCCCAGTACACGTGCCGCCAGCCCCGCTCGCCGTACTTCCACGCGGTCCGCCAGGGGATCCCGGTGAGGACGAGGACCAGCGGAGCGGACGCGACCTCGGACGCGGCGGCGGCACCGGCCATGGCCGGGCGGCAGTCCCCCGGGGACAGCTCCTCCAGGCCGAACACGTCCGGCGCGAAGTGGTACAGACCGGGCTCCAGCCCCTGGACGGCCCCGGCGGCGACGTACATCTCCACCGGGTGCCGGTTGCCGGCGGACGGCGCGGTCCGGAACCAGATGTCCAGGTCCTGGACGACGGTGCGCCGCGTCACACCCGTGGTGAAGAAGAGCAGCCGGGCGAGGAACTCCAGGTCAACGCCGGTCTGTTCGGGCGGCACCCGTCCGGACAGCGCCGTCACCGCCGGCGCCCCGCCGGGTGGAAGGTCCGTGGGAAGGTCGCGGACCGGTGCGCCGGGATAGCGCTTGAACGGGTGCGGCCGGTTCCGCGGATCCGACGGAACGAACCCGGGGAAGTCCGGCCGCGGCGGCCGTCCGGAGCCGAAGCCGGTGGCCTCGTGGTAGAGCCGGGAGATCTCGCCGTCGCTCATCTGCGCTGTATACCTCAACCGGCCCGGTCGTACGCGGGGAACCGGCGTACGGCGGCGGCCTGCTCGCGGTCACGCGCCGGCCGGCGCTCCCGCGTTGGAGAGGATCTCGCGCCGGCAGGACGATGCTCCGCGCAGGACGCCTCACCGCCCTTCCCGCTGGGCGACCCGTTCGGCGAACTCCTGACGGTCGTTGGTGCACGGGAACGCCTCATCGGGCACGGGCACTCCGAGGAAGTCGCACAGCGGCCCCCACCCCTGCTTGACGCGGAACTCCAGCAGCCGATCGGCCGGGACCTCGCGGCGTACCGCGTCGTTGTGCTCGGTGAACACCGCCATCGCGTGCTCGGGGTCCTCGAACCGGCCGCCGAAGTCGCCCTCCCAGACCAGCCGCTGCACGAACCGCCGCCGTCGTGCGCCGAGCGGATCGGCCGGGTGGATCGCCGTGGCGCGGAAGATGCTCTCGCGGGCGCTCTCGTACCAGCTTCTCGGATCGCGGACGGTGAGGATCACCCTGGCCTCGGGGTAGTGCTCGAGGAGCTGCCGCCAGAACGCGACGCCGGGCCAGTCGGTGGTCGCGCGGTAGCCGCGGTAGACCTCGTCCCAGTCCGGGTCGCCGTCCTCGAGCACCCGTGTCCACCGGTCGATCTGCTCCGGATCGTCGATGAGCACGGTCATGTGGTGGCAGGGCCCGAACCCGAGCCGCTCCAGCGCCAGCTTCAACGACAGCGTCCCGGTACGCCCGAACCCGGCCCCGATGACCTCCAGCACGATGATCCCTCCAAAACCCCCGTCCGGCGTGGCAGTTCCCCTGAAGGGGTCATCCCCGTACGAATCCCCTCAAACCCGCACGTCGCGCGCGGTGACGTCGGGCGCGTCCGACACGGGAGCGGGTGTCGCTCGGCCGGCAGCGCGAAGCCGCTCAGGAACAGCGCGTTCGGCACGAGCCCGCCGAGCTGCACGCCGACGGTGTGCCGGTCGGCGAGGCGTCCGACGACGTTGTTCCCGACGACCGTCGCGGCGCCGTACGCGATGAGCAGGACCGGGACGGTTCCGGCGCCGAACCCGGTGAGCCGGGTGAGGATCGGGGTGAAGTAGCTGAACGCGGAGAACCTCGCGCCGATGATGAACGTGCTGGTGGACAGCGCCGGCCACAGCCGGGGACCGGCGAACACCCGCATCTCCTCGCGCAGACCTCCACCGCCGCCCTCGGCGCGCTCGACCCGGGGCACGCCGGCCATCGTGGCGATCGTCGCCACCACCGTCACCGCGCCGACCGCCCATTACACCGACCGGTGCAATACCGGGCCGATCAGCGGCCGAGGCCGGCGGCGAACTCCTCCAGCCGCGAGGCGACGGCGTCGGGCGCCTCGATCGGCAGCAGGTGCCCGGCCTTCGGGACGACCTCGAGCCGGGCGTGGGGGATGACGGGCAGCAGGTGCTCGCGCAGGACGGCCGACGGTTCGACCCGGTCCTGCTCGCCCGCCAGCACGAGAACGGGCACGTCGATCCCTTCGACGGCCGTCGAGACGTCCGCCGCGATGCCCCTGAGCGGCCACTCCCGCCGCGCGTCGGCGTCACTCGCGAGACTGTCGCGCACGACGGCGTCCCGGACGGCCGCGTCCAGCGGAATGGCCGTCAGGACGTGGTCGAGCGCCTGCTCCACGCTCTCCGGCGAGTCGTACGCCTGGGCGAGGACCCGCTGATACTCGGGCGTCACCATGGCGGGCGGCCGCGGCGGCGCCGGAGCCACCAACGCCACACCCGCCACCCCGGAGGGACGCCGCCCGGCGACGAGCTGGCTCACCTTCCCGCCCATCGAGTGCCCTACCAGGACGTACCGCTCCAGGCCGAGGCCGGCCACGACCTCGAGGACGTCGTCGGCGAGCCGGTCGAGGTCGTACGGGCCGGGCAGCCGCCGCGACGAACCCCAGCCGCGCTGGTCGAACCGGACGACGTCGCGCCCGGCCGGCAGCCGCTCGACGACCGCGTCCCAGGTCCGTGCTGAACTTCGAAGGGCTGCGGCGCATGGACCCCGGCCGCCGGCGCGTCCGGCCGCAACGCCCGGACTTCCACGTCCTCGCCCTCGTACGGTCGGGCACCGGACGGCACACGGCCGACTTCGTCGACCAGGACCTGCGCGAGCGCAGCGTCGTGTGGATCCGGCCCGGCGTCGTCCACCGCTGGACCGACGTGGACGACCTCGACGGCCCGCTGATCCTGTTCGAGCAGGGCTTCGTGCCCGCCGGCCCCGCCGCCCGGGCGGCCGCGGACGCCTTCGCACCGGCCGGCCGGCGCCTCGACGAGCCCACCTGGAAGCTGAGCGTACGAGCGGCGGACCACCTGGCCCAGGAGCACGCGGCGGCCGTCGCCGACCCGCGCCTGGCGTCGCCCGCCGTCCTCGCCCACCTGCTCGCGGCCCTCGTGCTGCGGGTGCACCCCGCCGAGCCGCCCGCCCCGGCCGCGCCCGCGGACCAGACCGTCTTCCGCCGCTACCGCGCCGCCGTGGAGGAGCACTTCACCCGCTGGCACCACGTCGGCGACTACGCCCGCGCCCTCGGCCACGGCCCGCGCACCCTGACCAGAGCGACCCGGGCGGCCGCCGGCGTGGGCGCCAAGCGGTTCCTCGACCAGCGGATCCTGCTGGAGGCCAAACGCCTCCTCGCCCACACCGACCTGCCCGTCGCCCGCTGCGCCGAACGCCTCGGCTTCGACGACGCCGCGAACTTCACCACGTTCTTCCAGCGCCAGGAGGGCCTGTCACCCGGCCGCTGGCGCACCGCCCACAGCGGCCGCTGACCTCCCCGCGCGAGTCTTCGCAGGTCTCCGGCGGCCCGTTCTCCGCCGCCCCACCTGGTCAGTGCGGCATCGCCCGGGCGTACTCCGCGACGAGGGCCGCCCACCGCTCGGTGCCGCCCCTCTGGTCGCTCGGCGGCAGTTCGGTGCCCGGTCCCGCCTGAACGTCCTGCCATCCCACCGGCGGGTCTGATGGCCGGAGCGTCCCGCCGCCGCGCTCGACGAGCACCAGGGCCACCGCGATGAAGTCCTCCATGAGCGAGCGCAGTATCCGGTGGTTGGACGCTTCGTACCGCCCGATGAGCGCGCGGACGAACGCCGTGAACGCCGCCATGTCGACCTGGCACTCGTCCTCCACCATCGGGCCCAGCCCCGTCGGCAGTTCCGCCTCGGGTACGAGGACCTCCGCCGTCCGTACGAAGACACGGGCGACGCCGTTCGACGGGTTCCACAGCACCCGATCATCGACCTGGAAGTACCCGGCGCCCAGAACGAGTTGCTTCTTCACTGCGACCTCATCCAGTCGGGGGACGGGCCAGCCAAGCGCAGAAGATGATCTTGCGTCAACCAGTCAGGTCACACCCGTCGCACGTTGCGTCCTGCGGAACCGATGTTTGCCAACCGATCGGCTCGCGCTCGGATTAGGGATGATCACGTTCGGTTACGTCTCTGTCTGATCTTGTGGCGGGGCGGCCTGGCGGGGGCGACGTGCGGATTATCCGGTCGATGGGTGTGGGCGCGGTCGCGATGCTGCTCGGCGGCGTCGTCGGCTGCGGCCATCCGACGAGAGAGGCTCCTCCGTCGGCGAACGGGAGGAACGCGGCGGAGGCGGGCGCTCCACCGCTGGGCCTGCCGGGCCCGGCCCCGCGGGCCAAGGGGCTGACCGTCCTCGTGGTGGGCGACTCGTGGGCGCGCAACCTCGGGGTCGGCATGGCGGACGCGGGTAAGGCGCGCGGATACACGGTGGTCAACGCGGCTCAGGGCGGCTGCGGCATCATGCTGCCGACCGGCGAGGCACCGGGCGGCCGGCTCACGGCGACGAGGCCGGCCTGCCGGACCTGGCCCGAGCAGTGGCCTCGGCTGGTCGAGCGGTACCGGCCGCAGGCCGTCGTGCTGTACACCGCGTACTGGGACCAGACGCCCCAGGTGATCGACGGCGGTCGACCGCGTGACCTCGGCGACCCGGTGTTCCGGCAGCGGTACCAGGCGAACATGGACCGGGCCCTCGGGCTGCTGCGCGCCCAAGGCGCCACTGTCTACGTCGGCACCGCCGTGATCGGCAAGGGCGCCGAGGGCCGTACGGCCCGAGAGATGAACCGACAGGTGGAGACCGTCGTCCGGCGGAACGCCCGTCGCGATGTCCATCTGCTCGACGTACGGCGCCAGTTGTGCGCGCACGATGACTGCCCTGCTCGCATCCACGGCATGGACGTCTACGACGAGACCGGCCACCCGACCGCTCCGGCTCACGACCGGCTCGGCGCCTGGATCCTCAGCACCCTGTGGACGGCTGTCGGCCACCGAACCGGATGACACCCGCTCACTCGAGGAGGAGAGAGCCAGTGATCGGCATCACGAGGCGGGCGACTCTGCGCGCGGCGGCGGTCGGCTGCTGCGCGGTCGGCCTGTTGCCGGGAGGCGGCACCGGCTGCCGGGCGGCGACGCGACCACCCGTACGGTCGGCGGCGAACCCGGCGGTCCCGCCGCTGGGCGACGCGGCGCTGCGCCCAAACGTCCGAGACCTGAGCGTTCTCGTGGTCGGAGACTCCTGGGGCCGTTCCCTCGGCATCGGGATGGAGAAGGTCGCCGGCGCGGACGGGGACCGGCACAACACCGTGATCCCGGCGGGCCGGGGTGGCTGCGGCATCATGCAGCCCGCCAAGGTCCTGGAGTCGGGACGGCTCATCCCCAAACCGGCGTGCAACGACTGGCCCGAGTCCTGGCGGACCCTGGTCGCCCGGGTCCGCCCGGCGGCGGTGCTGCTGGAATCCGGGATCTACGACGCCCACAACCCCCAGCAGCTCCCTGGGCAGGATCACCCGACGTCCATCACCGACCCGGTGTTCCGGGCGCGGTTCGACGCACAGCTCGACCGGGCCGTCCGCGTGCTCGCGTCGGGTGGGGCCCGGGTGTTCCTGACGACCGTCACCGACTACGCGAAGCCCTACTGGAACGAGGTCAACGGACGCTGGTCGAACGCGATGAACGCCGCGCTGCGAGCCGCCGCGAAGCGGAATCCGGGCGTTCGACTGCTCGACCTGCACGGCCAGATGTGCGCCGACGACAGGGACTGTCCAGCGGTGATCTCCGGCATCCCCGTCTACGACGAGACCGGTCACCCCGCCCCGGTCGCGCGCGACCGGCTGGCCGCGTGGATCCTCAACTCGATCCACACCGATCTGCACGCCCATGCGTCCTGACCACCCGCGCCGCCGGAACCCGGCACCGGCCCTGGTCCCGGCACGACCGGTTCGCCTCTCGGGGGCGGCCGGTGCCGGCGTCCCCCGGTCCCGAGGCCGCCTGACCACAGAGCCGGAACCCATCGCCGACCGCCGGGAACCCGTCCCCCGTGTGTCGCACATTCCCGCGGTGGACGGACTGCGCGCGCTCGCGGTGCTCGCCGTGATCGCCTACCACTTCGGTCTCCCGCTGCACGGCGGCTTCCTGGGCGTCGACCTGTTCTTCGTCATCTCCGGCTACGTGATCACCCGGCTCCTGCTCGCGGAACGCGCTCGTACCGGGACGACCCGGCTGGCCGTGTTCTGGGGCCGCCGGGCCCGTCGCCTGCTCCCCGCGGTGCTGGCGGTGCTGGTGGCCGTCCAGGTCTGGATGCACCTGGGCGCCGGGGCGTCGATGCGGCACACCGTCAACTCCCAGACCCTCGCCGCGCTGGTGTACGGCTCCAACTGGTACTCGATCTTCGCCGAGGTCGGCTACTGGGGCATGCCCGTCGACCGGGCACCGCTCAACCACTTGTGGTCGCTGGCGGTCGAGGAGCAGTACTACCTGGTGTGGCCGCTGGTCTTCGTCGTGCTGATGGGGACGGTCGGCTCGCGCCGGGTGCTGGCCTGCGCCGCCCTGCTGTGCGCCGGATGCGCGTACACGGCGATGCACCTGCTGTTCCTGCCCGGGGCGCCGGATCGCGCCTATCTCGGCACCGACTGCCGCGCCGGCGGGCTGGCGCTGGGCGCGCTGCTCGCCGTGCTCACCACCTCGCCGGCGGTCGTCGACCGCAGGCTGCCGGCGCGCGTCACCGCTCCGGCAGGCGTCCTCGCCGGCACCTGCCTCGCCTGCCTCTGGTCCGCCGCGAACCTGAACGACCGCGGCCTGTACTCCTGGCAGTTGGCCGTCGCCGGCGCCGCGGCGGCCACGCTCATCGGCTCGCTCGTCCTCACCCCGGAGGGGCCGCCCGCGCGGGTCATCGGCTCCCGGCCGCTGGTCGCCGTCGGCAAGGTGAGCTATTCGCTCTACCTCTGGCACTGGCCGATCTGGGTGTTCCTCGCCGCCGAACGCCCGCAGTGGCCCGCCGCGGAGCGGGTCGTCGTGGCCGCGATCGCCACGGCCGTCGTCGCGACCGCCTCGTACCACCTGGTGGAGAACCCGCTGCGGCACAGCCGCAGGCCGATGAGAGTGCTGGCACCCGCATTCCTGGCCGTGGCGACGATGGTCGCCTGCGCGGCGATTCTCCTCCAGCCGTCGGCCCCTGTCGAACAGCGCGACGATATCCAGGTCAGCGGACCGTAGAGAACTGGCCACTGTGGACGTGTGTCAACCAATTCACGAAGGAGTGTGACGATGCGTATCTCGAAGACAAAGGGCGTCGGTGTGGCGCTCGTGGCAATGACGATCACTGGCCTGACCTGCGTGACCAGCGCCCCGGCGGAGGCCGGCGTCCTGCGGCGGGCGGGCGGCATATGCCAGTCCGTCGCGGGCATCAACGCGTATGCCCAGCAGAATGGATTCACGCCGCGCTATGTCGCTGAAATGTGCAACAGGAACGCGGGTACGCACTGGAACGTGACGGACTTCTCCGGCTAGTCGCTGAAATCCGCCGGAGCTCGGTGATCCTTCCGGATACGGCGTGTTCGGCCCGGGGGAGGGGCAGGTGCCATTCTCGGCCGGTTCCCCGGGCCGCCTTCGGCGCGTGGGCTCGTTCGGCGCCCCGGGCCGGCTCGCCGCGCCGCCCGTCGTAGGCTGGCCCGACGACGCCACCGGCGGGCAGGCGGCGGCGGCCGCCCGGTGACGGCCGCGCCGCCCGTACCACGGCGGCGCCGACGTCGTTGCCCCGCGCCACGCCCGTACGGGAGGTCACCTCGTTGAGCGTCCCGCCCGACACGCTCGTGCCCTGGCCGCACGTCGCCGACCTGATGGGCGGCTGGCCGGACTCCCTGACCGTCGAGGTCTACGACGGTACGGGCCCGGCCCCGGCGGACCTGTCCGAGGTCCGGCTCTACGTGCTGCCGTACGCGAAGGGACCCGAGACCGTCCGGCTCGCGGGCCGGATGCCGAAGCTGGAGGTCGTACAGAGCCTCAGCGCCGGCGTCGACGCGCTGCTGCCGCACGTCCCACCGGGCGTCACGGTGTGCAACGGCCGGGGCCTGCACGACGCGAGCGTCGCCGAGCACGTGGTCGGACTGATCCTGGCCGCGCAGCGCGAGCTGCCCCGCTGGGTCCGCGACCAGGCCGAGGAGCGCTGGCGGCCGCACTTCACCCGTTCGCTCGCCGGCTCGCGGGTGCTCCTGCTCGGGTACGGCTCGATCGGCGCCGCCGTCGAGGCCCGCCTGCTGCCCTTCGAAACGACGGTACGGCGCGTGGCGAGCCGTCCCCGCCCGGCCGAGTCGGTGCACGGCGTCGACGAACTGCCGGACCTGCTCCCGGACACCGACATCCTCGTGTCCACCCTGCCGCTCACCGCCGAGACCACCGGCCTCCTCGACGCCCGCCTGCTCGCCGCGCTCCCCGACGACGCCCTCGTCGTGAACGTCGGCCGCGGCGGCACCATCGACACCGCCGCCCTCCTCGCCGAGACCCGGTCGGGCCGGCTGCGCGCCGCCCTCGACGTCATGGACCCCGAACCGCCCCCGCCCGGCCACCCGCTCTGGTCGACGCCGAACGTCCTGATCACCCCGCACGTGGGCGGCGGCTCCGCGACGTTCTACCCCCGCGCCGAACGCCTGATCGCCGAGCAACTGCGCAGGTACGCCGCCGGAGAGCCGCTCCTCAACCAGGTCACCCGCCCGGCCTGACCGGGCGACGGCACGCGCCCGGCCGGTCGCACGCGGGAGCGGATCACCCGCGCGCGTCGGCGGGTACCCCCGGCTGATGGTAGGTGAAGACGATCTTGCCCGTACGGTCGTAGGCGGTGACGTCGACCGACCGTTCGATCAGCTTGGTCCCCTTGGCGAAGGGCACCACCACGCCGCCGACGAAGAACCCGTTGGAGATCGTCGCGGTGACCGGCTCGCCACTGCCGTACCGGACGGTGACCTTGGTGACCTGTGGCCTCACCAGGCCGACCCCCGCGAGCATGTACGGCGCCGCGCCGTACGCGGTGGCACCGCCGCCGAGGCCCTGAACGGACACCGGACCCTTGATGTTCGCCAGTCCGTACCCGGTGGGGAAGGACCAGAAGTTGGCGGTCTGGTGGGGCAGGCGGTCCAAGGCACTGGCCTTGCCGGAGCGGTCGAGCAGGCAGGTGCGGTACCCCTGCGAACTGCCCAGCAGCACGATTCGGCCGGCCTTCACCGGTTGCGAGGCGAGCAGGCGGAAGTCCCGTGCCCGGTAGCCCGGCCCCGTGGGCACGCTCAGTGGCCGGTGCCCGGTCGGGCGCCGCTCCGGAGGGAACCTCGGATCGGTCGGCATGCACTCCCGTACGACCGCGCGTCCGGCGGCCGTGTCGGCGGGCAGTCCCTCACCCGCGGCCGGATCCGACTCCGTCGCCACCGTCCGCGTCTTCTCCACGGGGTCCCCGCCCGCCTGGGTGACGGCCACCACGGGCACCGCGACCGCCGCGGCCAGACCGGCCGCGATGACGGATCCGACGGCCGTGCGGCGCCGGACCGCTCGGCGCAGCGCCTGCTCGGCCAGCCCGTCGACCGGCCGCGCCCGGTCGGCGATGCCGTCCATCACGTCCTTGATCATGTCGTTCGTCATGTCAGCCCCTTGTCGGTTCGAGGTGAGCGGCCAGGTCAGGACCGAGTTCGCGGAGGCGGGCGATCGCCTTGGCCGCCTGGCTGCGTACGGTGCCGACCGAGCAGCCCATGATCTGCGCGACCTCGCTCTCCGGGAGGTCCTCGAAGTAGCGCAGGACCAGGACCGCGCGTTTGCGGGGCGGCAGGGCGAGAAGGGCCCGTTCCAGCAGCAGCCGCAGATCGACCTCGCCGCTGCGGTCGGCGACGACCTGCTCGGCGAAGGACGCGGCCATCACCGTCTCCCGCCTGCGGCGCTTCTAGCGGTTGATCTGCTCGTTGTACATGGCGCGCCGCACGTAAGCCTCGGGGTTGTCGCGGACGTGCCGCCATCGGACAGCGGTCTTCGTGAGGGCGGTCTGGAGAAGATCCTCGGCGGCGTGCTGGTCGTTGGTGAGCACGTACGCCAGCCGGATGAGACTGTTCGACCGCGCCGCGACGAACCGCGTGAAGCTCTCCTTGGCCTCTCGGTTCACGGCGCCTCCTTTCTGTCACCCCCGTAGACATCCGGCGACCGGACGGCTATGCCGCCGAGCGTCGAACTCGTCGAGGAAGGGCGACCTCCGGCTCCGGACGCCGCCCCGCCGCTCGCCGCCGATGGCCGGAAGAACGTCGCCGAGGTAGCGAAGCCGAACGAACCGGGGGGGTGTTGCCAGGTACACCGTCGGATACGCCGGTTGGGACCAATGTGCGACCCACCCGTCGTCCAGCAGAGTTGATCACGTCACCGACCGACACACCCTGAACCTGGAGACGTAATGGCTCGCGCTGGAACTGTGGCCCGACGTGCGACGGCCGGTCTGCTCGCGGCGGCGGTCGTCACGACCGTCGGCGCACCGCTCGCGCACGCGGCCGACCGCCAGACCCCCACGAAGGTCACGAGCGGCACGGCCGACGGGCGGCAGCCGAAGGGGCTGCGGACGGCCGTCGACCGCCTCGTCGCCGACGGGCAGCCCGGCGTCATCGTGATGACGCGCCGGGGGAACAAGGTCACCCACCTCGCCGCGGGTGTCGCGGACCAGAAGACCGGCACCCCGATGGACCCCCGTTTGCAGATCAGAATCGCCAGCATCAGCAAGACGTTCACCGCGACCGTGCTGCTGCAACTGGTGGCCGAGCACCGGCTCTCCCTGGACGACACCGTGGACCACTGGCTGCCCGGCGTCGTGCGGGCCGGCGGCAACGACGGCCGCCACATCACGGTACGGAACCTGCTGCAGCACACCAGCGGCCTGAACGAGTACGCCCTGGACCCGCGAATCCAGACGCAGCCCGAGCGCGTGTGGAAGCCGCGGGAACTGGTCGACATCGCGCTGGAGAAGAAGCCGCTGTTCGAGCCGGGCAAGGGCTGGAGCTACGCCAACACCAACTACATCCTCGCCGGGATGATCATTGAGAAGGTCACCGGGCATCGAGTCGAATCCGAGATCGGCCGGCGCATCATCCGGCCGCTCGGCCTGAAACACACCTCGATGCCTCAGGGCACCGGCTTCTCCGGCCCGTACGTCCACGGCTACTACGGCTCGTACGGCGATGTCAGCACCTTGATCAGCCCGTCCAGCGGCTGGACCTCCGGCGGCATGATCTCCACCGTGGACGACGTGGCGAAGTTCCACCGGGCCCTGTTCACCGGCCGGCTCCTCCCGCGCGCCCAGCAGCGCGAGCTGACCACGACCCGCGCGGTCATCGACGACGGCACCCCGGAGAACTACGGCCTCGGCGTCTACCGCGTACGCCTCCGCTGCGGCAGCGCCTGGGGCCACGACGGCGGCTGGCCCGGCTACCGGACCTGGGCGTACACCAGCAAGGACGGCAAGCGGCAGGCGATCATCTCCTACAACCAGACGGACGAGAGGCTCCAAGCCGACCCGAACTTCCGCGCCGACCTGAAGAAGGTCGCCGAGGCCGCCTTCTGCGGCTGACCGGACCGTACGGCGGCTCGGCGGTCCGACCGCCGAGCCGCCGACACGAATCACCGCTCGCGCGTCCGGCTTCAGAGGACGTCGGCGAGGCGGTCCACCTGGTTCGGGTCGAGGCCGTAGCAGTAGAGCATGACCTCGTCGGCGCCCAGGTCGGTGAAGGCGGCGATCGCGTCGCGGATCTCGCCGGGCGTGGTCAGCATCCCGGCGACCATCCGGTCGGCCATGCCGGTGAAGGTGTAGTACGCGTGCATGCGGGCGTGGGCGTCGTCGACCACGTCCTGTGGGCCGAGCGCGGCGTTGACCTGGGCGACGATGCGGGGTTCGCCGTCGCGGCCGTACTCCTTCCAGAACCCGCGGACGGTGTCGAACAGCCCGCCCGCCCAGGAGGGCGCGGCGGCGGCGAGGAAACCGTCGCCCCAGCGCGCGACGCGTTCGAGCGCGACGGGCTTGAACCCGCCGAACAGCACCTCGGGCCCGCCGGCCCGGGCGGGCGCGGGACCGATCGGGCCGACCTCGTCACCGTACGGCTCACCGGCCCAGACGCGGCGCAGCACCGCCATCTGCTCGTCGAGCCGGCGACCGCGGACACCGACGGGGACACCCGCGGCCCGGTGATCGTCCTCGCGACCGCCGACGCCCAGACCGAGGACGAGACGGCCCCCGGACATCCGGTCGAGGGTGGCGGCCTGCTTGGCGAGCAGGGCGGTGTCACGCAGCGGCGCCAGCAGTACCTCGGTCTGGACCCGGACACGCGACGTCGCGCCCGCGAGAACGGCCAGCGCCACCAGGGGCTCGGGGTTGTCGAAGACGAGGCGGTCCAGCAGGCCGAGCGTGCTGAAAGGTCCGGCGTCCGCGCGCCGCGCCCAGTCGAGCAGAGTGGCCGGGTCGCCGATGGGCAGACCGATACCGACGTTCATAAGTGAGCACCTCCGAAGGGAAGGGTCGACAAGGACACCTGCCGCCCCCTCGGCACCTGATCGAGGTGGGACGCTCCCGCTCTGCGGCGTACTTCCGGGCGAGCGCCTCTTCGAAGTGATCTCACTGTAGGACGAGCGCCGTTCGCCCGGCAAGCCGAACGATCACGACCGGACGGAGACCACCGACCGCCTCCCGGCCGAGGTCCGCGCGCCTGTGCCATGATCGGGACCCGCCGTACCACCATGGAGAGGACCGCGATCGTGTCGGCATCCGCTGAGTCCCTGATCGCCGACATCCCCGCGTTCGCGCCGTACGCCCGCCCGGCGACCCTGCTGCGGCCGACGGCGGGCACTACCGGTGCCGGTGACAGCTCCGTGGGCGGGCCGCTGCTGTGGCCGGCGGATGACCCGTGGCCGGTCTGCCCCGCGCCCCACCTGGTGCAGGTAAGCGAGAAGCTGTCGGACGAGGAGCGCGAGACCTGGCAGCGGATCGACCACGCCATGAAGGAACGGCACCGTCAGAACCCGGGCCGGGGCTATGAGGTCACGGAAGAGGAGGCCCGGATCCAGACGGAGATCATGGCGGGCGCGTCGGCGCTCGACATGACGAACTGGGAGAGAATCCGCTCGGTGCAGGACACCTCCGGTCCCGGGGTCCCGATGGTCCCCGTCATGCAGCTCTACGCCCGGGACGTACCGGGAGACCACTGGCCGGCCGGGATGGACGTCCTGCAGGTGCTGTGGTGCCCGAACGACCACAGCGACCTCCCGGGCCAGCCCTACTACTGGGGCCCCGCCGTCGAACTCCGCCATCGATCGTCGTCCACCGTGCAGACGACGCTGACGCACCCTCCCCGGCCGGACCGCGCGGACGAGTCCTACCTCCCGCACCCGTGCACCATTGCCCCGCTGGAGATCGTCGACCTCCCGGAACAGGACGAACTGCCCGAAGACCTCTTCGACGAGGGCGACCGCTGGGCGGAGGCGCGCGGCCTCGAGTTCAACCGCGGCCTGGCCTGCCGTCCCGGCTGGAAGGTCGGCGGCTGGCCCAGCTGGCACCTCACCGACTTCACCCCCATCGACTGCTCCTGCGGCGCGCGCATGCGGTTGTTCCTGACCATGGACAGCGGCGACGACCCGGACATCGTCGTCGGCCGCCACGGCGAACTCCGCGTCTTCACCTGCCCGGCCGACGCCTCCCACCCGATCAGGCTGAACATCCAGTAACGGTCTTCCCGGAGCGCCTCTCGTACGAGAAAGGGATCCGGCGCCATGCCGACTCTGATCCGCCGGACCTCCGCCGAGGTGGGGGTGGACGCGTCCACGGCCCCAACCGCGACGACGGCGACCCCCGTACGGACGGCGACCCGGTGGAGGAGTACCTGATCCAGGTATGGCTCGCCCCGCGCGAGCCCGTCACCGTCAAGTCGCACAGCGAGACCGCGGCCCTGTGGCGGAGCCGGTGAGGCGCCGAAGCCACCGTACGATCCGCGCGGCGGCCGCGGCCACGTAATCCCGTGGCGTGGGCGCCCGACGCGCGCCAGGATGAAACGCCATGGGGCAGCGCGCGAACTTCGTCCTGGTCGACGACACCGGCTGGCGCCTGTACTACGACCACTGGGCCGCCGGCCGGATCTGCTCCGTCCTGGTCGCCGGCCCCGAGGCGGCCACCCGCTTCATCACCGCCCAGCACCAGCGCGCGCAGGACGAATGGCTCGACGACATCTGGGGCGAAGGCGGCGCGCTGGTCGACCATCGCACCCGCCGGCTCGTCTTCTACGGCGACGACCTGATGCTGGACCTGCCGGCCAAGCGCGTCTTCACGCGCCTGCTGTCGCGCACCTGGCCGGGATGGGACGTCCGCTGGGCGTACGACGGTCTGGGCGACTTCGCCGCCCACGTCGGCCTCGACCGCGCCATCGTCCGAGCCGCCGGCGACCCGGAGATGCCGGACGACCTGCAGCCGAACCCGTCGAGGGACTGGCCGCCGCACCTGGTGACCGTACGGGACGAGGCGGGCCGGCTCCTCGTGTACCCGTTCGACTGGGCGGACGACCACAGCGCCTGGCAGGGCCCCGGCCTGCTGGACCGCCTCCCCGCAGACGGCCTCGCCCAGGTGCACCTGCCCGTCATCCCGGACGGCGGCCTGCACGTCGACGTCCGCTCCCGTACCGCCGGCGCCTGGTCGATCGAGCCCGTCCCCGGCCTACTGCCCAAGCTGACGGACCTGTGGCCCGGCTGGCGGGTTTCGTTCTGGGCGGACCGGTACGAGGAACAGGCCCGCCGCTGCGGCGAAGCGGTCACCTTCCCGCCCCTCGACCTCCCCGCCGCCCTCGACGAACTCCTCGCCGCCATCGCCAAGCGCCTCGGCCGGAACCCGGTGCCCGACATGCTCGAACTGGCACGCCGCCTTGACCCCACCACCGGCAAGGCCCCCGACGTCGAGCTCCACCCGCTGTTCACCGCCCACACTCAGGTCGACCCGACCCCGACCGAATGGTCCGCCGTCCTCCGCGCCGCCGCCGGCCTGCGGAGCGAGCTGTAGGACCTACGCCGGGGAGGCTCATGGCCGCCCGAAAGTGCGCAGTTTGCCCCAGTAGGCTCTCCGCACCGACGGGGAACGGGAGGGATCCGATGGGCCTGAGGGACCGGGTGGGCGATGTGCGACGTACGGCGTCGGCGGCACTCGACACCGGGGCGCACGCGGTCCGCGCCACCGGACGCGGCGCGACCCAGGTCGGCGGCACCGCCGCCGCGGCAGCCAAGGACGGCAACGACTGGGTGATGGACCAGCTCAGGTCCGTCCCGCCGCCGGTCCTCCCCCTGACGGAGGAGTGGCGCTTGTCGATCGGCGCGCTCATCACCCGGCACCCGAAGGCACCCGCCCTGATCGGCAAACTGCTGTCCCCGCTGGACAGCTTCGGCGCGATCGCGGTGGGGCCGAAGGAAATCGGCTTCGACGGCGACGAGGTCGAGTGGGAACGTGTTCTGGAGGTTCGCACCCGCACGGCGGCCGAACTCGCCTCCGGCGCCATCTGGGACTTCGCCATCGACGACCTACGCAACCGGCTCCCACCGGTCCCCGGCCGCAAGTGGGCCGTCACCAAGGTCCTCCAGATCGTGATGGCCATGGCCGTCGACCTGGAGGACCGGATGGAGGACGACCCCGAGGGCGAACTGCCAGACCGAGTGGCCTGCGAGATCGTCTACCGAGGCCGAATCCGCAAGGAGAAGACCGTCGCCGCCGGCTTGTTCTCCAGCCTCGCCCTGTGCACGATGCCCCATGTAGGCGAGGCCCTCGCGCTGAGCGCCGCCGAGCGCGGCATCCCCGTCGTAAACGCCGAGCCCCACAAGACCCTGTCGGTCAACGAACGCATAGCCACCATGCGCAAACACCGAGCCGCCCTAGCCGCCAGCGCCGGCGAACTTCAGGCAGCCTCGGACGAGTAGTGGGAGCGTTAGCCTGCCCGTATGCCTGCCGATTCGCGCCCGACCTCGTTTCGACCTCGCGTTCGAAGCTCTTGCCTTGACTTGCTTCGTGATCTCAGTAATGCCTGGCCTGAACCGTACTGAATCCACATGTCGAACGTTCGTCCGCGTTATCGCTCAGCCTGCTGTGACCTTGGCGTAGTGGAATACGTCCGCAGGAAGCTCATGGGCCAGTTGCCAACGGATACGCATGGGGCGCTCGCCGTCATGACTCCTGTACGTCATCGGCCCGGCGTAGGTGAACGGATCGCCCTTGTGCTCGCGGATGAAGAGATGGACGCTTGACCCTCGCTCAGCGTGGTGGATGTACCGCTGACCGGTCTCGGAGACCTCGCGGGTGAGGTGCTGGGACTCCCACTGGAACTCCGTCGGGCTGATGGCTCGGTCGCTGTACATCGTCTGCGGCGAGAAGTGTTCCTCTGTCTTGTTGATGGTCACGAAGAAGATGTCGGCCTGCTCCTCGGGCATCCAGCGAACGCCTGCTACCCATGACCGCGGCTTCTCCATACCGAAGGCAGCCAAGATTTCGTCCTTGGTGTAGGTGGCGTGAAGGCGGAGAGGGATGTGGCTCGCCTCCGTCCACGAGGGGGTGATGCGGTGAAGACGTGCTCTCAGCACCTCGGTGATCTCGAGCATCTCATCTCTCCGGGCCGGGTTCCGCCAAAAGCGATCAAGGTTCCGAGTGAGGACATTTAGCGGCAGGCTGCTGTCGACAGATGCATGGAACATTGCCAGAAGGCGTCGCTGACGAGCATCGAAAGCCTCCGGCCGAGGCGGTTCGTCTCGTGAGAGCACATCTCGGATGAAGGTGATCCGCTCGGGGTCATCTATATGCAGCATGCGGCTGATCGCGGAGGCAAGACTACGGTCATCTTTGAGGTCTTCCGGGAGCCGTTGTTCAAGACCAGCCTCGCGGCGAAGGCCGACCCAGCCTCCTCGTGAACCGGTGTACAGATCTTCGAGCTCGAGCCCAGTCTCCTCGAGGAACGCAGCCAGACTCTGCTCCGCCAAGCTACGCATCTCGGCCACGATCGCCTTCTTGTTCGCGTTAAGCGCCTGCTTGAGGTTCTCCAACACCAGCTTGCTGACCTCGCGATCGAGGTCGATGTGGCAGCCGGCGGGCAGGGCGGGGAATCCGTTATGGATGTCGCGTTCGAGCTGGCGTGGGCTGTCACCGGTCAGCGCCCGGTACCGCAGGTCGAATCGGAAGTTGGCGTTCTGACGCCCGACGAAGTCCAGAACCGTAAGACAAGGCTTGTCGTCGGCGAAGCGCAGGCCACGGCCGAGCTGTTGGAGGAAGACGGTGGCGCTCTCGGTGGGACGTAGGAAGAGCACTGTGTCGATCTGGGGCACGTCGACGCCCTCGTTGAAGAGGTCCACCGTGAAGACGGCGTTGATCTTCCGACTACGTAGGTCTTCTAGGGCCTGCTCCCGCGCGGCGCGATCGGTGGCGGAGGTGACCGCGACCGATGGGATCCCCGCTTGGTTGAAGCGCGTCGCCATGAACTCCGCGTGCGCGATGCTGACGCAGAAGCCGACTGCGCGCATAGCGCGGACGTTGGTGAGCTTGTCCGCCAGCGCCTTGATCACCATGGCGACACGCGCTTCATGGCCGGTGTAGAGGTTCGTCAGCTCCGTGACGTCGTAGCCAGTGCCACGTCGCCATGTGATCTGAGACAGGTCAGTCGCGTCGTGAATCCCGAAGTAGTGGAACGGGACGAGGAGGTCTCGTTCCAGCGCTTCCCACAACCTGAGCTCTACGGTGGGCTTGCCGCCGTCGAACCAATGGAGGATGTCGGCACCGTCTGCGCGTTCTGGTGTCGCTGTGAGGCCGAGCAGTGCCTTCGGCTTCAGGTGATCGAGTAGCTGGGTGTACGTCGATGCCTCCGCATGGTGGAACTCGTCCACGATCACCATGTCAAAGTGGTCCGGCTCGATCTCGAGACGGGATAGCGACTGGATCGACGCGAAGACATGCTTCCACTCTTGGGGGCGTTGCCCATCGACCATGAGCTCACCGAACGAGCCATCTTGCAGCGTCTGCCGGAAGGTCAAGAGACTCTGCTGCAAGATCTCCTTGCGGTGCGCGACGAACAGCAGCGACTTGACGGTGCCTTGTGCCAGCAGCCGCTTGTAGTCGAGTGCGGCCACGACCGTCTTGCCGGTGCCGGTTGCCATGACGGCGAGGTTGCGCCAGTGGTCGTGTAGCTCGCGTGCTGCCTGGAGCTCGTCCAGGATTTCGCGCTGGTAGGGGTACGGCGTAACCACAATGTTGGTGATCTGGAGGGGAAGATCGGTGGGACCCCCGGCTTCCTTACTGAGGGCCTCGTCGAGTCGCTGGGCATCCCGGCCAGGGTCGTAGCTTTCGAAGGAGGGATCCGCCCAGTACTCCTCGAAGGTCGCCTCGAAGGTATCCAGCAGGTGCGGTTGCTCCACACGCGCGAGCCGGACGTTCCACTCCTTTCCCTCCGTCAGAGCTGTCTTGGACAGGTTGGACGACCCGACGTATGCGGTGTCGAGCTGAGAAGCTCGATGGAAGAGCCACGCTTTGGCGTGGAGCCGGGTAGTGCGCGTCTCGTAGCTGACCTTGACCTCGGCGCCCATCTGGATGAGGCGATCGAGAGCTCTGCGCTCCGTTGCTCCGATATAGGTCGTCGTGATGACCCGCAGCTTCCCTCCGCGCTCGACGAAGCGGCGAAGGCCGTCCTCGATGAGCCGGAGTCCATGCCACTTGATGAACGCGCAGAGCAGGTCGACGCGATCCGCGGACGCAAGCTCCTTGGCGACCTCTCGACCGATCTGTGGTTGATCTCGTCCGTTGACGAGAAGGGCGCTCATCGAAAGCGGGATATCCGGGCGGTCCGGGAACACGACAGTCCCGTCAGGCCGACGCTCAGGCGCAATCCCGAGCAATAGCTCCTGTCCATCTGCAATGAAGTCACGGTCGGTAACCGAATCGGTGACAACGGATGCAATAGCTTCAGCGATGCGATTAGCCGCCGCTACCTGGGCGGCAAGCGAATCCTTCTCATCGGCTGCCTCCTTCACCACCTTCAGCGCACGACGCGTCAGGTCACCAAGGTGGCGCGTAAGCAGCTCATCAGCGTCCTCTTCGGTGAGGCGTTCCTTATGGACCAGGTCGCTGTCCACAGAACCCAGACGTTGATGCATGTCGACGGTGAGGAGGTGCTCATAGACGCCAGGAGCGAGTTCGGCCATGGGAGCAACCGTACGTCTCACCGACGACACTCCAACAGGGAGCGTGCAGCAGAAGCGCGGTAAGCCCGATTTGGCGTAGATTGTCGCGCATGCCTTGGGACATCGCTGAGGGTGACGAGCTGCTGCGGCAAGAGGTCCACAGACGACACGGAGGGCAGACACAGGGAGGCATCTCCACTCCAAAAGGGTCAGCGGAGATTCTTCTCTTTAAAACTAGTGGAGGTCGTGAGAACGGCTATAACTTCGACGGCCCACGACGTGATGGTAGCTATCACTATACAGGCGAAGGACGAACAGGAGATCAAGACTTCCGTCGCGCAGGAAATCGTGCGATTCGGGACCACGGCAGCATCGGAAAGCGGTTGCGGGTCTTTGAGCAAACCCGGCGATCCTATGTCCGGTATCGCGGCGAGTATGTGATAGACGCGGCATGCCCTTATCGCTTCGACGAGGCTCCGGATGCCGAAAAAGAGATGAGGCGTGTGATCGTCTTTCATCTTTGGCCTGCTGGAAAAGTGGGTCGGCTTGATGTCGGTCACCAAGGCGCTCGGGCGAGCATCAAAGATGTTGAGCTAGAAGCTAACAACACTGAGAGATTCCGGATCAATCGCAGCAAGCCGGAGACGGAAGGTGAACGTCGTGAGGCTGCGCTGGTGCGCCGCTACGCTGCATGGTTGAGGGATCGCGGGCATGAGTCGAAGCAGCGCAAGATTCTGCTGCCTGACCGCGCTTCTGAGCTGAAGATCGATCTGTTGGATGTCGCTGCTGACGAGATCGTTGAAGCTAAGGGATCGGCGAGCCGGATTCATATCAGGCTGGCGCTAGGGCAGATTTTGGATTATAGCGAGCATGCTGGAGCGATGTATCGGGCTGTGCTTCTCCCCGGTCGGCCATCTCCAGATATGATTAGGCTACTACTCAAGTACCAAGTAGCCTGCATCTTTGAGGGTCATGAGGGTGGCTTTCAGCGTATCGACCCTGATCGTTCTGAAGTAAGAGCTAGCTCATAGGAGCGTTCCCTGTCCTTGTTAGGGAATCTGCGGGTAAGCGGCCGAGTCGCTACGGGATGCAAAGTTCCTATTCTTCGACCACTCCGACCTCAACGCACTGGCCGTTGGAACTGGATCGGCTGCTCTTGCGCCAATCAATCCGGGACAAGTCATCCATCGCCTGCCCCTCCCCTCGCTGAGTACTCACCGGCCACGCGTGTTAGAAGCTGTCTGGTGGCATCTGGGCTGATTGCGACAGCTCTGAGGTGTTCGTAGAGCCCAGTGTAGCGACGTACGTCTACTTCCTCTTCGAGGAAAAGGTCGCCGGCCATGCTGTCGATGTAGACAACAGACGGGTCACCGGGGAACTGGAGCACGACGAACGATCCCGGCATGCCAGGGTGCGCGCCAGTGTCGAACGGTACGACCTGGAGCGTGACGTTCGGTCGTTCCATGGCCGAGATGAGGCGCAAGAGCTGGGCGCGCATGACGGTTGAGCCACCAACGACACGGTGGAGCGCGGCTTCGTCGCAGATCGCCCAGAGGTGGAACGTGGGGTCACGATCGAGGATCGCTTGGCGTTCCATCCTGACTTGGACTCGCCGGTCGACGTCTTCTCGGCTCAGCGATGGCATGCCACCGGGGATGACGGCGCGTGCGTAGTCCTCGGTCTGGAGTAGGCCGGGGATGTAGAGGCTCTCGTAGTTCCAGACGCTCCGAGCTTCGTTTTCGAACTCGATGTAGGCGCTGTACTCCTCGGGTAGCTCGTCCGTGTACGCCTGCCACCATCCGGATTGCGTGGAGTTCTTGAGGAGCTTGGTGAGGGCTCGCTGCTCCTCGGGCTCGACCTCGTACAGCGTGAGCATTGCAGCGAGCGTGCGTGCTTGTGGACGGACCTTCGCCTTCTCGATTCGGTAGAGCGTGGCCTTGTTGATTCCGGTGGCGTCTGCAACGTCCTCCCTGCTCAGGCCGCGAGCGGTACGTAGCCGGCTCAAGCTTCCGGCCAGGCGACGCAGCCGGACAGTGGGGCGAGGGTGAGCAGGCATGGGGGCCTCCTTGGAGAACTATGCAACCTGAATCCTATGCAACAGGTTGCATTGATCTTCATTGCAGGTTCACACTGAGCATCCGACACTTTACCGAGCGTGGTGATCGCATGAGGCCAACCGTCGCATTCTTCCCCACGCAGCAGGACCAGGCCGTCACCCTGGCTGCTGCACCCAACGCCGTCCCCCTCGCCCGTCGCCTGGTTGCCGAGGTGGCTCGGCACTGGCACCTCCCGACCGAGCTGATCCACGACACAGAAACGATCGTGTCCGAACTGGCCACGAATGCACTGAAGGCCACCGATGGCTTCCATCAGGCCATGGGGATCACCGAGATCGGCCGTATCCGCCTACGCCTCAAGTGGACGAGCCCGAGCCTCTTCACCGAGGTCTGGGATATCAACCCAGTCCTCCCGACCAAGCGCCAGCCGAACGACCTCGATCTAGACGGCCGGGGCCTGGGGATCATCGAGATGCTCAGCGCGCGCTGGGCGGCTGTGCACTGCAAGGGGGGCGGCAAAATCGTGTGGGCCGAACAACGTCTCTGCTCGTACTAGCGGAGTCGTAGCGCCTTCACCGCGCTGGCTAGGCTCCGCGACGCCAATGTTGAGTACCGTCCGACGAGACCCGCCAATCGAGATGCCGGCGTTCCTCAGGTACTGCGTCGCAACGCTGCCGCACCGTACCGGCGTACGAGCGGCTCGAGGTAGTCCACGTGCGGCCCCTCCAATGCGGCAACCCCATCCGGACCGGTCACCATGGCGATCCAGTCCAGTTCCGGGACGCCTCCCAGAGCCCGCTCGGCGGCCACTACGGTCTCGAAGCGCTCACGCAACTCCGCCTCTGGGCGAGGCGGGGCGAGGAAGACCACACCGACGTTCCGGGTCTCGCCTCGGATGATGACCCACAGATGCAGTTCCTCAGGCGCGAGGTCGACCCCGATTTCTTCCACCAGTTCTCGCGTGGCGTGGCGCCGCAGGGCGGGTTCGTCGAGCATCCCGTCTCCCTCAGGCGGCTCCACGGAACCGCCGGGAAGCTGCCATAGGCCCGGAGCAGCGGTTGACGAGGACATTCTCCCCACCAGTACGCGCCCACCCTCCGTCGGCTGTACGACACTCACGAACAGGGACGGCAACCCCGAAGTGTTGCCGGGAACCCGACGCAGCGCATAGTGCCGGTAGGTGACCCGCGCCCACGACAGGACGAAACCGCGCGGCCCGTCCCTCTCCATTCCCGCACAGGCCGCCACCGGCCCGTCAAAGAGACTCGGGTTCGCCTCGACCGTCTTGTCCCATACACGGTCCCTAGCATGTTCATCCTCAGGCGACAACCGCGGCGCTTCGACCTCCACCAGGCGAAGCCGGTGAACCCCGAAGAACTCAACAGTCACCAGCTGGTCGCAGAACTGAGCGCCGGAACCTTGGTCGTCTCTGCTGCGAGCCAGCCTGTGGCGTCGGTCTCGCGTTCTCGAATCATGAAGATGCCTTCGGCGGCGCGGACCTCGTACGGCAGCCAGTCGATCGCCAGTCGCCGGGCCACCCAGTCCACTACCGACCGGACCCGCGGAATCTGAGGATCGTCGGTGTGGCCGTTGGGCACGAAATGCAGATCCAGGCCCTGGCGGACGAGGTCGAGTAGCGGGACACCGCGCTGGAGCCCGACCGAAAGCGTGACGGCGTAGATGTCCATGAGCCCGGCCTGGGTCTGGCCTTGCTTGCCCCACTGGATGAACACCTCACCGAGCGTGCCGTCCTGGCGGCCGTTTGTGGTCAAACAGAACCGCTCCCCGCCGATGGTTACGGCGGTGGTCAGGCCGGCCCGGCTCCGTGGCATGTGCCATTGGTGCTGCGGGCGCGGGGGGAGCGTCATATCCGCCTCCATGGCCGGTTCCACGATCTGTGGGAGGTTCGCTGAGTCTGGCAACTGCATGTGCTGCGCGGGGGAGCCTAGTGAGCCAGACGGTCACGGCGCGGGATGGCTCGCCGACGTCTACCCGACGGACCCGGCGGCGGGGTGGTGATCGGGGGCCATACGCTCGTGTGATGGGACATGACGATCTTCCGACTCTCGAACTCGCTCTGCCCGGTCCGCTGCGGGACAGTGGGGTGGCCGCGATCCTGGACGGGCAGAAGACGGCGCTCACCGGGCTCCTTGAGATTTACAAGCACGCCGGGGAGGCGGTGCCGGAGGCCGGGCAGCGGTTCGCCGTGGTGGACTCGGACGGGCAGCCGGCGGTGGTGATCGAGCTCGTCGAGGTGCGCGTCGTTCCCATCAAGGAGATCGACGACGACTACGCCCTGGCGGAAGGGCGCGGGTACGCCGACGCGGCGGAGTGGCGGGCGGCGCACGAGGAGTTCTTCCAGAGCGAGGGAGTGAGCGAGTATCTGGGGCACACTCCCGTCATCGACGATGACACGCTCGTCGTCGCCGAGCGCTTCCGCGTGGTCGAGGCCGGCGATCCCGGCCGGTCCTGACCGAGGAGGCGAGGCGGGAGCCGCTTGTCGCGAACCGCCGTGCGGCCGGGCGTCCCGGAAGGACGCTCGGCCATCATGGTGGCCCATGAGCCGATTGCCCACGCTGTCCGCCACGGAAGTCACCTCGGACCGACTCGTCCTGCGCAAGGCACGCGACGCCGACCGCGAAGGGCTCATCGAAATTTTCACCGATCCCGAGGTCCGGGCGTACCTCGGCGGTCCGATGCCCCGCGGCGAGATGGAGAAGTTCCTCGACGCCTTCGGCACCGCGAACACGACCTCCGAGCCCGGCAGCTTCATCATCGCGGACAACTCGACGCACCGGCTCATCGGAATTCTGGGGCTCGGCCGTCGGTCCGCCGACCGGCCCGGGCACCTCACCGAGGACGGTGAGGAACTGGAACTGTCCTATGTCCTGCGGCGCGGCGCGTGGGGCGCGGGGCTCGCGTTCGAGGCCGCCGCGGCGGCGTTGCGTGCCGCCGCCGACGAGCTCCCCGACCAGCCGGTCCTCGTCGTGACCCAGACGGCCAACGAGCGCGCCTTGAAGCTCGCCGCCCGCCTCGGCTTTCAGCCTGTCGACACCTTCGAGCAGTTCGGCGCGGAGCAGACGCTCAGCACCGTACGGCTGCACACCTTCAAAGCCTGAAGGACCGAGCTAGCCTCGCACCTGTAACTGCAGATGGGCGGATAGCCGGGTGGCAACAGGCGGAGAGCTTGGAACCCACGAGCGAAAGAGCCCGGCACAACGGCCGGGCTCTCGTTGGGGATTGGACCACTCCTCAGGAGTAGTCGATCCCGGTGTTGGCGCTGCCGCCGCCGGTGGCGGTGGCGTCCCCGGTGCCGATCACGATGACGGTCTCGGGACGGGTCCTCCGACGACGCCCCATGAAACCGCGGGTCGAGCCGGAGCCGTAGTTGATGCCGGTGACGGCGGTGCTGCCGTCGCCGGTGGCGGTGGCGTCCCCGGTGCCCATCACGAGAACGGTCTTAGGCCGGTTCCTCCCACGAAGCCCCGGGAGCCCGCCGGTCGAGACACCGCTGACGGCGACGCTGCCCTCGCCGATTGCGGTGGCGTCACCGTTGCCGTCGTTGGTGGTGAAGACCCCGTTGTCGTCCGTGCCGCCGGTGGGGACGTGGCCGTCGCTGACGCCGCTGACGGCGGTGCTGCCGTCGCCGGTGGCGGTGGCGTTCCCGGTACCGATGGCGAGGGCGGTCCGAAGGCGGTTCATCCGAAGCCTCATGATTCTGTCTCCCCTGTTTCGCTCCCGCAGATGCTGCGAGACGTCTTGAAGAGGGACTGTACGGGGAGGGGGTGACTCGGCTACGCATCCCGGCCCGTGGACTTTTCGGCCGTGCCGACCGCTCTGGCCGGGCTCTCAACCCGGCGCTTGGACCCACGCCCGGGTGTGTGTTCGAGGACCTAGGCGGTCTCACCTGGGAGGCTAGGATCGGCCCGCAGCCGATCGCGGAGGCCCCGATGCCGTTGCTCGTGCGCCTGCGGCCGAACGGGCCGTACGTGCTGTTCACGCTGGCCGCCGTCGTGGCGGTGGTGTTCGGGGTGACCCGGGCCGACCTGCTGGGAGCGGTGATCGCCGTGGCCGGCGCCGTGGTGCTGGTGCTGTTCGGTGGTCCGATCATCGTCAGCACGGTGTGCCGGGTGCCGGTGCTGGCGGTCGACGAGAGCGGAATCCGCCTCCCGCTGATGGGCGTGCGGTTGAGCTGGGACGAGGTGGCCTCGGTCCGGCGCAGCGCCGCCCTGCGCGGCAAGACGAGCACCCCGGTGCTGCTGATCGTTCCCACCAGACCGGAGATCGTCGTCGTCCGCGTGCGGCCGTGGTTGCTGCGCGAGGCGCGCGGCAATCTGGCGCGGTACGGCACCCCGATCGTCCTGTCCGACCTGTCCCTCGACCACTCGATTGACGACATCGTCACCGCCGTACGTCGTCGGCGACCGGCGACGGGTGAGGTGTGACCGGCGATCTCGCGTGCACAGGACCGACGGCGGCTGGGGCATCGGCGGCCACGTGCTGACGCTGGCCGAACTCCAGCAGACGCCGGAAGGCTGAGCGCGGGACCGGCCACGGCCCGTCCGCGCCGATCTCTCCGCGCGTCCGGGCCGGGCGGTACGGTCCCAGGTGATCTCAGCCTCGGGAGGGTGCCGGATGTGCGTGTCGACGGCGGCGTCGCGATTCTCCGGCACGATCCTGTACGGCGGTCGGGCCCGGCATCCCGAGCACGGCCGGGTCGACGTGCTGGGCTATCAGAACACCGCGGTCAACCTGGCGAGCGGACCGAACGCGATGCTCCTGCACGTGCCCGCCACCGGCATGACGCCGGCGAACTTCGTCGACACCGGCCACTGCCCGCGCGTCCTGCGGGACATGGTCGACGCCCTCGCTCCGCCGACTCGCGGTCGGGTGTTCGTGCCGGAGGGCTGCGTGGCGGCGGCCGGCGGACCACCGCCCGTCCAGGTCTTCGACCATGACATCTACACCGTGGTGCTGGCCACCGACCCCACCCTGATCCCTCAGGCGCTGGAACAGGTGCCCGAGCACCGACGGATCCGGCCCAACACGCCGCTGTTCGACTTCTACGCCGCCCGCTACCCCGGGCACGCGATCATCGTGTGCTGCTTCGACAACACCGAGGCGAGATCGGCCGATCCACTTCTCCTGTGGTACCGGCCGCACAGTCTCCGCCAGCTCGTCCTCCCGGCGCTGGACTGCCACACCGGAGGCGTCCCCGACCTGACCGCACACGTCCCCACCGACCACTGGGTCATCCTCGGCCGCGAGAACCCACCGGCCTCCTGGGGCGTCCCGGTCACCTACACCGCCGACGACAGCCGTACGGGACACGGGCGATTCCCCGACCGGCACGGGCCCGCCGCGCCGTAGCTCCCATCCCGCGTGATCGGCGCGCGCTTCGGCAGCGCCATGCCGAACGGGGACTTCACCATCCCGTACACCGACGTCATGCGCGGTGACCTCGGCGCCCTCCGTCGCACCACGGCCGCGGCCGCGTGACCGCTCGTCGCCGAGCGCCCGGCGGCTACGGCAGAAGCTTCACCCGGATCGCGGCGCCGTGCTGGGGGCGCGTGCCGGAGGGGACCAGGTGTCCGCCGTCCTGCCAGGTGTACGTGACGGCGGCGGGCGGCAGGGAGGGACAGCACTCGGGGTCCCGCTCCGCGTAGTGCGGGTAGGTGATCCGGAAGTAGCCGGGACCGCCGGTGAGGTCCCGTACGGCGTCGGCCTCCGTGACGGCGTCCCAGCCGAGGAACCGCGTGCCGTGCCAGAAGAAGACGAGCTGGCCCTTGCCGTCCGCGGTCGGGTACCGCCGGCCGACCACGGCGGTGAGGGTGCCGCCGTGCCGGTCCGACGTGGTCACCGGTGTGCGGTCGCGAACGAAGTGCGTGGACGGGTCCGCCGCCTCGACGGTACGGGTCAGGACGCGCTCGACGGCGGTACGGTCCGGGACACCGACGGCGGGAGCGGCGGTGGCGCCCGTCGGTGTGGGCGGCGAAGAGGGCGCGGGACTCGACGCGGCGGCGGCCGGCGTGGTCGGGGCCGAGGACGCCGACGGCTGGGCGGAGGATTCGTCCGGTCGGCAGCCGGCCGCGGTGACGACGGCCAGGAGGACGACCGCCGCCGCCCGGGACCGTGCGAGGGCGTTCTCGTCGATCACGGCAACGACTTTCTCAGACACCCGATCGTCCCGCCGCGGCAATCGAGATCGTAATTCGCGCGGATGGGATCGCAGGAGCCACCACTGATCGTCGGGAATGGCGGATCTTGAAGTCGTTTCGGCGTCCGAGATCTCGCCGCTGGACCGGCGCGGTGGCAGGAAGCAAGTCTGACCTGCGGGTTCTTGCGGGCAGGTGGCGTGATTTGACCTTGCTACCGCGGCCACGTAGAGTCCTCGTTGCCTGCGGAGGAGACGCCGAAAGGTAGTCGGCCCCCAGGAAGACACCCCACGAAAGCTCGTGACAGAGGCATCTCTGGCACGGGGTAGAGTAGGGCGTCGACCCGGTCGAGTACGTGACGCCGAATGGCGGCGCGGTCGCCGGGAGCCTCCCAGCGGATGATTACCGAAGTCTCCGATTTCGGTGGTTAAATGTTGGGCGGCGCCGAGAAGTGATCCCGAGTCGGTCAATTCGACAAAGGAAAACAAATCGGTAAGATTGAGGAAACAGCCCCGAACGGGAAACTGGAAACAGAATCCCGACGGTGTGTGTCCGTTTCTTGAGAACTCAACAGTGTGCTAAAAGCCAGTGCCTTTATGGTCCTCGCTGATCGTGGTTGGCTCTTCGGGGTTGGTCATGGTTGGTTTGGATTCCTTTGGCAAGAATGATTCTTGCCGGGATTGTTTTTCTCTGCAAAGGTTTGGCGGCCGCCCTTCGGGTGGTTGTCGTTTGGCCTTAACGGAGAGTTTGATCCTGGCTCAGGACGAACGCTGGCGGCGTGCTTAACACATGCAAGTCGAGCGGAAAGGCC
>NZ_JBFAUT010000034.1:0-87990 GCF_040679475.1 Actinoallomurus sp. NPDC052274
TCCACCACGAACTGGTGTGGGGCGGACTACCCGGCCCCCGGCATCCCGCAGCTCGTCCCGTCCCGGTGGATCGCCGCCGACGGCACCGTGACCGTGGATGGGGACGCCTACCAGCACGACGTGCGGCCCTGCAACGCCAAGGCCGAGGTCACCTTCGCCCACAAGACCGGCCTGGTCTCCAACTCCGGCAGCGACGCGGGCATCGTCCGGTCCCTGCCGGGCAAGAACGGCCGCAACTACATCATCGCGGTCTTCTCCAACCTCGGTGACCAGTACCAGGACCCGAACCGGCCGCCGACGCAGCCGGGCGCGCACCCAGTGGCCTACAGCGAGAAGTACGCCCAGCTCGGCCTGATCATCGACAAGTACGAGGCCGGGCAGCTCCTCGCCGCCCGGCGCTAGCCGACGGATCCCGGGCCGGCCCGACCGGCCCGGGACCACGGTTGCGCCCGCGGCGAGCCGTGGTCCGTCAGCCGGCGGCGAAGGTCCGCATGACCAGGCCCGTACGGGGCTTCGGGCCGAAAGACGTGGACTTGCGGGGCACCTTCTCGCCGTTGGCCGCGACCGCCAGCACGTCCGGAACCTTGAGCGGGTTGAGGATCACGGCCGTGCCGTTTCCGCGCCGGGCCTTCGCGACCGCGCGTGCGGCGTCGTGGTGGACGATCCGTACGTTGCTCTCGTCGTCCTCGACGCCCCACAGCCGCGGGATGAGCAGCCGATGCAGCACGGCGGTGTCCAGGCGCCGCCACAGCTCGGAGGACCCTTCGGGCATGGAGTGTGCCACCTGCGCCGGATCCGGGTCGGTGAGCAGGAAGAAACCTTCTGCGCCGGCCAGCAGGAAGGCCGTGTCGTCGTGGGCGGCGAGCCGCTGCAGCCCGGCCGCCAGGTCCGGGCCGACCGGTTCGACGCGGAAGGCCGCCTTCGCCCGCCGTACGGCCTCGGCGAGGGGCAGTCCGGGCAGCACCCGGTGGATCGCGCTCAGCCGCGGCGGGTACGCGACGGAGTCCACGAGCAGCGCGAGCCCGTAGTCCCACGGCCCCTGCCCGGCGTAGTGCCCGCGAAGCGCCTGATAGGTGGCGTAGCGGTGGTGGCCGTCGGCGATGAGCGCCTGCCGCCCGCGCAGGTCTTCGGCGATCTTCGCCTGTTCGGCCGGGTCCCGGATCGCCCACAGCCGGTGGCGCACGTCATCGCCCGTGCTCGCCTCCAGGATCGGCGGCAGGGAGGACGCGACCTGGTCGACGACCCGCGCGGCGGCCGAGTCGGCGCCGCCCTCGTACAGCAGGAATATCGGCTCGAGGTTCGCCTCGGTCGCCGTCATCAGGGCCAGCCGGTCCCGTACGGGGCCGGGGTAGACGTGCTCGTGCGGCAGGATCACGCCGGACCCGTCCTCGTGCACGCCGACCGCTCCGATCAGGCCCCGCTGGACGACCGAGCCGGAGACCTCCTCGTAGACGTACAGCGCGGGTTCGTCGTCGACGGTGAGGATGCCGGACGCCAGCCACGAGCGCAGCGTCTCGGCGGCCTCCCGGTAGTCGTCCTGCGGGAGGATCAGCCGGACCACGTTGTGCGGTTCCTCGGCCATGAACCGCGCCAGCGACTCCTCGTCGATCAGGTCGTACGGGGGAGACGTCACCGCGGCGAGCGAGCTCACCTGCGCCGTGTCGTACCGCACGGCTCGGAACGGACGCAGCGCAAGTCCGGGATCAATCGTCACATCGGGCATGTTAGATACCGCGCCGTTGTTGGGACACAAGTGGAGTCGACGAACGGAGTCACACATGGTTCAAGGTGCGGATCACGGTCCTGATTCCCCGGGTGTCCCGGCCGGCGGCGTCTACGAGTGGTACCAGCGCGGTCTCGAACTCCTCAACGGTGGCAGCCCGGCCGCCGCGATCCAGATCCTTGAGCACGCGGCGGCCGCCGAGCCGTCGTCCCGGAGCGTCCGGGAGGCGCTGGCCCGCGCCCAGTACGGTGCGAAGCGGTACGCCGAGGCCGCCGCGAACTTCCGTATGATCGTCGAGGCCGATCCGGCCGAGGACTACGCGTTGTTCGGCCTGGGCATGGCCCTGACCCGTACGGGCGACCTCGCGGAGGCGGTCGAGCACCTGGCGCTCGCCTGCGCGATGCGTCCGGAGAACAAGCACTACGCGACCGCGCTGCGGCACGCGCGAGCCCGGAAGGGATGAGATGCGAGGCAGCGACCGGCCGCTCGCCGAGGTCTACGACGTGGCCGTTCTGGACCTGGACGGGGTGATCTACATCGGCCGCCACCCGGTGCCGGGGGCGGCCGACGCGCTGGCCAAGGCGCGGGCGGAGGGCATGCGCCTGGCGTTCGCGACCAACAACGCGTCACGCACGCCGAGCGCGACGGCCGCGCTCATCACCGAGGTCGGGGTGCCCGCGGCGGCCGAGGACGTCGTGACGTCCGCGCAGGCCGCCGCACGCGTCCTTGCGGAGCGTTTGCCGGCCGGTTCGAAGGTCCTCGTCGTCGGCGGCACCGGCCTGCGGCACGCGGTGCGGGCCGTGGGCCTGCGGCCGGTGTCGACGGCCGCCGAGCGGCCCGCGGCCGTCGTCCAGGGCTTCGCGCCGGGGCTGTCGTACGAGCTGATGGCCGAGGGGGGGCGCGCGGTCGCCGCGGGCGCGCTGTTCGTCGCGTCCAACGCCGACCGCACGATCCCGAGCCCGGGCGGACCGCCGAGGCCGGGCAACGGAGCGCTGGTGCAGGTGATCCGTACCGCGACCGGCGTGGATCCCATCGTCACCGGCAAACCCGAGTTGCCGCTGCACCGCGAGACGATCCTGCGCACGGGCGCGCGGCAGCCCCTGATCGTCGGGGACCGCCTGGACACCGACATCGAGGGCGCCAACAACGGCGGGGCCGACAGTCTGCTCGTGCTGACCGGCGTCACCGACGCGCGGGCGCTGCTGGCCGCGCCGCCGCGCGAACGCCCGACCTACGTCGCCGACGACCTGGCCGGCCTCCTCGTACCGCACCCGGAGGTACGACGCGCCGACGGCTCGTACCACTGCGGAGGCTGGACGGTCGGGCCCGGCTTCTCGGTCGAGGGCTCGGGGGACCGCGTCGACGCCCTGCGCGCGCTCTGCGTCGCGGCCTGGGAGTCCGGCGACGCCGCGACGGCGCAGGAGGTCTGGGACCGCCTGTCGTGACCCGGCGCCGGCCGCGGGCTAGAGGATCTTCCGGAGCCGCAACAGGTCGCCCAGGCTGGCCTCGATCTTGAGCCGGCCCGTCGCCCACGCCTTGGCGACGTGGAGCTCGTCGGTGGCCAGCGCCACCAGGTCGTCGCTGCTGACCGTGAGCCGGACCTGGGCGGAGTCGGCGTCGCCGACGGTCTGGAACTCGTCGAGGCCGCCCTTGTGGATCCGGGTGAGGAAGATCAGTCCGAGATCGGGCACGCGGCAGCTGATGGTCCGCTCGACGACGTGCTTGGCGAGGTCGTCGGCGTCCACCTCGGTGAGCCGGGCGGCGATGCGCTCGAGCGCCGAGCGCGCTTCCTGGGCGGTGGCCATCGTCAGGTCAGTTCCCCCGTCATCGTCCTCGACACCGGTGTCGTCAACGGACGGTAGCGTTCTTCTTGAGCCGGACGCGACCGGCGGCGAAGGGAAGGGTACAGGTGAACGGCATCGAAGGGGACACCACGGGCGACGAGCGGGTCGACGCCGCGCTGGCCCGCCTCACCGAACTGGACCAGGCGCCCCTGACCGAGCACCCGGCGGTCTTCGCGGACGTCCACCGGCGGCTGCAGGAGGCCCTGACGGGCCTCGACGAGGTGGTCGCCCCGTGAGCGCTCGCCGGCGGCTGGACAGCGAGCTGGTCCGGCGGGGCCTGGCCCGGTCGCGCGAGCACGCGGTGGACCTGGTCGCCGAGGGGCGCGTCACCGTCGCCGGCCGCACCGCCGCCAAGCCCGCCACCCAGGTCGAGACCTCCGCGGCCATCGTCGTGCGGCCGGCGGAGACCGGTCCCGACTACGTCTCACGCGGCGGCCACAAGCTCGCCGGGGCCCTCGAGGCGTTCGCCGACCTGCGGGTCGAGGGCCGGCGCTGCCTCGACGCGGGCGCGTCGACCGGCGGCTTCACCGACGTGCTGCTGCGCGCGGGCGCGGCGCACGTCGTCGCGGTCGACGTGGGGTACGGCCAGATCGCCTGGTCCCTGCGCACGGACGAGCGCGTGACGGTCCTCGAACGCGTCAACATCCGCGACCTGACGCCGGAGCAGGTCGTCACCGGCGACGGCGAGCCGCCGGACCTGGTGGTGGCGGATCTGTCGTTCATCTCGCTCCGTCTCGTGCTGGCCCCCATCCAGCGCTGCGTCGCCGCCGACGCGGACTACGCGATGATGGTCAAGCCGCAGTTCGAGGTGGGCAAGGAGCGCGTCGGCGCGGGCGGTGTCGTACGGGATCCCGCGCTGCGCGCCGAGGCGGTGCGCGACGTCGCCCGGCACGCCGAGACGCTCGGCCTGGGAGTGCGCGGCGTGACGGCGAGCCCGTTGCCCGGTCCTTCCGGGAACGTCGAATACTTTCTGTGGCTACGGGCGGGCGCCCCGCCCCTCGATGACGTCCTGCTGGACAAGGCCGTGGCAGAAGGGCCCGCATGACAGACAAGAGATCCGTCCTGGTCGTGACGCACACGGGCCGCAGCGCGGCGGTGCGCAGCTCGCAGCTGGTGATCAGCCGGTTGAGCGAGGCCGGCATCTGCGTGCGGGTGCTGGACAGCGAGGCCGAGGACCTGCAGTGCGCCGGCGCGGACGTCATGCCGGTCTCCGCGGCGGCTGCCGAGGGCGCCGAGATGGTGATCGTCCTCGGTGGCGACGGCACGATCCTGCGGGCCGCCGACCTGGCCAGGCGTTCCGGCACGCCGCTGCTCGGCGTGAACCTCGGGCACGTCGGCTTCCTCGCGGAGGCGGAGCGGGAGGATCTCGCCGCCACGGTCGACAAGGTCGCCACGCGCCGGTACGACGTCGAGGAGCGCATGACGATCGACGTGGTCGTCCGGCAGAACGGCACCGTCACGAGCACCGGCTGGGCGCTGAACGAGGCGGCCGTCGAGAAGGCCTCCCGGCAGCGGATGCTGGAGGTCGTCGCCGAGATCGACGGGCGGCCGCTGTCGAGCTGGGGATGTGACGGCGTGGTCTGCGCCACCCCGACCGGGTCGACGGCGTACGCCTTCTCCGCCGGCGGTCCCGTCGTGTGGCCCGAGGTCGAGGCGATGCTGGTCGTGCCGATCAGCGCGCACGCGCTGTTCTCCCGGCCCATGGTGGTCTCGCCCCGGTCCGTGGTCGCCATCGAGCTGATTCCGACGAGCTCCGGCGGCGTGCTGTGGTGCGACGGCAGCCGGCCGATCGACCTGCCCGCCGGCGCGCGGGTCGAGGTCCGGCGCGGCGAGCGGCCGGTCCGGCTGGCGCGGCTGCACCAGACGCCGTTCACCGACCGGCTCGTCACGAAGTTCGGCCTGCCGGTCGCCGGCTGGCGCGGCCGTGTCCGCGATGAGTGACGCCGCGTCGGGCAACGGATGCCGTCCCCGCTGACCTGGGATTTCGTGCCGCTGAGAGGCGGACGGCGAGGAGGGGCGACACGCCCGGCGGTTTCCTCCGCGGCGAAGTGCCCTCTACGCTGAGCCGAACACGTGTTCGCCTGGGGAGGTCCGATCACGGTCCCGCGCATCGGGGCCGACGGGCTCATGGCCGAGCGAAGCGAGGACATCAATAAGCAGAGCACCTTGGTCATGAGGCCGACGAAGGAGGCATCATGACCGAGTAGCCTCGGGCGCGCCGGGTGTCTGCGGACAGGAGGGCCTTCGTGACCGACGCAACCAGCCGGGTACGGCCCATGGTCGAGGAAGTACGGATTCAGAACCTCGGGGTGATCGAGGAGGCCGTCCTCGAGCTGTCACCGGGCTTCAACGTGGTCACCGGCGAGACCGGGGCCGGTAAGACGATGGTCGTCACCAGCCTGGGCCTGCTGTTCGGCGGCCGCGCCGACCCGCAGCGGGTCCGGCCCGGGGCCGACCGGGCGACCGTCGAGGGCCGCATCGTCCTGGACGAGGACGGCAGGGTCGCCGCGCGGGTCGAGGAGGCCGGCGGCGAGCTCGACGACGGCGCGCTGATCCTCACCCGGTCGGTGTCGGCGGAGGGCCGGTCGCGGGCCCACGTCGGCGGCCGGCAGGCGCCGGTCTCGGTGCTGATCAACCTGGCCGACGACCTCGTCGCCGTGCACGGCCAGTCCGACCAGCAGCGGCTCCTGCAGCCCGGCCGCCAGCGGGCGGCCCTGGACCGCTTCGCCGGCGACGACCTGGCCAAGCCGCTGCGCGCCTACACTGCCGCGTACCGGCGGCACCGGGAGGTCTCCGCGCTCATGGAGGAGCTGACCACCCGGGCCCGGGAGCGGGCACAGGAGGCCGACCTGCTGCGGTTCGGCCTGGAGGAGATCGAGAAGGCCGACCCGAAGCCGGGGGAGGACGAGCTCCTGGCGGCGGAGGAGGAGCGGCTGGCGCACGCCGACGCGCTCCGTACGGCCGCGACGACCGCCCACGAGGCGCTGCAGGGCGACCCGACGGCCGTCACCGGCGTCGTCGACGCCATCGGGCTGCTGAGCTCGGCCCGCCAGGCCCTCGAGGCCGTCCGCGCCCACGACGAGGCGCTCGCCGGGCAGGCCGACCGGCTGTCCGAGGCCGTGTACGTCGTGTCGGACGTCGCCGCCGAGCTCGCCGGCTACGCCGAGTCGATCGAGGCCGATCCGGCCCTCCTCGCGAGCGTGCAGGAGCGCCGCGCCGCCCTGGCCGGGCTGACCCGCAAGTACGGCGCGACCATCGCCGAGGTTCTCGAATGGGCGGAGCGGTCCGCCCTGCGCCTGGCCGAGCTCGACTCCGACGACGACCGCATCGACGAGCTGCGCGCCGAGCACGAGGACCTCACCCGGCAGCTCGGCGAACTGTCCGCAGAGCTGACCGCGCTGCGCACGGCCGCCGCCGAACGCCTGTCCGAGGCGGTCACGGCGGAGCTGGCCGCGCTGGCCATGCCGCATGCCAGTGTGGTCGTCGCCGTGACGCCGCAGGAGGAGTTCGGCCCGTACGGCGTGGACGAGGTCGAACTGCGGCTCGCCTCCCACCCGGGGGCGCCGCCGCTGCCGCTGCACAAGGGCGCGTCCGGTGGTGAGCTGTCCCGGGTGATGCTGGCGATCGAGGTCGTCTTCGCCGGCGCAGACCCGGTGCCGACGTTCGTGTTCGACGAGGTCGACGCGGGGGTCGGCGGCAAGGCCGCCGTGGAGGTCGGGCGGCGGCTGGCCCGCCTCGCCCGGTCGGCCCAGGTGATCGTGGTCACTCATCTCCCGCAGGTCGCGGCGTTCGCCGACCAGCACCTGGTGGTGGAGAAGTCCAACGACGGGCGCGTGGTCCGCAGCGGCGTGACCGCCCTGGACGCCGATGCACGGGTCCGCGAGTTGTCCCGGATGCTCGCGGGCATGGAGGACTCCGAGCTGGGGCGGGCGCACGCCGAGGAACTGCTGGCCATCGCGGTCGCGGAGCGCTGAACCACGTCGTCGGTACGACCACCGGCGGTGGGCGAACGAACACGCCATAACGGTCGTCGTTACCGATGGCACTGTCCGGGCTCTGGCAGGATTGGCAGCGATGAACGACGTCTCCCCGAAGATCAAGAGCGGCGCCCGCCTGCGGGTGCCGCTTCGGCGTGGGCTGCGCCGTGACCGTCGTGACGGGGAGACCGGGCTCACCGGCGTCGCCCGCCTCGACGGCAGGACCAAGAAGCTGACCAAGCGCCTCGAACCGGGCGACATCGCGATCATCGATCACGTCGACCTCGACCGGGTCAGCGCGGAGGCGCTGGCGTCCTGCCACGTCGCCGCCGTGATCAACGTGGCGCGCAGCATCTCCGGGCGGTATCCCAACCTCGGCCCGCAGATCCTCGTCGAGGCGGGCATCCCCCTGATCGACGACGTGGGGCCCGACGTGTTCACCAAGGTGCACGAGGGCGACGTCGTCCGCGTCGACGGCGAGGCCGTCTACCTCGGTGAGCAGGTCGCCGCCAAGGGCATCCGGCAGACCGAGGAGTCGGTCGAGGCGGCGATGACCGAGGCCCGGGCGGAGCTGCCCGCCCAGCTCGAGGCGTTCGCCGCCAACACGATGGAGTACCTCAAGCGCGAACGCGACCTGCTGCTCGACGGCGTCGGCGTGCCCGACATCACGACGGACCTGGATGGCCGGCACGTCCTGATCGTCGTGCGGGGTTACCACTACCGCGAGGACATCGCGACCCTGCGGCCCTACATCCGCGAATACCGCCCGGTGCTGATCGGCGTGGACGGCGGGGCCGACGCGCTGATGGAGGCCGGCTACCGGCCGCACATGATCGTCGGCGACATGGACTCCGTGTCGGACGAGGCGCTCACGTCGGGCGCCGAGCTCGTCGTGCACGCCTATCGCGACGGCCGGGCGCCGGGCCTGAGCCGCGTCCACGACCTGGGGCGGGAGGGCGTCGTCTTCCCCGCCACCGGGACCAGCGAGGACATCGCCATGCTGCTCGCCGACGACAAGGGCGCCACGCTGATCGTCGCCGTCGGCACCCACGCGACGCTCGTGGAGTTCCTCGACAAGGGACGCGCCGGCATGGCCAGCACGTTCCTGACCCGGTTGCGGGTGGGCAGCAAGCTGGTCGACGCCAAGGGCGTGAGCCGGCTGTACCGCAGCCGCATCAAGGGGTCCTCGCTGATCCTGCTGATCGCCGCCACGCTCGTCGCGATGGTCGCCGCGATCGTCTCCTCGCCGGCCGGAGAGGCCTTCGAGCCCGCCGTCGCCGACTGGTGGCACCAATTCGTCTACTGGCTAAACGGACTCTTCACGTGATCGATTTCCGGTACCACCTCGTCTCCATCATCGCGGTCTTCCTCGCGCTGGCGCTCGGCCTCGTCGTGGGCGCCTCGGCGCTGCGGGGCCCGCTGGTCGACCAGCTCAAGGACACCTCCAACCGCCTCAAGAACAGCAACGAGGCGCTACGGCGGCAGAACAACGCGGCCGGGCAGGTGAGCACCTACGACAACCAGGTGATCGGCGCGGCCGCCGGGCAGGTCGTCGCCGGCCGGCTCAAGGACCAGAGCGTCGTGTTCGTGGAGGCCCCCGGCGCGGACGACCAGATGCGGGCGCAGACGGCCGACATGGTGAGCAAGGCCGGCGCGCGGATCAGCGGCTACGTCACCCTGCAGAACAAGTACCTCGACCCGAACCAGCAGGCCACGCTGAACGAGCTGACCGACCGGCTCAAGCCGGCGGGCCTGACCTTCTCCGCGGACGCGACGTCGTACGACCGCACCGCCGACGAGCTGGCCTGGGTCCTGGTGACCAAGCAGGCGGCGCGCAACGGCCAGGAGGACCCGGCCGCCGGGCAGGTGCTGTCCGGGTTCAAGGAGGCGGGTTTCCTGACTTACAGCGGGCAGCCCGCGACCCGTGCGACACTCGCCATCGTGATCGCGCCCGCCGCCGCGAGCAGCGACAAGAACGCCGACGCCGACAACAAGGCGCTCGGCGCGCTGCCCATGGCCCTCTACACCTACGGCGGGGGCACGGTCGTGGTGGGCGATCCGGACTCGGCGACCGAGGGCGGGATGATCAAGGCGCTCCGCGACGACGACGACGTGAAGGGCCACGTCGCCACGGTCGACACGGGCGACATTCCGGCCGGGCGGCTCACGGCCGTCCTGGCGCTGGCCGCCGCGAAGCAGGGCAAGGTCGGCGACTACGGCATCGGGTCCAAGGCGGACGGTGCGCTTCCGACCCCGATCCCGACGCCCACGCCCACGATGACGAGGAAGAAGTGAGGCGGCATGCGTAAGGCAGTGGCGGGAGCCGTGCTGGGCGCGGCGGCGGCACGGGCCGCGTACATCGCGCTGACCCGTCGCCCGCCCCGGGACGAGAAGCTCTGGGTGCGGACCAACCACCGCGGTGAGCCGGTGACGCTGCTCGAAGGACCGGCGTTCGCGGTCGGCGCGGTCACCGGGATCGCCGTCGCGCCGGGCGTGCCGGCGCGGATGCGGGCCGCCGCGATCCTCGCGGGCGGTGTCACCGGCGCCCTCGGCGGCTACGACGACCTCGCCGGATCGGGCGGCTCCCGTGGCTTCAAGGGACACCTGTCGGCCCTGGCCCGCGGCGAGGTGACCACCGGCGCGGTGAAGATCCTGGGCATCGGCGCCGTCGGCCTGGCGGCCGCCGTCGTCGCGGGCACCGGCGCCCCGACCCGCCGCGGCGCGGCACTCGACATCCTGATCAACGGCGCGCTCATCGCCGGCACCGCGAACCTGCTCAACCTGTTCGACCTGCGGCCCGGCCGGGCCATCAAGGCCGGGCTGCTGGCGAGCCCGCTGGTGTTCGCCCCGCCGGCGCCCGGAGCGCCGCGCGGCAGGTTCGCCGGCCTGCTCAGCGGCTCGGCCGTCGCCGCCGCGCCGCTCGGCGCGGCGCTCGCACTGCTGCCGGAGGACCTCGGCGAGCGGGCCATGCTCGGCGACGCGGGGGCGAACTCCCTCGGCGCGCTGATCGGCCTGGCCGCGACCGGCCTGAGCAGGCGATCCCGCCTCGGCGTCCTCGCCGGGGTCACGGCGCTGAACGCCGCGAGCGAGTTCGTCAGCTTCACCAAGGTCATCCAGGCGACGCCGCCGTTGAACCGGCTCGACCAGTTGGGCCGCCGACCCGTCGTGCCGGAGGCGCGTTCAGCGGACACCTCGTGACCAGACCTGATGTGACGAAGGAGGCCGAGCCCACCGCCGCCGGCCGGGGCGCGGGCATCGCGGGCGCCGCCGTGCTCATCGGCGTCATCACCGTCTTCGCCCGCGTCGTCGGCTTCTCCCGCAGCCTCGTCCTGTCCCACACGGTCGGCAACGACTGCCTCGCCACGGCGTACTTCACCGGCAACCAGGTGACGAACATCCTGTTCGAGGTCGTGGCCGGGGGAGCGCTCGCCGGTCTCGTCGTGCCCGTGCTGGCCGGCCCGGCGGCGCGCGGGGCGCCCGAGGCCCGCCGGATCGCGTCCGCGCTGATGACGTGGACCGTTCTGGTCCTCGTGCCGCTCAGCCTGGCCGCCGCGCTGGCGGCCCGGCCGGTGATCACGTTCCTGGCCGGCCGCCACGTGCCGGGCTGCTCGAAGGAGCAGGTGGTCGACGCGGGCACCCGGATGCTGGTCGCGTTCGCGCCGCAGATCCTGTTCTACGGGCTCGCCGTCGTGATGTACGGCGTCCTGCAGGCGCACCGCCGGTTCCTCGGCCCCGCGCTCGCGCCGCTCGTGTCGAGCCTCGTCGTCATCGGCGCGTACCTGATGTTCCTGTCGACCGGCGCCGCCTACCGGCAGGCCCCGAACCAGCACGACCTGTCCACCGTGACCAGGGCGGCGGAGCTCACGCTGTCGGTGGGGACGACCCTCGGCGTGGTCGCCCTGGTCGCCACGGTGGTCGGCCCCGCCGCGCGGCTGCGGCTCCGGCTGCGGCCGGCCCTGACCTTCCCGCCCGGCGTCGCCGTGCGCATCCGGCGGCTGGCCCTCGCCGGGCTGGCCACCCTCGTCGCCCAGCAGGCGGCCTGGGGCCTGGCGATCCTGCTGGCCAACCAGAAGGGCGGCGGCGGCGCGCTGCCGGTCTACCAGTACGCCTGGGCGCTGTTCCAGCTGCCGTACGCCGTCCTGGCCGTGCCGGTCGCGACCAGCGCCTTCCCGCTTCTGTCGGCCCGCGCGAGCGAGGGGGACCACGAGGCGTTCGACCGCACCGCCGCGCGCACGACGCGGGCGATCGTTTTGCTGTCGTGCGCGGGCGCCGCCGTCCTGGCCGCGACCGCGCTCCCCGTCGCCCGGGTGTTCCTGCTGGGCGCCAAGGGGCAGGTGCCGCCCATCGACCTGGCGCGGGCCATCGTGGCGTTCGCCCCCGGCCTGCTCGGTTACGGGCTGATGGCGCATGTCGGCCGCACCCTGTTCGCCGTCGGGAAGGGCCGGGTCTCGGCGGCCGCCCAGGTGACCGGCTGGGCCGCGGTGATCGCGGCCGAGGTGGCGCTGGTGCTGGCGGCCGGGCGGCGCGACGCCGTCGCCGCGCTCGGACTGGGCAACTCGATCGGCATGACGGTCGCCGGCGCCCTCCTGCTGCTGATGTTGGCGCGGACCAGGGGCGGCGCCGCGCTGCGCGGCGTCGGCCGGGCAGCGGTGACAGGACTGGCCGGTGCGGCGGCCGGATACGCCGCGGGCGCGGGTGTGGTCGCCGTGTTCGGCGCCACCGGCCTGGCCGCCAGCCTGGGCGTGGGCGTGCTCGCCGCGGTGGCGGCCGCCGCGGCGTTCGCGGTCGTCGCCTACCTGGGGGATCCGGATGATCTGCGAGGACTGATCAGGCGGAGGCTGTGATGGACGGATTGAAGGTCGCGCTCGTGCTCGCCACCAGCGCCGGCGGCGTGGGACGGCACGTCCGGTCGATGGCCGACGGCCTGCGAGCGCGCGGCGTGAAGGTCGTCGTGCTCGGGCCGGCCTCGGCCGACACGCTGTTCGGCTACACCGAGTCCAGGGCGGGCTTCGCCCCGGTAGAGATCGCCGACCGCCCGCACCCGGTCGGCGACGTGCGGGCCGTGGCCCGGATCCGGCGCCTGACCCAGGACGCCGACGTCGTCCACGCGCACGGGCTGCGGGCCGGAGGGCTGGCGGCGCTCGCCCGCCTCCGTACCGTGCCGGGCCCGCTGCGCCTCGGCTCGGCGGGCCCGCCGCTCGTCGTCACCCTGCACAACGCGTCGATCGCGGGCGGCCTGACCGGCGCGGCGTACACGACGCTCGAACGCGTCGTCGCCCGCGGCGCGGCCGAGGTCCTGGGCGTCTCCCCGGACCTGGAGGAGCGGATGCGCGCGCTCGGCGCGCGCTCGGTGGGCCCCGCCCTGGTGCCCGCCCCGGCCATGCCGCCCTCCGAGGACCCCGCGGCGCCCAAGCGGATCCGCGCAGAGCTCGCCGCCGGGGACAGCCCGCTGGTCCTCACGGTGGCGCGCCTGGCCGAGCAGAAGGGGCTGCCCACCCTGCTGGACGCCGCCGCCGGGTGGGCCCGGCTCGATCCGCCGGCGCTCGTCGTGATCGCCGGTGACGGACCGCTGGAGGGCGAACTGCGCCACCGGATCGCGGAGGAGAACCTCCCGGTCCGCCTGCTCGGCCGCCGTACAGACGTCCCGTCCCTCCTCGCCGCGGCCGACGTCGCCGTCCTGCCCAGCGTCTGGGAGGGCCAGCCGCTGATCGTGCAGGAGGTGCTGCGCGCCGGACGGCCGCTCGTCGCCACGAGGGTGGGCGGAGTCCCCGGAATGGTGGACGACGCGGCGCTCCTGGTGCCTCCGGGGGACGCCGGAGAACTCGAACGCGCGGTGCGCCGGGTGCTGGAGGACCGGGCCCTCGCCGATCGGCTCGCGTCCGCCGCGGCCGAGCGGGCATCCCGGCTGCCGACCGAGGACGACGCCGTCGAACAACTGCTGTCGGTCTACGCCCGCGTCATCCGGACCGCCCGCTGACGACGTCTCGGGTACGAGAAAGGTTTGCCTTTGTATATAGTCAGTGCGCAGGAGGGGAGTATTCCTTCGCGGCAGTGTCGTCACCACGGTCCCAGGAGTGTCATGCGGCCCGGTGCTGTCGGCCCGCACCGATGAGTGAGGGCGGAAGAGACCTCCGGGGCTGCTGCCTGCCACCGGAGGAAAATCTCTCGTGAACGTCACGCTTTGGGCCTGGGGCCTCACGCTGCTGGGTCTTCTCGCGTTCATCCTGTTCGACCTGTGGGTGGTCGACCGGGGTAAGCCGCGGGACTTCTCGCTGCGGCAGGCGAGCGCCTGGGTGACGTTCTACGTCCTGTTGGCGATCATCTTCGGCATCGGCCTGCTGTTCGCCGTCGGCGCCGACTATTCGGCCCAGTTCTTCGCCGGTTACCTCACCGAGTACAGCCTCAGCGTCGACAACCTGTTCATCTTCTACGTCATCATGGCGCGGTTCGCCGTGCCCCGCGCCAACCAGCACAAGGTGCTCCTGATCGGCATCATGATCGCGCTGGTGATGCGGGGCATCTTCATCGCGGTCGGGGCCGCCGCGCTGTCCCGGTTCGAGTGGCTGTTCTACATCTTCGGGGCCTTCCTCATCTGGACGGCCTACGGTCTGGTGCGCGGCGAGCCCGACGAGGACGAGTACGAAGAGAACATCCTGGTCCGCTGGATCTGCCGGGTCGTCCCGACGACCGAGGACTATCACGAGCACCGGATGACCGTCCGCATCGACGGCAAGCGCCTCATGACGCCCATGCTGATCGTGATGATCGCGATCGGGTCGACCGACCTGCTGTTCGCGCTGGACTCCATCCCGGCGATCTTCGGGCTCACCAAGGAGTCCTACCTGGTCTTCACCGCCAACGCCTTCGCGCTCATGGGGTTGCGGCAGCTCTACTTCCTCCTGCGGGGACTGCTCGACCGGCTCGTGTACCTCAGCAAGGGGCTCGCGGTCATCCTGGCGTTCATCGGCGTGAAGCTCGTCATGGAGGCCATGCACACGACCTGGTTCGAGAGCGTCCCGGAGATCTCCACTCTCACCTCTCTCGCCGTCATCGGGGTGACGATGCTCGTCACCACCGTGGCCAGCCTCATCAAGACCGAACGCCGCGCCGCGCCCGGCGCTCCGGACACCGCCGAGGATCCCGAGACGAGTCAGGCCGGGAGGCCGGACACGGACGAGAAGCCCGGAGAGACCGGGCCGCTCGAAGACGCCGAGCCGTCCGGGAAGGTCGAGGGCGCCGAGCCGTCCGGGAAGGCCGGAGAGACCGGCGCCGGTGGGCCCGTCGTCCCCGGCCAGGCGCTCCCGGACGCGGCTGGACGCGGGCGGGATCCCGAACCGGACGCCGGCCCGCATCCGAACGGCAGCCTCCCCCCGGCCCCCGAGACGGAGGCCGACGCGCGCGACGCCCAGGCCGACACCGACACGGGGGCGGGACGTACCCGTCGCTGACCGGCGGCCGTAACCTCCGCGCCTTTTCGGGCGGATCACCTCCCGGCCCCTGTAACGTGATCACAGGGGATGACTCTGGGGAAGGTTCGCATGCGCTCGCCCTCGGTGGTGCCCGCGGTGACGCGGACGATCTCGATCGTGCTGGCGGTCGCCGCCGTCGGCATCCTGGCGTTCACCGCCCTCGCCGACCGCGATCGCGGGCACGGCGGCCGCGGACCGGCCGCGGCGCGGTCCCGACCCGCGACGCCGGTCGCCGAGTCGACGATGCCCGGCAGCATCGACCTGCCGCCCACCAGCGCGCCGGCGACGCCCCGGGTACGCTCCGCCGACGCCAAGACCTGGCTCCGGGCGCTGGCCGGCAAGTGGACCCAGGACACGGAGAAGAACTACTTCCAGTTCCAGCCCGACGGCACCGGTGAGTGGGTGGCGTTCGGTCAGAAGCTCTGGAGCGGCAAGGCCACCCCGCGCGACGCCACGACGTTCGACCTCTCCGACCGGAGCGGCCAGGGCGCCTCCTACTGGCAGGTCAAACTCGTCAGCGGCGGGAGGGAACTGTTCTTCGCCGGCACCCAGCGGACCTACCGCAAGGCATAGCGCGGGCCGCCGGGGCCCGGCCGGACGGCGGCCGACGTTCCGGCCGTGTGGGCGCCCCCTTGGCCCGGCCGGGGCGACCGGGGATCCGGCCGTGTGGGCGAGCCGGGGCCGGCCGGGGTGACCGGCGATCCGGGCGTGTGGGCGAGCCGGGGCCGGCCGGGGTGACCGGCGATCCGGGCGTGTGGGCGCCGCCTTGGCCCGGCCGGATCAGTCGCCCGGGCTGGCGGCCAGGTCCTCGAGGACGTCGAGGGCGGCGACCAGTGCCGCGCGCTGCTCGGGCGACAGGGTGCCGAGCCGCTCGACCAGGAACGCCGACCGCTCGGTGCGCAGCCGTTCGAGCTGGCTGCGGCCCTCCGGGGTGATCTCCAGCAGGGTCGCCCGCCGGTCGTCGACGTCGGGAGTACGACGCAGCAGTGCCTGCGCCTCCAGGGAGGCCACCAACCGGCTCTGCGTGGGCGCGCTGACGCCTTCGTGGGCGGCCAGGTCGCCGAGACGCACCGGACCCAGCGCCTCCAGGCTCGACAGGGTCGACGCCTGGCTCGACGTCAGAGTCCGGGGGCCGTACTGGCGGACGCGACGGCTCAGCCGGCCCAGCGTCATGCGCAGCCGCGCCGCGAGCTCCACGTCCGTCATGCCCTCGGTCTCGGCCGCCGGCCTGGTCACGCCCGTCATCTGTTCCTTACCCGGCTCGCGTCCCGGACGCGCTGGTCACGCGCGTCTCCTTCCATCATCCCCACCCCGCGGCGGCCGGTATGCCCGAACGTCCGCGAAACCATCGGGACGACGTCGAACACGCCGATCCGCAGAGGTCGGCGGGATGTATCGGGGAAACGTCTCAGGAACGGTGATCGTGGCGCAATGTGATCGGGATCACCATCCCCGCGCGCGCCACTCCGGGAGGTGCGGGCGTTCGCGGCCGAGGGTGGTGTCCTTGCCGTGGCCGGGGTAGACCCACGTCTCGTCCGGGAGCGCGCCGAACACGCGCTTCTCCAGATCGTCCATGAGGCGGTTGAAGAGCGTCGCGTCTCCCCAGGTGTTCCCCGGCCCGCCGGGGAACAGGCTGTCGCCGGTGAACAGATGCGGCGTGTCGCCGTCGTCGTACAGCAGCGCGATCGATCCGGGCGTGTGCCCGCGCAGGTGGATCACGGACAGGGTGTGCTGCCCGACCCGGACGGTCTCTCCGTGCCGGACCGGCTCGGTCACCGGCAACGGCAGGGCCTCGGCGTCGTCGGGGTGGGCCACGACCGACGGGTGGGTCGCGTCGACGACCGCGCCGAGCGCGCCCCAGTGGTCCTGGTGCCGATGGGTGGTGACGACCCGGGAGAGCGGGGCGTCACCGAGGAGCTCGAGCAGGCGCTCCGGCTCGCTGGCGGCGTCGATCAGTACCTGTTCACCGGTGGCCGTGCAGCGCAGGAGGTAGGCGTTGTTGTCGAAGGGCCCGACCGCCAGCTTGGTGACGGTCAGACCGGGCAGCTCGCGTACGTCGGGCGGGCCACCGACCTCGACGTTGCCTGTGTAGGACACGCACTCTCCTCCCATCGGCGCTCGGGCGCACCGCACCTGCCTGCCATCCTTTCACTCCCACCACGCGCCGCGCGCTCGGCGGACCCGGAAGACGGCCTGCGGGTGCGCCCGGAAGTAGGATCCCGATCATGGAGGACGACCTGCCGATCTGTCGCACCTGCGGGGTGCAGTACGCCGCTCCCCGACCGGACTGCCCGATCTGCGAGGACGAGCGGCAGTACGTCGGGTGGGACGGCCAGCGGTGGACGACCCTCGCCGAGCTCCGCGCCGCCGGGCACCGCGGCAGGGTCGCCGAGGAGGGGCCCGGCATCGTCGGGATCGGCGCCGAGCCGCCGACCTCGATCGGTCAGCGCGCCCTGCTCGTGCGGACGCCGTCGGGCAACGTCCTCTGGGACATGATCACCTATCTCGACGAGGACCTTCTCTCACAGGTCGCCGCGCTCGGCGGCGTCGACGCCATCGCGATCAGCCACCCGCATTTCTACGGCTCGATGATCGAATGGGCGCACGCGTTCGACGCGCCCGTCTATATCCATGCCGCCGACCGGGACTGGGTGGCCCGGCCGGACGACTCGATCGTCTTCTGGGAGGGCGAGACCCGGGAGATCGGCGACGGGCTGACGCTGGTCAACGCGGGCGTGCACTTCGCGGGCGGCCAGGTGCTGCACTGGCGCGACGGCGAGGACGGCGGGGGAGCGCTGCTCACCGGCGACATCTTCACCGTCGTTCCCGACCGCCGGTACGTGAGTTTCATGTACAGCTACCCCAATCTGATCCCCGAGCGCCCTCGGATCATCCGCCGCGCGCTGCGCCGGATGGAGCCGTTCGCGTTCGAGCGCGTGTACGGCGGCTGGTGGGGGCGGGTCGTCGCCGCCGACGGCGCCGCCGCCGTACGGCGGTCGGCCGCGCGCTACCTCGAGCACGCCCTCGACGACGGGCACGAGTAAAGCCGCCGGTCCGGGTAAAGCCGCCGGTCCGGGTAAAGCCGCCGGTCCGGGTAAAGCCGCCGGTCCGAGTAAAACCACAGGGGCCTCAGGCGTTTCGGTGGCGATCTCTCTTCGAACACGTGTACGGTTTCGGTGCGACGAGGGACCGCCGTGCGAGGGCTTTCGGAAGAAAACCGGCCTGTCCGCTCGTTAGCCTGAAGCTGACTGCCTCCACCAGGCTCTAGGGGATAGCGATACGCCGTGGCTGACCGTCTCATCGTGCGCGGAGCGCGTGAACACAACCTCAAAGACGTCTCACTCGATCTTCCGCGCGACGCGCTGATCGTGTTCACCGGCATGTCCGGCTCCGGTAAGTCGAGCCTCGCGTTCGACACGATCTTCGCGGAGGGCCAGCGCCGCTACGTCGAGTCCCTCTCGGCGTACGCGCGTCAGTTCCTCGGCCAGATGGACAAGCCCGACGTCGACTTCATCGAGGGCCTGTCCCCGGCCGTGTCGATCGACCAGAAGTCGACCTCGAAGAACCCGCGCTCCACGGTCGGCACCATCACCGAGGTCTACGACTACCTCCGGCTGCTCTGGGCCCGCATCGGCCACCCGCACTGCCCGGTCTGCGGCCGCACGATCTCCAAGCAGACCCCGCAGCAGATCGTCGACCGGGTCATGGAGTTCGACGAGGGCGCCCGGTTCCAGGTGCTCGCCCCGGTGATCCGCGGCCGCAAGGGCGAATACCTCGAGCTGTTCCGCGAGATGCAGACCAAGGGCTTCTCCCGCGCCCGCGTCGACGGCCGGCTCGTTCGCCTCGACGAGGCGCCGAAGCTGAAGAAGTACGAGAAGCACGACATCGAGGTCGTCGTCGACCGGCTGAGCGTCAAGGAGAGCGCCCGCCGCCGGCTCGCCGACTCGATCGAGACGGCGCTCGGCCTCTCCGGGGGCACGGTCATCCTCGACTTCGTCGACCTCCCCGAGGACGACGAGCAGCGCGAGCGGATGTTCTCCGAGCACCTCTACTGCCCGTACGACGACCTGTCGTTCGACGAGCTCGAGCCGCGGTCGTTCTCGTTCAACTCCCCGTACGGCGCCTGTCCCGACTGCACCGGCCTGGGCACCCGCATGGAGGTCGACCCGGAGCTGCTCGTCCCCGACCCGGAGAAGACCCTCGGCGAGGGCGCGATCTCCCCCTGGTCGAACGGCCACATCAGCGACTACTTCCTGCGGCTGCTCGGCGCGCTCGGCGACGCGATGGGCTTCGACCTGGACACGGCCTGGGAGCGGCTCCCCGCCAAGGCCCGCAAGGCGATCCTGCAGGGTCACGACACCCAGGTGCACGTGAGCTACCGCAACCGGTACGGCCGGCAGCGGTCGTACTACACGACGTACGAGGGCGTGATCCCCTACGTCCAGCGGCGGCACTCGGAGGCGGAGAGCGACTCCAGCCGGGAGCGGTTCGAGGGGTACATGCGGGAGATCCCCTGCCCGTCGTGCGAGGGGAAGCGGCTCAAGCCCGTCGTGCTGGCCGTCACGGTCAACGACCGGTCGATCGCCGACGTCGCCGCCATGCCGATCGGGGAGTGCGCGAAGTTCCTGCTCAACATGGAGCTGAGCGAGCGGGAGAAGCACATCGCCGAGGCGGTGCTCAAGGAGATCAACGCCCGGCTCGGCTTCCTCCTCGACGTCGGCCTCGACTACCTCAGCCTCGACCGCGCGTCGGCCACCCTGGCCGGCGGTGAGGCGCAGCGCATCCGCCTGGCCACGCAGATCGGCTCGGGTCTGGTCGGCGTGCTGTACGTCCTGGACGAGCCGTCGATCGGGCTGCACCAGCGCGACAACCACCGCCTGCTGGAGACGCTGATCCGGCTGCGCGACATCGGCAACACGCTCATCGTCGTCGAGCACGACGAGGACACCATCCGGGCCGCCGACTGGGTCGTCGACATCGGTCCCGGCGCGGGCGAGCACGGCGGCCAGGTGGTCGTGAGCGGCCCGGTCGAGGAGCTTCTGGCCCACGAGAGCTCGATGACCGGCGCGTACATCTCCGGCCGCAAGGAGATCGCCGTCCCGGTGAGCCGCCGCAAGCGTCAGCGCGGGCGCGAGCTGGTGGTGAAGGGGGCACGCGAGCACAACCTGCGCGACATCGATGTGACGTTCCCGCTCGGCATCTTCACCGCCGTCACCGGCGTGTCCGGGTCGGGCAAGTCGACGCTGGTCAACGACATCCTCTACACGTCGCTGGCCAAGCACCTGCACGGCGCGCGCACCGTGCCCGGCCGGCACAAGCGGATCAACGGCGTCGACCAGCTCGACAAGGTCGTGCACGTCGACCAGTCGCCGATCGGCCGCACCCCACGGTCCAACCCGGCGACCTACACGGGCGTGTTCGACCACGTCCGCAAGCTGTTCGCGGCGACCGCCGAGGCGAAGGTGCGCGGCTACCAACCCGGCCGCTTCTCCTTCAACGTCAAGGGCGGCCGCTGTGAGGCGTGCTCCGGCGACGGCACCATCAAGATCGAGATGCAGTTCCTGCCCGACGTGTACGTCCCCTGCGAGGTCTGCCACGGCGCCCGCTACAACCGGGAGACCCTCGACGTCCACTACAAGGGCAAGACGATCTCCGAGGTCCTCGACATGCCGATCGAGGAGGCCCTGGAGTTCTTCGACGCGATCCCGGCGATCCGCCGCCACCTGCAGACGCTCAACGACGTCGGCCTCGGTTACGTCCGGCTCGGCCAGCCCGCGCCGACGCTGTCCGGCGGTGAGGCACAGCGGGTCAAGCTCGCCTCCGAGCTGCAGCGGCGCTCCACCGGTCGCACGATCTACGTGCTCGACGAGCCCACCACCGGTCTGCACTTCGAGGACATCCGCAAGCTGCTCGGCGTGCTGAACGGCCTGGTCGACAAGGGCAACTCGGTGATCGTGATCGAGCACAACCTCGACGTCATCAAGACCGCCGACTGGATCATCGACATGGGTCCGGAGGGCGGCTCCCGCGGCGGCACCGTGGTCGCGTCCGGCACCCCGGAGGACGTCGCGCGGGTCGGAGAGAGCCACACCGGTCAGTTCCTCGCCAAGATCCTCGATATCCAGCCGTAAGGTCCGGCCGGACGACGAGACGGCCGCCCGGTCCCCGGCGGGACGACTCGCGACCCGCCGGAGACCGCCCTGGGCTGCCCGGAACGTCGTTCTTCTGGGGAAGGGGGCACCTGCTCATCCCCTCCCGAACCGGGCGATAGCATGACGGAGAAGTACTACAGCGTGTAGTAGATGATCTTTCCGGGGAGATCGATGACTGACGAAGCGGTCGGCTGCTCGCGGCGGCGGTTGCTGGGCACGGCGGGTCTGGCGGGGGCGGGAATGCTCGGCCTCGGCGCGTGCGGGACACGATCGGCGAAGGCCATCGTGCCGCCCGGGATCAAAGGCAAGGTGATCGCCCGGACCGGGGAGATCCCCGTCGGCGGCGGCAAGGTCATCGACAAGTGGAAGATCGTCGTGGCGCAGCCGTCACAGGGGACGTTCAAGGCGTTCACCGCGACCTGTACGCACCAGGGATGCACCGTCGGCAGCCCCGAGAACGGCGTGATCACCTGTCCCTGTCACGGCAGCGAGTTCAACGCGACGGACGGCTCGGTCAAGCAGGGCCCGGCCGGCGCGCCGCTGCAGGAGTTCACGGTACGGCTGCAGGGCGACGGAATAATCGTCGACTAGCGTTGAACCGAACGCATCGCTCCTTCGTGGAACCCGGATGTAGGCCCGAACACGAGGAGGACCACATGCCGTTCGATCCCTCGGCCGCGCCGGCCGACGCCGAAGAGACCGAGACCCGCGTCGAACCCGGGGCGACGCGCCGCGGGATGCTGCTCGGCGTCGGTCTGGTCGGCGTCGCCGGAACACTCGCCGCCTGCGGGAGCTCGTCGAACGGCTCCGGCGGCTCCGAACACGGTGGCGGCGGGGCAGCGGCCCCGACGGGCGGCGGCGACGGCGGAGCGCTGGGCAAGGCCGCCGACATCCCCGTGGGCGGCGGGAAGGTCTTCAAGGACCGCAAGGTCGTCGTCACCCAGCCGAAGCAGGGGGAGTTCGCGGCGTTCAGCGCGATCTGCACCCACCGCGGCTGCACCGTCGACTCGGTGAACGGCGGCACCATCAACTGCCCCTGCCACGGCAGCAAGTTCAAGATCAGCGATGGTTCCGTCGCGAACGGCCCGGCCGCGACGCCGCTGCCGCGCAAGTCCGTCAAGGTGGAGAACGGCGAGATCAAGCTCGCCTGAACGCCGCCCGAGGCCCGGCCGGGCCTGACGCCCCGTCAGGCCTGGTCGAACTCAGGCGTGCGGGGCGGACTGATCGTCGGTCCACGCGGCGTTCTGCGGAAGGGCCCCGGTGTCGGCGCGGAAGCGGGGGAGCGCCGACGGGTACTTCTCCCGGATGTAGGCGATGAGGTGCTCGCGGACGTCGCAGCGCAGGTCGAACGCGCTGGCCGAGTCGTGCGCGCTCATGAGCGCGCGTACCTGGACCAGGCCGTTCGGCAGCACGTCGGTCACCTGCAACACCCAGTCCTTCTGGTCCCAGAGGGGATGGTCGCGCAGGAACCCGTACAGCTCCGTCCGCAGCTCCTCGACGGGAACGCTCCAGTCCACGTGCAGCAGCACCGTGCCGATCACCCGTGAGGTGTGCCGGGTCCAGTTCTCGAAGGAGTTGTGCACGAAGTACGACACGGGGAGCACGAGCCGCCGTTCGTCCCACAGCCGCAGCACGACGTACGTGAGGGTCAGCTCCTCGATGCGGCCCCACTGGCCCTCCACGACGAGGACGTCGTCGATCCGCAGGGCGTCGCTGAAGGCCAGCTGCAGTCCGGCGAAGACGTTGCTCAGCGTCGACTGGGCGGCGATGCCGGCGACGATGCCGGCGATGCCCGCCGAGGCCAGCAGGCCCGCGCCCACCGCCCGTACGGCCGGGAACGTGAACAGCATGGACGACACCGCGATGATCACGACGACCGCCGCGCAGGTGCGGCGTAGGAGCATCACCTGCGTGCGCACCCGCCGGGCGCGGACGTTCCGGTCGCCTTCGATCTTGGTGAGGTGGTCGAGGGCCACGTCGGTCGTGGCGTAGGCCGCCTGGATGATCAGCCAGGTCAGCGACGCGATGACGAGGAGTGACAGCGCGTGGCGGACGTCGGGCGCGGACCGGCCGAGAACCTCGCGCGGCGGCAGTCCGGCCGTGGCGCCGGCCGCGAACGCGAGGGTGAAGCCGGGCTTGACGCAGCGCCGGACGATCGGTGGGGCCAGCGGCCAGCGTGAGACGAGCCGGCTCGTGAGCGCACGGCGAAGGATCTCCACCACCAGCAGGCCGAGCAGTACCGATCCGACGAGTACGGCCAGCGCGGTGACGGTCGACACGATCAAGGTCCCCCTTCAGGTCGATGACTGAACCCTTGGCCCCGTGACGCCGTCGTTCCCACAAATCGCCAATCCGCACAAGTGACCCGAGTCACCACATTTCGTCACAGAAGCCACCCTGTCCGCCGCGCGGACTAGGCTGGCGACGTGGCAGATCCGGCGACCTATCGGCCCGCGCCCGGCTCCGTCCCCGAGTCTCCCGGGGTGTACCGCTTCCGCGACGGGACCGGCCGGGTCATCTACGTGGGCAAGGCCAAGAGCCTCCGCGCCCGGCTCAACTCCTACTTCGCCGACTTCGCGGGCCTGCATCCGCGCACCCAGACCATGCTGCAGACCGCCACCGGCGTCGACTGGACGGTCGTGCGCACCGAGGTCGAGGCGCTGCAGCTGGAGTACTCCTGGATCAAGGAGTTCGACCCGCGGTTCAACGTCAAGTACCGCGACGACAAGTCCTATCCGTACCTCGCGGTGACCATGCACGAGGACGTCCCGCGCGTGCAGGTCATGCGCGGCGCGAAGAAGAAGGGCGTCCGCTACTTCGGCCCCTACTCCCACGCGTGGGCGATCCGCGAGACCGTCGACCAGTTGCTGCGGGTCTTCCCGGTGCGCACCTGCTCGGCCGGGGTCTTCCAGCGGCAGCGCCGGATGGACCGGCCGTGCCTGCTCGGCGACATCGGCAAGTGCTCCGCGCCGTGCGTCGGCCGGGTGACCGAGCAGGCCCACCGGGAGCTCGCCGAGGACTTCTGCGACTTCATGGCGGGCGACACGGCCCGGTTCATCAAGGCGCTCGAGAAGGACATGAAGGCGGCCGCGGCCGACCAGGAGTACGAGCGCGCGGCCCGCCTGCGCGACGACATCCGGGCCCTGCAGCGGGCGCTGGAGAAGCAGGCGGTGGTGCTGGGCGACACGACAGACTGCGACGTCGTCGCCTTCGCCGACGACCAGCTCGAGGCCGCCGTCCAGGTCTTCTACGTGCGCGGCGGGCGCATCCGCGGCCAGCGCGGCTGGGTGGTCGACAAGGTCGACGACGTCACGACCGGCGAGCTCGTCGAGCAGTTCCTGCTGCAGATGTACGGCGAGGCCGCGCCGGAGGCGGTGCCCCGCGAGATCCTGGTCCCCGCGCTGCCGCCCGACACCGACGCGGTCGTGGAGCTGCTGGCCGAGCACCGGGGCGGCCGGGTCGACCTGCGCGTGCCCCAGCGGGGCGACAAGAAGACGTTGATGGAGACCGTCGAGCGCAACGCCGTCGAGGCGTTCAAGCAGCACAAGACGCGCCGCGCGACCGACCTGACGACCCGCAGCAAGGGCCTGCAGGAGCTGCAGGACGCCCTCGACCTGGACCAGGCGCCGCTGCGCATGGAGTGCTACGACGTCTCGAACCTCCAGGGCACCAACGTCGTCGCGTCGATGGTCGTCTTCGAGGACGGTCTGGCGCGCAAGAGCGAATACCGGCGGTTCTCCATCAAGACGGTCGAGGGCCAGGACGACGTCCGCTCGATCCACGAGGTGATCCGCCGCCGGTTCAAGCGCTACCTGGAGGAGACCGAGAAGACCGGCGAGCTGGACGTCCTGGGCGAGCCGGAGGCCGGCGGGCCGATCGACCCGGAGACGGGCCGGCCCCGCAGGTTCGCCTACCCGCCCAACCTCGTGGTCGTCGACGGCGGCCCGCCGCAGGTGGCGGCCGCCCAGCGGGCGCTCGACGAGCTCGGCATCGACGACGTGGACGTGTGCGGCATCGCCAAGCGCCTGGAGGAGCTCTGGCTGCCCGACGAGGAGGACCCGGTCATCCTGCCGCGCAACAGCGAGGCGATGTACCTCGTTCAGCGGCTGCGGGACCAGGCGCACGACTTCGCCATCCGGTACCACCGGACCAAGCGCAGCAAGGGCATGCTCGTCAGCGAGCTCGACGACGTCCCCGGCCTGGGGCCGGGCCGTCGCAAGGCGCTGATCAAGCATTTCGGATCCGTGAAGATGCTCAAGCAGGCCGGCCCCGACCAGATCGCCGAGGTTCCTGGCATCGGGCGCCGCACGGCTGAGAACATCGTCGCGGCGCTGCACGCCCACGACGGGGCGGTGACCGGCGCGCAGGACGGGGGAGAAGAGACGTGAACCACGCGACAGGGGCCAATCTGCCGGGCGGCCCACAAGTGCCCGACATTGTGATCATCACCGGGATGTCCGGTGCGGGGCGGAGCACGGCCGCCAAGTCACTGGAGGACCTGGACTGGTTCGTCGTCGACAACCTGCCGCCCGGTCTGCTGGCGACGATGGCCGACCTCGCCGAGCGCGGCCAGGGGGCGGTGCCGCGCATCGCGGTCGTCGTCGACGTGCGCAGCCGGGCCTTCACGACCGACCTGCAGTCGGCCTTCGACGATCTGGAGGCGCGCGGCGCGCACCCCCGGGTGGTCTTCCTGGAGGCGTCCGACGATGTCCTCGTCCGCCGCTTCGAGAGCGTACGCCGGCCGCACCCGCTGCAGGGCGACGGCCGGATCGTCGACGGCATCGCCCGCGAGCGCGAGCTGCTGCGCGACGTCCGTGCCGAGGCGGATCTCGTCCTCGACAGCAGCGCGCTGAACGTCCACGAGCTGCGCGCCAAGATCGTGGAGTTCTTCGGCGGCGAGGCGGGGGAGTCGAGCCTGCGCGCGACCGTCGTCTCCTTCGGCTACAAGTACGGCCTGCCCGTCGACGCCGACCTCGTCGTCGACTGCCGGTTCCTGCCGAACCCGCACTGGATCCCCGAGCTGCGCCCGCAGAACGGACGGGACACGGCGGTACGCGACTACGTGCTGTCCCGGCCGGGGGCCAAGGAGTTCCTCGACGCCTACACCGAGGTGCTGCGGCTGCTCGCGGAGGGGTACGAGCGCGAGGGCAAGCACTACGTCACGCTCGCCGTCGGCTGTACCGGCGGCAAGCACCGCAGTGTCGCGATGGCCGAGCAGTTCGGCGCCCGACTGGGCGATGAGGGGCTCGAGGTAAGGGTCGTCCACCGGGATCTGGGACGGGAATAACCACACGTGACTTCCCCCAAGGTCGTCGCCCTCGGCGGAGGGCACGGATTGTTCGCCTCGCTGTCCGCGCTGCGCCGGGTGACCGACCGGCTCACGGCCGTCGTGACCGTCGCCGACGACGGTGGTTCCAGCGGCCGGCTGCGCCGGGAGCTCGGCGTCCTGCCGCCCGGGGACCTGCGCATGGCGCTGGCCGCGCTGTGCCGCGACGACGACTGGGGGCGCACCTGGAGCGAGGTCGTCCAGCACCGCTTCCGCAGCGAGGGCGAGCTGCACGGGCACGCGATGGGCAACCTGCTCATGGTCGCGCTGTGGGAGCTGCTCGACGATCCGGTCGCGGGCCTGGACTGGATGGGACGGCTGCTGGGCGCGCAGGGCCGGGTGCTGCCCATGGCGTCCGTGCCGCTCGACATCGTCGCGGAGGTCCGGGGCGCCGACCCGGAGCGGCCGCAGGAGATCACGCATGTCCGGGGCCAGGTCGCCTGCGCCAAGACGCCGGGACAGGTGCTCAGCGTCTCGCTGGTCCCGCCGGACCCGCCCGCGTCCCCGGACGCCCTGCGCGCCATCGAGGAGGCCGACTGGGTCGTCTTCGGGCCCGGCTCCTGGTTCACCAGCGTGCTGCCCCACCTGAAGGTGCCGGAGCTGGCGAGTGCCCTGCTGCGCACGCCGGCCCGGCGGATCGTCGCGCTCAACCTCGAACCCCAGCCCGGCGAGACCGACGACTTCTCGCCGCAGCGGCACCTGGAGGTGCTGCGGGCGCACGCCCCCGACCTCAGGGTCGATATCGTCCTCGCCGACCGGAATGTCGTCGAGGAGCGCGATGTCGTAGAAAAGGCGGCACGTACCCTCGGAGGGACGCTGGTGCTGGCCGACGTGGCGGCGGGAGATGGATCTCCACGGCATGATCCGGCACGGTTGGCCCAAGCGTTCGCACAGATCTTTGTCAGCGGCCACTGTCCCCGGCAAGATTCGGCGAGACTGCCCTGACGGGATGATGGCTACAGGGGGAGGATCACATCCATGGCGATGACCGGCGTGGTGAAGGACGAGCTGAGCAGGCTGTCCGTCATGAAGCCGTGCTGCCGCAAGTCCGAGGTGTCGACGCTGCTGCGCTTCGCCGGAGGACTGCACATTGTCAGCGGGCGCATCGTGATCGAGGCCGAGCTCGACACCGGAGCCGCGGCGCGACGTCTGCGCAAGGACCTGGCGGAGGTCTTCGGGCACAGCTCCGACGTGGTGGTGCTGGCGCCGAGCGGCCTGCGCAAGGGCAACCGGTACGTCGTCCGAGTGTTCCGCGACGGTGAGTCCCTGGCGCGCCAGACCGGGCTGATCGACAACAACGGCCGCCCGGTCCGCGGCCTGCCCCGGCACGTCGTGGCCGGCGGCGCCTGCGACGCCGAGTCGGCGTGGCGGGGGGCGTTCCTGGCGCACGGCTCGCTGACCGAGCCCGGTCGTTCCATGTCCCTGGAGGTGACCTGCCCGGGGCCGGAGGCGGCCCTGGCGCTGGTCGGCGCGGCGCGGCGGCTGAGGATCCACGCCAAGGCGCGCGAGGTGCGGGGCGTGGACCGCGTCGTCGTCCGCGACGGCGACGCGATCTCGGCGCTGCTGACCCGGCTGGGCGCGCACGACTCGGTGCTCGCCTGGGAGGAGCGCCGGATGCGCCGGGAGGTGCGCGCGACCGCGAACCGCCTGGCCAATTTCGACGACGCGAACCTCCGTCGCTCCGCGCGGGCGGCGGTCGCGGCCGGAGCGCGGGTCGCGCGCGCCCTGGAGATCCTCTCCGACGACGCGCCCGAGCACCTCGTGGCCGCCGGCCGGCTGCGGCTGGAGCACAAGCAGGCGTCGCTGGAGGAGCTCGGACAGCTCGCCGACCCGCCGTTGACCAAGGACGCCATCGCCGGCCGGATCCGGCGCCTGCTGGCCATGGCCGACAAGCGCGCCATGGACCAGGGCATCGCGGGCACCGAGGCGAACGTCACCGCCGACATGCTCGCGCCCTGATCGGCCGGGCGTATCCCCGCAGCTCACTGACGGGCCCGTGGACGCCCTGAACGGTCGCGCGGACGGTGCCCGCACCTCGCCGACGGGCCGTGCGCGCCCTGATCCGGCGGATCAGCCGATCACGGTGATAGCGCCGAACCCGATGACCACCCCCCGCCGTCTCGACGCCCGCGCGGGCCGGCTCGCGTCCGCCGGCCCCGGCGGATGGCCCACGCCGGGTCGGGGCGATGGTCGTACCGGCGAGGTACCGCGGTGACGGGCGATCTTCGGTGCCGTCGCCGCCCTCGTCGGCGGCGGTCTGGAGTGATGCGAATCACTCGGGGGCATATGGGGTGATCTGTATCGATTTGGTCTAGACCATTAGGTCTAGACCAATTACGCTGGGCATGGTCCGCCGCCCGCCATTCGGATGTTGGCTCCCGGCAGGGCGGCGGACCGGTCGTTCCGGCCCGGTGGTTACAGTCACGTCACGACGGGTTCGGTAGGGTCGACCACGAGAGCACACGTCAGGTTCACAGGCCCCTGGGTGCCTCCGGGGGCGCGAAGCATGAGGAGATCGGTGCCGTGACCATCCGGGTTGGCGTTAACGGCTTCGGCCGCATCGGCCGCAACTTCTGGCGAGCGCTGAACGCCGCCGGTGGCGATGTCGAGATCGTGGCGGTCAACGACCTCACCGACAACGCCACGCTCGCCCACCTGCTGAAGTACGACAGCATTCTCGGCCGGCTGCCCGAAGAGGTGAAGGCCGGCGCGGACGAGATCACCGTGGGCGGCAAGTCCATCAAGGCCTTCGCCGAGCGTGACCCGGCCAAGCTGCCCTGGGGCGACCTGGGCGTCGACATCGTCATCGAGTCGACCGGCCTGTTCACCGACGCCAACAAGGCGAAGGTCCACGTCGAGAACGGCGCGAAGAAGGTCATCATCTCCGCGCCGGCCAAGAACGAGGACGTCACGATCGTGATGGGCGTGAACGACGACGCCTACGACCCGGCGCTCCACACGGTCATCTCGAACGCGTCCTGCACCACCAACTGCCTGGGCCCGATGGCCAAGGTCATCCACGACACGTTCGGCATCGAGCGCGGTCTGATGACCACGATCCACGCCTACACCCAGGACCAGAACCTCCAGGACGGCCCGCACAAGGACCTGCGCCGCGCCCGCGCCGCCGCCTTGAACATCGTCCCGACCAGCACCGGCGCCGCCAAGGCCATCGGCCTCGTGCTGCCGCAGCTCAAGGGCAAGCTCGACGGCTACGCGCTGCGTGTTCCGGTGCCGACCGGCTCGGCCACCGACCTCACCGTCACGGTGGGCCGCGAGACCAGCGTCGAGGAGGTCAACGCGGCGCTGCGCGACGCGGCCGAGGGCCCGCTGCGCGGGATCCTCACCTACACCGAGGACCCGATCGTCTCCAGCGACATCGTCACCGACCCGGCGTCCTGCATCTTCGACTCCGGGCTCACCAAGGTGATCGGCGACCAGGTCAAGGTCGTCGGCTGGTACGACAACGAGTGGGGCTACTCCAACCGCCTCGTCGACATCACCAAGCTGGTGGGCTCCCGTCTCTGAGCCGAGAGCGGCGGGCGTGAGCGCGCCGTGAGCCGGTGACGGCGAACCCACGAACGAGCGCAGCAGGTCCCGGACCTGCTGCGCTCGTTCCGACACGACCAGGAGTGCGATCAATGAGCATGTCCACGATCGACGATCTCGGCGACGTGCGCGGTAAGCGGGTGCTGGTCCGTTCGGACCTCAACGTTCCGCTGCAGGACGGCGTGATCGGGGATGACGGCCGGATCCGGGCCAGCGTCCCGACCATCAACAAGCTCGCCGACAAGGGCGCGCGCGTCATCGTCTGCGCCCACCTCGGCCGCCCCAAGGGGCAGGTGAAGCCGGAGTTCTCGCTGGCGCCCGTCGCCGAGCGGCTCGGGGAGCTGCTGGGCCGTGAGGTCCGCTTCGCCACCGACACCGTCGGCGACTCCGCGCGGGCCACGGTCGACGCGCTCCAGGACGGCGAGGTCGCCCTCCTGGAGAACCTCCGCTTCGCGGCCGGCGAGACCAGCAAGGACGACGCCGAGCGCGGCGAGTTCGCCGACCGCCTGGCCGCGCTCGCCGAGCTGTACGTCGGTGACGGCTTCGGCGCCGTGCACCGCAAGCACGCCAGCGTCTACGACGTGCCGCAGCGGCTCCCGCACGCGGCCGGCGGCCTCATCGCCGCCGAGGTCGACGTGCTCCACCGCCTCACCGGCGACCCCGCCCGGCCGTACGTCGTCGTCCTGGGCGGCGCGAAGGTCTCCGACAAGCTCGGCGTCATCGCCAACCTCCTCGGCAAGGTCGACCGCCTGATCATCGGCGGCGGCATGGCGTACACCTTCCTGAAGGCCCAGGGCCACGAGGTCGGCAGGTCGCTGCTGCAGGAGGACCAGCTCGACCAGGTCCGCGGGTTCATCGAGGAGGCGGCCAAGCGCGACGTCGACCTCGTCCTGCCGGTCGACGTGCTGGCGGCCACCGAGTTCGCCCCCGACGCGGAGCACGAGGCCGTCGACGCCACCGCCATCCCGGCCGACCGCGAGGGTCTGGACATCGGCCCGCGCACCCGTGAGCTGTTCGCGAGCAAGCTCGCCGACGCGGCCACCGTCTTCTGGAACGGCCCGATGGGCGTGTTCGAGTTCGACGCCTTCGCCGGCGGCACCCGCGCGGTGGCCGAGGCACTCATCGCCTCGGACGCGTTCACCGTGGTCGGCGGCGGCGACTCGGCCGCGGCCGTGCGCAAGCTCGGCCTCCCCGAGGACGGCTTCTCCCACATCTCGACCGGTGGCGGCGCGAGCCTCGAGTACCTCGAGGGCAAGACGCTGCCCGGCCTGTCCGTCCTGGAGGACTGATCGTGGCATCGAAACCCGCTCCGCAGCAGCGGAAGCCGCTCATCGCCGGCAACTGGAAGATGAACCTCACCCACTTCGAGGGCATCGCGCACGTCCAGAAGGTCGCCTTCGGCCTCAAGGACGCCGACTACGAGGCGGTGGACGTCGCGATGCTGCCGCCGTTCACCTTCATCCGCAGCATCCAGATGCTCGTGGACGCCGACAAGCTCAAGCTCGTGTACGGCGCGCAGGACATCTCGCCGCACGAGAAGGGCGCCTACACCGGCGAGATCTCCGCCGCGATGCTCGCCAAGCTCGGCTGCACGTACGTCCTGGCCGGGCACTCCGAGCGCCGCCAGTACCACCACGAGGACGACACGCTCGTCAACGCCAAGGTGAAGGCGGCCCTCAAGGAGGACCTGACGCCGATCCTGTGCGTCGGCGAGGGTCTGGAGGTCCGCAAGGCCGGCGAGCACCTGTCCCACACGCTCGCCCAGGTCGAGGGCGGTCTGCAGAAGGTTCCGGCCGACCAGGCGCAGCGCATCGTGATCGCGTACGAGCCGGTGTGGGCGATCGGCACCGGCGAGGTCGCCACCCCGGAAGACGCGCAGGAGGTCTGCGGCGCGATCCGCACGCGGCTGGCCGAGCTGTACAGTGGAGACCTCGCCGATCAGGTCCGCGTCCTCTACGGGGGCTCCGTCAAGGGCGGCAACATCGCCGGCATCATGGCGAAGCCGGACATCGACGGAGCGCTCGTCGGTGGAGCGAGCCTGGACGCGGGGGAGTTCGTCAAGATCTGCAGGTATCGCGAGCTACCCGTGTGATCTTGCGCATCAGACTGCGCGTTTCTGCTGAACCACGCGGTGGAACGTCGTACCCTCGGTAGCGGATGACCTGAATACGCGAACATTCCCCGCGAGCAGCGGGGTGAATCACGAAAGCGCTGAACTGCTGTGATCATCACAATCTCCATCGTGCTCATCATCACGAGCGCGCTGATGGTGCTGCTCGTCCTCCTGCACAAGGGGAAGGGCGGTGGGCTGTCGGACCTGTTCGGCGGCGGCATCAGCTCGTCACTCGGCGGGTCGTCCGTGGTCGAGCGGAATCTCGACCGGTTCACGATCGGCGCGGGCGTGATCTGGTTCGCGTCGATCATCGCGCTGGGTCTGCTGCTCAAGCACGGCCATCACGGCTGAGTACGAGCAGAACCCGCAGTGTGTTGACGGCCGCCGCTTCGCGCAGCGGCGGCAAAGGAAGCGAGGAGTAGTCCGTGGGTAGTGGCAACGCTATTCGGGGTAGCCGAGTCGGTGCTGGCCCGATGGGAGAGGCCGAGCGTGGCGAGGCGGCCCCGCGCGTCTGGGTGAGCTTCTACTGCGCGAACCGGCACGAGTCCCGGCCGAGTTTCGCGACCGACGTCGCGGTTCCCGACCAGTGGGACTGTCCTCGGTGCGGGTTCCCCGCCGGTAAGGACCCCGAGAACCCGCCGGCGCCGCCGCGCAATGAGCCCTACAAGACGCATCTCGCCTACGTGAAGGAGCGGCGCAGCGACGCCGACGGCGAGGCCATCCTCGAGGAGGCGCTGGCCAAGCTGCGCGCCGAGCGCGCCGCCATCCACGCGGCGATGCAGCGCGCTCGCAACTAGCTCCGCGTATCGCAGCACCGATCGGCCCGGTCCCGCCTCGGCGGAACCGGGCCGATCGCATCCCGCGTGGAATCCCGATCGGCGGGGGAGCCGTCCGTTAGGATGTGATCCGCGACTGGCGCATGAGGTGGAGTTCACCACCGGGGAGCGATAGAGATCTGGCACCGCGCGCCTGGGTGCTGGGAGCCGAGCCTCTACCTGGAGGGCCCCATGCATCAGCCGCCCCTGTCCCACCTCGCCGCCGCCGATCCCGACCTGGCCGGGCTGATCGAGGCCGAGGCGCGCCGGCAGCACGACAAGATCCGTCTCATCGCCTCGGAGAACTACGTCTCGCCCGCCGTGCTGGAGGCGACCGGCTCCGTCCTCACCAACAAGTACTCCGAGGGCTATCCCGGCAAGCGCTACTACGAGGGTCAGCAGGTCGTCGACCCCATCGAGGAACTGGCCAAGGCGCGTGCCCGCGAGCTGTTCGGCACCGCCCACGCCAACGTCCAGCCGTACTCCGGCTCGCCCGCCAACCTGGCCGTCCACCTGGCGTTCCTGAACCCGGGGGACACGTTCCTGTCGCTGGAACTCGCCCACGGCGGCCACCTCACCCACGGGTCGCCCGTGTCGATCACCGGCAAGTGGCTGCGGCCGGTGCACTACGGCGTGGGCCGCGAGACCGGCCGGATCGACCTGGACGAGGTACGCGACCTCGCCCGTGCGGAACGCCCGAAGGTCATCCTCTGCGGCGGCACCGCGATCCCGCGGACGATCGACTTCCCGGCGTTCGCCGAGATCGCCCGCGAGGTGGGCGCCGTCCTCGTCGCGGACATCGCGCACATCGCCGGGCTCGTCGCGGGCGGCGCGCACCCGTCGCCGGTCGGGCACGCCGACGTCATCACCACGACGACGCACAAGACCCTGCGCGGCCCGCGCGGTGCCATGATCCTGACGACCGAGGAGCACGCCACCGCGATCGACAAGGCGGTCTTCCCCGGTCTGCAGGGCGGCCCGCACAACCACACGACCGCCGCGATCGCGGTGGCGCTGAAAGAGGCCGCCCAGGAGGACTTCAAGGCGTACTCCCGCCAGATCGTCGCGAACGCCCGGGCGCTGGCCGCCGCGCTGAACGAGCGCGGGTTCGACCTGGTCTCCGGTGGAACCGACAACCACCTCATCCTGATCGACCTCACGAACAAGGAGATCGGCGGCAAGCCGGCGGCCAAGGCGCTCGACCGCGCGGGCATCGAGCTGAACTTCAACACGGTGCCCTTCGACCCGCGCAAGCCGTGGAACCCGTCGGGCATCCGGCTCGGCACCGCCGCGATCACGACCCGCGGCCTCACCGAGGAGCACATGCCGTTCGTCGCGGCGTCGATCGACCAGGCCGTCACGGCCGCCGACGACGAGGCGGCCCTCGACAAGGTCGCCGCGGAGATCCGTGAGCTGCTCGGGGGCTTCCCCATGCCCGGCTGGGCCGCGACGCCCTGACCCACGACCGACGGGAAGAATCCGGTGACCCACGGGGCGCCGGATTCTTCCTTTTCGCCCCGAAGATGCGCTGATCCGGCTGAAACGGCCGTGTAGCAACCGCGTAACAGTCGTGCGGGAGGCTTGCCGCGTTCAGTCGCTTAAGGGGATGATATGCCGCTGCTCCGCGTACGCACCGAGATCGACGACCGGCCGGGTCGGCTCGCCGTCCTGACCGCCGCGCTGGCGGCGCAGGGCGCGAACATCCTCGACCTGTCCGTCCAGGTCGACGCGGACGGCGTGGTGGACGAGTTCGTCGTGGACGTGCCCACCGGACTCACCGCGGCGGCGCTCACCGAGGCCGTCACGGTGGCATCGGGTCGCCGGACCAGCGTCGTTCCGGCGACCCCGCAGGAACTGATCGACGAGCCCAGCCGCGCGCTCTCCCTTGCCGTACGCCTGCGGTCCAACCCGCGCGCCCTGCCGGAGATCCTCGCCGAACTGCTGCGCGCCGACAGCGCGGAGTGGACCGCCGGGCCCGCCGCGCTCGATGACGACCCGGATCCGACGACGCTCACCGTCTCCGCCGGGCACCTTCACGGGGTGCTCCTGCGCCGCGAGGGCCTGCCGTTCACGCTCACCGAGATCGCCCGCGCCAACGCCCTGGTCCGTTCGCTGCTGCCCGCCCAGGGCTCCGCCCCGACCCGGCGGCGGCTGGTCCTCGGGGACGGCACCGAGATCACCGTACGGCCGCTGACGCCGCTCGACGCGCAGGCGGTACGGCACCTGCACGCCCGCTGTTCGGCGGACAGTCGGCGGCGCCGCTACTTCGGCGCGCGGCACGACATCCCCGAGCGGCTCCTGCGGGTCTTCTGCGACCGGGCGCACGGTCTCACCCTGGCCGCCGAAGGACCCGACGGGTCGATCCTCGCGCTGGCCCACCTCATGTACACGCTGGACCCGGGCGTCGGCGAACTGGCGTTCCTCGTCGAGGACGGCTGGCAGGGCAGGGGCATCGGGGCCGCCCTGGCCCGTCACCTGGTCGCCGTGGCGCACGAGCAGGGGCTGGCCGAGGTCCGCGCCACGATGCTCGCGGACAACACCCGCGTGCGCGCCCTGCTCGGCGGCCTCGGCGGCCGGTTCCGCCCGTCCGACGACCCGCGGTTGCTCGAGGCGCGGATCGCCCTCGGCCCCGACCGTACGGACGACCCGCGGCCGGTCCGGGTCCGATCGGCGCGGTGACGCGGCGGCTATCGTCGTAGGGAGCCCGCGGAGGAGGTCCCCGATGACGATGCCGCCGTTCCCGCCGGAGTTCCCCGGTGATCCGGCCCGGCCGGCACGCCCGTCCTGGCCGGACCGGCCGCCGTCCCCACCAGCGCCGCCGTCCCAGCCGGGGCTGCCGTCCTGGCCGGGGTCGCCGTCCTCGCCGTCCTCGTCGGACGAGGCCGACCCCCTCGGCGACCGGCTGCTCGAGCATCGGATCATCCTGGCCAACGGCCGGCTCGACGGCACCCGCGCCGCCGAGCTGTGCGGGAGACTCGTTACGCTCGACGCGGCGGGAGAGGAGCCGGTCCGGCTCCACCTGTGGACGCCGGACGGTGAGATCGAGGCGGCCTTCGCCGTCGCGGACACCATCGGCGTCATCTCCTGCCCGGTGCACGTGCTCGTCGCGGGGCAGACCGGCGGGCCGGCCCTCGCCGTGCTCGCCGCGGCCCGGCGACGCGAGATGACACCGCACGCGACGCTGCGGCTGACCGAGCCGTCGGCGGGCTTCCACGGGGACGCCACGGACGTCGCGGCCCGGGAGGAGGCGCACCGGCGGCAGGTCGACGCATTCTACGTCCGGCTCGCCGAGACGACCGGCCGCGCGGTCGAGGAGATCCGCGAGGACGCCCGGCGGGATCGTCTCCTGACCGCCGACGAGGCGGTCGCCTACGGCCTCGTCGAGGCCGTGGCCGCCCGGCCCTAGCCCGTCCGTCCCGTAGAGCCCGCCCGGTCTCGGTCCGCCGCGCCCTGGTCCGCCTCGCGCCCGCGCGTCCTCGCGGCTCTCCTCGCCGGACGGCTCAGTCCCCGGAGCCGAAGGCCGCGTCGAAGGACGCGGCCGGCGGCTCGATGGCGGCCAGCCGGCGGACGAAGGCCAGGGCGTCCGGCGCGCCCATCAGCCGGTCCATGCCGGCGTCCTCCCACTCGATGGAGATCGGCCCGTCGTACCCGATCGCGTTGAGCGCCCGGAAACAGTCCTCCCACGGCACGTCGCCGCGGCCGGTCGAGATGAAGTCCCAGCCACGGCGCAGGTCGGCCCACGGCAGGTGGGACGACAGGCGGCCGCGCCGGCCGTCTCCGGTGCGCACCTTGGCGTCCTTGCAGTCGACATGGCGGATCCGGTCGGCGAACTCGAACAGGAAGCCGACCGGATCCAGCTCCTGCCAGACGAAGTGCGACGGGTCCCAGTTCAGCCCGAACGCCGGCCGGTGACCGATCGCCTCCAACGCCCGTACCGTGGTCCAGTAGTCGTAGGCGATCTCGCTCGGGTGCACCTCGTGCGCGAAGGAGACGCCGACGTCGTCGAAAACGTCGAGGATCGGGTTCCAGCGGTCGGCGAAGTCCCGGTACCCGGCCTCGATCATCGACTCGGGAACCGGCGGGAACATCGCGACGGTGTGCCAGATCGACGAGCCCGTGAAGCCCACGACCGTGCGGACGCCGAGCCGGGCGGCCGCCCGCGCGGTGTCCTTCATCTCCTCGGCGGCCCGCCGCCGCACGCCTTCGGGCTCACCGTCGCCCCAGACACGCGCGGGCAGGATGCCCTTGTGCCGTTCGTCGATCGGATGGTCGCAGACCGCCTGGCCGACGAGGTGGTTGGAGATCGCCCAGACCCGGAGGCCGTACTTGTCCAGGAGTTCCAGCCTGCGCGGCACGTACGAGTCGTCGGTGAGCGCCTTGTCGACCTCGAAGTGATCGCCCCAGCAGGCGATCTCCAGGCCGTCGTACCCCCATCCGGAGGCGAGCCGACACACCTCCTCGAACGGACGGAAGGTCGGCCCACTGGCCGGTGAACAGGGTGATCGGACGGGGCATGGGTTCCTCCAGTCGTCTCAGGTCTCGGGCGTGGTTCGGGGGCCGCCCACGGTCGTCCAGGTCCCGTTCCGGTCCGCACTGCGCGTGACGGCGTCGAGGACCTCCTGGACCCGCAGACCGTCCGCGAAGGACGGCGACGGGTCGGTGTCCGTGCCGATCGCGTCCAGGAAGTCCCTCACCTCATGCGTGAACGTGTGCTCATAGCCGAGCAGGTGCCCGGGCGGCCACCAGGCGCCGGCGTACGGATGCGCCGGCTCGGTGACCAGGATCCGGCGGAACCCGGCGGCCTCGGAGCCCTCGGTGCCGTCGTAGAAGAACAGCTCGTTCATCGACTCGAGGTCGAACGCCAGGCTGCCCGCCGATCCGTTGATCTCCAGGCGGAGCGCGTTCTTCCGGCCGTTCGCGAAGCGGGTGGCCTCGAAGGACGCGACCGCCCCGCCCGACATCCGGCCGATGAAGAGCGCCGCGTCGTCGACGGTGACCTCGCCGCGTCCGGGATCGCCGGTCGAGGCGGCGCTGAGGCCGGTGGACGCCTCCGCCAGCGGGCGTTCCCTGACGAAGGTCTCCATCAGCGCGGACACCCCCAGAATCCGTTCTCCGGTGACGAACTGCGCGGCGTCGATGATGTGGGCGCCGATGTCGCCGAGCGCGCCGGAGCCGGCCTTGTCCTTGTCGAGCCGCCAGACGAGCGGGAAGTCCGGGTCGACGATCCAGTCCTGCAGGTACTGCGCGCGGACGTGCCGGATCGCTCCCAGCCGGCCGTCCGCGACGAGCTTGCGGGCCAGGGCGAGGGCGGGCACCCGGCGGTAGCTGAATCCCACCATCGAGCGCACGCCGTTCGCCCGGGCGCGTTCGGCCGCCTCGGCCATCGCGGCGGCCTCCTCGACCGTGTTGGCGAGCGGCTTCTCGCACAGGACGTGCTTGCCCGCCTCCAGCGCCGCGATGGCGATCTCGGCGTGCGTGTCGCCCGGTGTGCAGATGTCGACGACGTCCACGTCGTCGCGGCGGATCAGTTCACGCCAGTCCGTCTCGGCCGATCGCCAGCCGAGCCGGTCCGCCGCCGCGACGACCTGGTCGCGGGACCGGCCGGCGAGCGCGACCATCGCGGGGGTGTACGGCAGGTCGAAGAAGGCGCCGACGTTCCGCCAGGCATGGGAGTGCGCCCGCCCCATGAATGAGTAGCCGACCATGCCGACGCCCAGCGTCGGCCTGCTTTCCTGTGTCATGGGCATTGCCGTCCTGTTCCGTTCGCCGTCTCGCCTGGGACCTCCGCGGGCGCCGGCCCGCCGCCGACGGGCGGCGGACCGGACGTCCGCCTCACTCGAACGCCAGCGGAAGGTAGGTGTCGACGTTCTGTTTGGTCACCACGGCCGAGAACAGCGTCACCGACGCGGGGATCTCCTGCTCGGCCAGGTCGGCCAGGCCCTTGCTCTGCCCGAGCAGGCGGCCGAGGCGTACCGCCGGGGCCGCCATCGTCGGCGGGTACAGGGCCGTCGCCTTGAGCACGCTGTCGTCCTTCTTGATGGCGTCCATCGCGCTGTTGGAGCCGGCGCCGCCCACCATCGGGAAGTCCTTGCGGCCGGCCTGCCGGATCGCCTGCAGCGCGCCGATGCCCTGGTCGTCGTCGTGGTTCCACAGCGCGTCGAGGGAGCACCTCCAGGTCGACTCTGTCCAGTGCCCGGACTCCCGGGTGGTCCTTGACGATGTCGCGCATGACGAGCAGGGGCGGTGCGGGCACGGGGCCTCCTCTTCGGCCGCCTACGGTCGCGGCGGCCTACGGTGCGGAGAAGATGTGGTCGCTGATGAGCCGGGTCGCCCCGATGACCCCGGCGGTGTTCTCGAGTTCGGACAGCACGATCGGCAGGTTGCCCGTCGCCAGCGGCGCGGACCGGCGGTACACGACGCCGCGGATCTCGGCGAGCAGGATGTGCCCGAGTCCCGCGACGCCCCCGCCGATGACGACCAGGCCGGGATTGAAGAAGCTGATGAGACCGGCGAGCACCTGACCGACCCGCCGCCCGCCCTCGCGGACCATCCGCACCGCGACCGAGTCGCCGGCCGCCACGGCGTCCGCCACGTCGACCGCGGTCAGCGTGCCCGCCTGCTCCAACCGCTGCGCGAGGAACGCGGAGCCTCCCGCGCGGGCGGCCGCCACCGCGTCCCGTGCCAGCGCGGCGCCGCTGAAGTGCGCCTCCAGACAGCCCGCGTTGCCGCACACGCACGTCGGCCCGTCGTCGTCGACACCGATGTGCCCGATGTCGCCGGCGCTGCCGGACATCCCGCGGTAGATCCTGCCGTCGACGACGATGCCGCAGCCGACCCCGGTCCCGATCTTGACCATGAGGAAGTCGTCGACCGAGCGGGCCAGCCCGGCGTGCATCTCGCCGAGCGCCATGAGGTTGACGTCGTTGTCGACGAGCACGGGACAGCCGAGTCGCTGGCTGATCGCCTCCCGGACCGGGAACCGGTCCCAGCCCGGCATGATCGGCGGCACCACCGGCACCCCGTCGCGGAAGCTGACCGGGCCGGGCACGCCGATCCCCGCTCCGTGGATCTCCTCGGCCAGACCCTCGCCGCGCAGCTTGCCGAGGAGGTCCAGCGCCCGATCGAGGACGACGTCCGGGCCCTCGCGCACGTTGCAGGGAGCGGAGACGTGGCCGAGGATCTCCAGCTCGCCGTTGGTGACCGCCACGTCGATCGACGTGGCGCCGATGTCGATGCCGACGACCCGCAGCCGAGGGGAGAGCCGCACGATGCTCGACCGCCGGCCCCCGCGGGACGCCGCGAGACCGGCCGGCTCGACCAGCCGGAGCTCGGCGAGCCGATCGAGTTCGACCGCGAGCTTGGACCGCGAGAGCCGGACGACCTCGCCGAGCTCGGCGCGCGACCGGGCGCCGTCATCGCGGAGCAGTCGCAGGAGTCGGGTCTGGTGCGCGTTCTCCGGCCGGGCCGTCATGCGTGTCACGCCGTCCTCCAGGAGCTGGTGGCCTGCACGCTACAGAGCTTTATCCGGTTCGGGAAGACTTATCTTCCCATCCATGCAGACTTTGTTCTCTTGGAGAACAAAGCCTCTTCCAGATCTCCCTCCGCCGGATCGGGAGCGGATCAGCGCTGTCGGCTCACAGGAGGGCGCAGTCGGCGCACTTGCCGCCGCCGGGGACCCGGTAGTACAGGCAGCAGCTCCGGCGGCGGAAGCCGTACGGGCCGAGGTCGCCGGCGGCCTGGAGCGGCGGCGTCCCCAGCAGTTCCTCGACCAGCCGGGACGCCGCGGCCGACTGCGCCGGGCGGGCCGTGGCGAGAACGGTGAGCGCGCCCACGAGGGCGGAGGCGGCGTTGCCCCACAGCAGCCCTTCCGCGACCGGGATCACCGCGCGGACGGCCCTCACCAGCGGGGCCAGGTGACCGTCCACGACGACGCGGCGCAGCGTGGCCGCGTCGGCGGGGAGGGCCGGTGCGCCCGGCGCCGCCAGCAGGACCGGGCCGGGAGAGGCGGCCCGCCAGTACGTCCGGGCCGGATCGAGCTCCGGGACGCGGCCGTGGAGGACGGCCGTCGCCAGCGCCGGGGACCACAGGCGGCCCGCGACGCCCTGGAAGAACAGGGAGGCCGCGACCCGGTCCTCGGCCGTGCCCAGCCGCAGGCGTACGGCCGCGACCTGGTCGGGCAGCGCCGGGCCGTACAGCGCGGTCAGCGGCCGCCACAGCGGATGGTCGGGGATGCCGGGGTCGGTGTCGACGGCGAAGTACGGCCCCACCCGGGCCACGTCGGCCAGGGCGGTGTCCGTCGTCAGGTGCGCGGGGCGTTCCATCGGGGTCGAGCCTGCCGGGCGCGCCGGACCCGGTCAAACCGCGCCACCCCATGGGTCTGGGAGCATGGAGTGGTGATCTACGACCATCCATGGGCGTACGAGCTGGCCTGCTCGTTCCGTGACGTGCGCGCCGAGGTGGACGTGCTGCGGCGCTGGGCCGGTGACGCGCGCGACGTCCTCGAACTCGCGGCGGGCCCCGCCGAGCACGCCCGGGAGTTCGCCCGCCGGGGCGTGGCGGCGACCGCCCTGGACCTCAGCCCGGAGATGTGCGCCTACGCCCGGGAGCGGGGGAGCGGGCTCCCCCTGGAGGTCGTCGAGGCCGACATGACCGACTTCCGGCTCGGCCGCCGCTTCGACCTCGTCATCACCATGCTCGACTCGACGGCGCACCTGATGACGCTGGACGCCTTCGTCGCGTACCTGCGGTGCGTCGCCGCACACCTCGCCGACGACGGACTGGCGGTGATCGAGATGAGCCACCCGGCCGACCGGCTCAGCGAGACGCCCCGGGTCTCGGCGGCCTGGGCGGTGGAGAAGGACGGCGTCAGCGCCCGCGTACGGTGGGGCGAGCCGTCGGACGAGATCGACCCGATCACCCAGATCGTGCGCGACCACGTGACGATCGCCATCGACGGCGGTGACGTCATTCAGGGCGTGGTGCCCTACCGGTTCTGGACGGCGACCGAGCTGGAGGCCGCCCTCCGCCTCGCCGGCGGGCTGACGGTGGAGGCGCAGTTCGGCGACTTCGACCCGGGCGTGCCGCTGGACTCTCCCGAGGCCTGGCGCATGCTCACGCTGCTGCGCAGAGCGCCCGGCCTGGGGCCCTCATCCGGCTGACGCCGCCCGAGGCCGGTGAGGCTGTTGGATCATGAGTCCCACTGGTCGCAGTACTCGATGTGGATCTCTCGCGCGTTGCCGAGGATGCCGTCGTTGGAGTGGAGCTCCGCGCAGAAGTGCGGGTAGCTCGGATGGACGGGGACGTAGCCGGGACCGTTTCGGGCGACATCGTGGAAATGGCGGGCGGTCTCCCCGAACACGTTCGCGCTGCCGGTCATGAACAGGGTCTCGGCGTGGAGGTGCTGGTGAAACAAATCCCGATTCTCCCGGTAACGCCGTGCCTCGTGGTCGATCACGGCATCGGTGGTGCGTCCTGAGTCGGGCAGCGTCACGGTCTTCGGACGGCCTGGGCCGAGTCGCCGGCGGACTTCCTTCCAGCGGGCGGGCGCGAACTGGAGCGAATGATGAAGCAAGACGAGATCAAGCCGGCGGGTGCCGTTCTCGGGCAGTTCGAGAGAGGGGGCCTGGTTGCCGCGCATCGGCAGGTGGATCAGCGAGCGCGGTGAAGAGGCGGCGAGCGTCCATAGGCCGCCGATTCGACGTGCGGCGTCCTCATCGAGATAGGCGTCCAGATGCCGATCGTGGTCGACCAGCACGGCGTGGACCAGCGGATGGGCGGGTCGGATGACCTTGAACTCCACTGCTCCGAGACGTGCTCGGTGAATGGTAATGGACAGTTTCATCGGTCTTCCGAGATATGGCCGCACGGTACGAGGGGCACGAGGCCGCCGGCGTGCGGGAGGGCTCTCGCGCTCGCGTCAGAGCGCGAGAGCCAGGCGAGCCGCACGCGGCTCAGGGTGAGGCGATGCGGCCCATCTCAGGCGGCAGCCCGCCCGCCGCCGCCCGGTCGAGCAGGAACAGCGTGCGCTGCCGGCCGCGAGCGCCCGCGCTGGGGACCTGGACCGGACCGGCGTCGGACAGCGCGAGGTGCACCGCGCCGGCCTTCGACTCGCCCGCCGCGACGATCCAGACCTCGCGTGCCGTACGGATCGCGGGCAGGGTCAGGCTGATGCGGGTCGGCGGCGGCTTGGGCGCGCCGTGCACGGCGACCACCGGACGCTCCTCCTCGTACAGCGCGGGCATGCCGGGGAACAGCGAGGCCACGTGCGTGTCCGGGCCGAGGCCGAGCATCAGCACGTCGAAGGACGGGACGACCCCGTGGTCCTCCGGCCGGGTCGCGGCCCGCAGCTCGGCGGCGTACTGCTCCGCCGCGTCCTCGGGGCTCAGACCCGAGTCCGAGGAGGGCATCGGGTGCACCCGCTTCGGATCGACGTCGACATGGTCGAGCAGGGCCCTGCGGGCCCCGGTCTCGTTGCGCTCCTCGTGACCCGACGGCAGGTAGCGCTCGTCGCCCCACCAGATGTCCAGGTGACCCCAGTCGACGGCGTCCCGCGCCGGGGTCGCCGCGATCTCCTCCAGCACGGCGGTGCCGACGCCGCCGCCGGTGAGGACGAGATGCGCCCCTCCGGCGGCGGCCTGGACGTCGACCAGCCGGGTCACCAGGCGCGCGGCGGCGGCCTTGGCCAGCAGGGACTGGTCGCGGTGGATCAGAACGGACGGAGCGGTCACGACTTCTTGCCCCTGCCCCCGCCGCGCGAGGCCTTGGCCGGAGCGGCCGGGGCCTCGGTCGCCTCGGCGGTCTCGGTGGCCTCGGCGGTCTCGGTGGCCTCGGCGGTCTCCTTCGTCCCCGCGGGCTCGTCGAGACCCTTGGCGAACCGCAGGACGGCGTCGCGGTAGACCTCGTCCGGGTCGAGGCGGCGCAGCTCCTCGGCCAGCAGCTCGGACGTCGGCCGGCGGTGCAGCGCCACCTGGCGGTCCGGCTGGTCGGGACGGGACAGCGTCGCCACGCGGCCGTCGGGGCGCGTGATGGCGATGTCGCCGGCGGTCGTGGTGAGGCGGACGCCGGTGATGCCCGGCCCGTGCGACTCGGTCACCGTGCACGGCACCGCGAGGCGCACCGACAGCCACGCGGCGAGCAGCGCGGCGCTCGGGTTCTGCGACTCGGCCTCGACGCTGGCGCGCGTGATGTCGTCGTGCGGCTGGTCGAGGGTCGCGGCCAGCAGCGTGCGCCACCCGGTGATGCGGGTCCAGGCGAAGTCGGTGTCGCCCGGTTGGTAGGCCTCGGCCAGCCGGTGCAGGGTGGCGAGGGGGTCGGTGCCGCCCTTGGCGTCGGTGACGCGCCGCTGTGCCAGCGCGCCGAGCGGCTCGTCGGCGGGCTTGTGCGGAGCGAGGCCGGGCCACCAGGTCACGACGGGCGTGTCGGGCACCAGCAGCGGCAGCATCACCGAGTCGGCGTGCTCGATCAGCTGGCCGTACAGCCGCAGGACCACGGTCTCGCCCGGGCCGGTCTCCCCGACCCGGACCTCCGCGTCGAGGCGGGACTCCCCGTGCGGGCTGCGGGGGATGGCGACGATGATCCGGCAGGGATGCTCACGGGCGGCCTCGGTCGAGGCGCGCACGGCGTCGTACTGGGCGGCCTCCTCGGTGTAGACGACGAGGGTGAGGACCTTCCCGGTGGCGGGCCCGCCCATCCGGTGCCGGGCCGCGCTGAGCGCGTCCAGCACCTTCCGGGTCGTGGTGTCGGTGAGATCGATGTTCATCTAGAGCCGCCTCCACGCCCGGCCGTCGCGGGCCATCATCTCGTCCGCAGCCTTCGGCCCCCAGCTGCCCGACTTGTACAGCTCGGGCTTGCCGTGCTTGTCCCAGTACTCCTCAATCGGGTCGAGGATCTCCCAGGACAGCTCGACCTCCTCCTGCCGGGGGAACAGCGGCGGGTCGCCGATCAGCACGTCGAGCAGCAGCCGTTCGTACGCCTCGGGGGAGGACTCGGTGAACGACTCGCCGTAGTCGAAGTCCATGTTGACGTCCCGGACCTCCATCGAGGTGCCGGGGACCTTCGAGCCGAACCGCATGGTGACGCCCTCGTCCGGCTGCACGCGGATGACCAGGGCGTTCTGGCCGAGCTCCTCGGTGTCCGTCGCGGCGAACGGCAGGTGCGGAGCGCGCTGGAACACCAGCGCGACCTCGGTGGCGCGCCGCGCCAGCCGCTTGCCGGTCCGCAGGTAGAACGGCACGCCCGCCCAGCGGCGGGTGTCGACGTCCACCCGGACGGCGGCGTAGGTGTCGGTACGGGAGTTCGGCGGAATGCCCTCCTCCTCGTGGTAGCCGCGCACCTTGACGCCGCCCTGCCAGCCGGCGGCGTACTGCCCGCGCACGGTGTTGGCGCCCAGGTCCTTGGGCAGCCGCACGGCGGACAGGACCTTGGCCTTCTCCGCGCGTACGGACTCGGCCGCGAACGACACCGGCTCTTCCATCGCCGTCAGCGCCAGGAGCTGCAGCAGGTGGTTCTGGATCACGTCACGCGCGGTGCCGACGCCGTCGAAGTACCCCGCGCGGCCGCCGATGCCGATGTCCTCGGCCATCGTGATCTGCACGTGGTCGACGTAGGAGCGGTTCCAGATCGGCTCGAACAGGTTGTTGGCGAAGCGCAGCGCCAGGATGTTCTGCACCGTCTCCTTGCCGAGGTAGTGGTCGATCCGGAAGATCGACTCCTCGGGGAAGACCTCGTGCAGGATGCCGTTGAGCTCCTGGGCGCTGGCCAGGTCGTGGCCGAAGGGCTTCTCGATGACGACCCGGCGCCAGGAGCCCTCCGTCGGCTGCGACAGGCCGCTGGCCTGCAGCTGCTGGACGACCTCCTGGAAGAACTTCGGCGGGATCGACAGGTAGAAGGCGTAGTTGCCGCCGGTGCCGCGCTGCTCGTCCAGCTCCTTGACCGCCATCGCCAGCGCCTCGAACGCGCCCGGGTCGTCGAACGTGCCGGGCACGAAGTGGATGCCCTCGGCGAGCTGGTTCCAGACGTCCTCGCGGAACGGCGTGCGGGCGTGCTCCTTCACGGCGTCGTGCGCGAGCTGGCGGAAGTCCTGATGCTCCCAGTCGCGGCGGGCGAAGCCGACCAGCGAGAAGCCCGGCGGCAGCAGGCCGCGATTGGCCAGGTCGTAGATGGCGGGCAGCAGCTTCTTGCGGGACAGATCACCGGTGACGCCGAACAGCACGAGCACACACGGCCCGGCCACCCGCGGCAGCCGCTTGTCCCGGGGGTCGCGAAGCGGGTTCGGTGGCTGTTGACCCGTGTTCATCGCGTATCTCCGTTTCCATGGGCTTCATGTGTCCCGGAGGGCCATCTCATGCCCAACTTCCCCGTCCTTCCTAGTGGCGCGCCTGGCGGCGCTCCGGCCGGGCGGTGGGCCGCTCGGCGTTCGTATTCTCTCGTTTCGGACCGATCATCCGCGCGCTGGCGAGGCGACGGCCACCTTCGGTAACCCTCGCACGGTGCGCGATCTTCCCGTCACCGGACGATCTACACAGTCCGTATTCGGCTCCTCGACTGCTTCATTCTCCGCCGGAGGCTCGGTGAACCGAAATGGCACGATACTTCGATCGTCCCCGGAGACGCCGGAAAGACCCCGATGACCCGGCGAATCCCCGGTGGGTCCCAGGATCGCACGCCGGGCTCCCCATCAGTCGCCGAGGGCGCTCTCCAACTGGGCGAGGCCCGCGGCGCGGTCCCGCAGGTGCAGCCGGACGGCCGTGCGGCCACGAGAGCGCAGCGCCCGCAGATCGCCGAACGCCTGGGCGAGTTGCAGGGCCGTCAGCCCGTACGGCCGGCCGGGCACGGGCACGTCCTCCCGCGCCGCGCCGGTGAGCTGCAGGACGACCCCGCCCGAAGGGCCGTCCTTGTGCGCCTGACCGGTCGAGTGCAGGGTCCGGGCGCCCCATCCGAAGCCGACCGGAGCCCCGCGCAGCCGGCGGGCGAGCAGCGGCCGCAGGCGCTCGGCGGCCGCGTCCCCGACCCGGTCCAGGTGGACGACGACGGCGAGATGGCCTCGGTCGGGGACCGCGCGGATCACCGCGTCGAGAGCGCCGCGCAGGTCCTTGACGCCGTGGAACAGCTCGGCGGCGCCGTGCACCTCGACGTCGCCGTCCACCAGCGCGGGCTCCCCGGCGATCAGCGTGGGGGCGGCGCCGTCCTCCGAACCGCGGAGCAGCGACGCCGCCGCGGCCCGGGACTCGCGCAGCGCCGGCTCGTCGAACGGATCCACGCCGACGACCCGGGCGGCGACGGCCACGGCGAACTGCCAGAGCGCGATCTGCGCGCCGAGCGGGCCGGCCACCGCCAACCCGGCGCCGGCGGTCCGCCCGCCCAGGGTCAGGGGCAGCAGATCGCCGCCCGGGCGGGCCCCCGGCGCGGCCGGATCCTCGACGACGACCGGGACGATGCCCTTGCCGTCCTTGCCCGTCGTCGCGGCGACCAACTGCTCGACCCAGCCCGCGAGCCCGGGGATGCCCGAGCCGCCGTCGGCGATGACGAGCTTGTCCCTGCCGTGGGACGCGGCCGCGCCGAGCGCCGCACCCAGCGTCAGACCCGCGTTGTCGTACGGCAGCCGGAGCGCGGGCAGGATCGCCGCGGCCTCGTCGAGCAGCCGCTCGACGTCCACGCCGCACAGCGCCGCCGGGAGCAGCCCGGACGCCGACAGCGCCGCGAACCGCCCGTTCACCTCCGGATCGGACAGGACCACCCGGTAGCCGGTCTCCTTGGCCGTGGCCTCCAGCGGCGAGCCCGGGTCGGTGACCACGACGATGCGGTCCGCCGGGTCGGCGCCCGCAGCCTGGAACGCGTGCTCGAAGATCCGTCGTAGCACGTCGGCCTCCAGGCTGCGGCCGCTCTTGCTCGACACGACCAGGACCGTGCGGTCCAGCCGGTCGTCCAGCACGCGGCGCACCTCGTGCGGATCGGTGCCGTCGAGGACGGTCAGGCCGGCGCCGTCCGCGCCGGCGATGAGCTCGGCGGCGCGCGCGGAACCGCCGGTACCCGCGAGCACGACGTGGTCCAGATCCGCGAACCGGTCCGCGGCCTCGGCCAGCTCGGGGAGCAGGTGGCGGGACGTTTCCGGCGCGTCGACCCAGCCGAGCCGCCCGGCCGTCCGGCCCGTCGCGTCGGGTCCCCAGAGGCTGGCGTTCTTGGCCATGAGCGCCGCCGGCACCCCGTCGTACGTGAGACGCCCCAGCGCCTCGTCGGTGTGCGCGACGGCGTCGTCCTGGACGGTCACGGACAGGCGTCCGGCGGTCACTCGCAAGGTCACGGCGTCTCCTGGCCCCAATGCCTCCGCCCCGCCCCGCGCGGTGGGCGCCGTCGGCGGGGCGCAGTCCCTCCCGCCGCGTGCGCCGGCGCGCCACGCGGGCCGTGACGTGTCCTGATTCGCTTCTCGCGTCCGGCAGTACCCGGCCCGGCGCGTGTCACTCACAGTACGCGCCCATAACGGAACGTGCCCGGCCGGTCACCCACCGCATGGCGGGAACCGGCCGGGCACGTACGACGTACCGGCGGTCAGGCCTTGTCGCGCAGCTCGCCCTTGATCGTGTCGAGCAGCTCGGTCCAGGACGCCTCGAACTTCTCGACGCCCTCCTCCTCCAGGACCCGGACGACGTCGTCGTAGTCGACGCCGGCCTCCTTGAGCGCGGCCATGTGCGCCCGCGCGTCGTCGTAGGAGTGGATCGTGTCGCCGGTGATCTCACCGTGGTCGGCGACGGCGTCGAGCGTCGGCTCGGGCATGGTGTTGACCGTGTCCGGGGCGACGAGCTGGTCGACGTACATCGTGTCGGAGTAGTCCGGGTTCTTCACGCCCGTCGACGCCCACAGGGGACGCTGGACGCGGGCGCCCGCGTCCTTGAGCGCCTTCCACCGGTCGGTGCCGAACTTCTCCTCGTACAGCGCGTACGCCAGCCGGGCGTTGGCGATGCCCGCCTTGCCCGCCAGGTCGGAGCGGCCGGCCTTGTCGAGACGCTTGTCGATCTCGGTGTCGACGCGGCTGACGAAGAACGACGCGACGGACGCGATCTTCGACAGGTCGTGGCCGCCCGCCCGCGCCTTCTCCAGGCCCTCGAAGAAGGCGTCGATGACCTGGCCGTAGCGCTCCAGCGAGAAGATCAGCGTCACGTTCACGCTGATGCCCTGCGCCAGGGTCGCGGTGATCGCCGGCAGGCCCGCGAGGGTCGCCGGAATCTTGATCATGGTGTTCGGCCGGTCGACCAGCCACCACAGGGCCTTGGCCTCGGCGACGGTCTTCTCGGTGTCGTGCGCCAGGCGCGGGTCCACCTCGATCGACACCCGGCCGTCGAGGCCCTCGGTGCGGTCGTAGACGGGGCGCAGCACGTCGGCCGCCCAGCGGATGTCGTACGTCGTGACGGCCCGGACGGCCTCTTCGAGGTCGACGCCGCGGACGGCCAGATCACGGACCTGCTCGTCGTACGCCGAGCCCTGGCTCAGCGCCTTGGAGAAGATCGTGGGGTTCGAGGTCACGCCCACGACGTGCTTGTCGCGGATCAGGGCCTCGAGGTTGCCCGAACGGAGGCGCTCCCGGCTGATGTCGTCCAGCCAGATGGACACGCCCTCGCCTGAGAGCTTCTTCAGGATGTCGCTCATGTCTCTCCTCAGTTGCCGGTCGTCGAACCCCGGCCGCCGGCGTTCGCCTTCGTGAGGCTGGCGCGCGCGGCCGCCACGACCCGGTCGGCGGTGAAGCCGAACTGCTGGTACAGCGTCTTGTAGTCGGCGGAGGCGCCGTAGTGCTCGAGGCTCACGCTCTCACCGGCCTCGCCGACGTAGCCGCGCCAGCCGAGCGCGATGCCGGCCTCGACGGACACCCGGGCGCGCACGGCCGGGGGCAGCACCTGCTGCTTGTAGGCGTCGTCCTGCTCCTCGAACCACTCGACGCAGGGCATCGAGACGACACGCGTCGGCGTGCCCTCCTCCTCGAGGACCTTGCGGGCCTCGACGGCGATCTGCACCTCGCTGCCGGTGGCGATGAGGATGACCTCCGGCTGCCCGTTGGAGGCGTCGGCCAGGACGTATCCGCCCTTGGCGGTGCCCTCGGCGGAGCCGAACTCCTCGCGGTCGAACGTCGGGACCTTCTGGCGGGTCAGCGCCAGGCCCGCGGGCCGGTCGGTGTGCTCCAGGACCGTCCGCCAGGCCACCGCGGTCTCGTTGGCGTCGGCCGGCCGGACGAGGTCGAGGCCGGGGATGGCGCGCAGCGCCCACAGGTGCTCGACGGGCTGGTGGGTGGGGCCGTCCTCGCCCAGGCCGATCGAGTCGTGCGTCCAGACGTAGGTCACCGGCAGCTTCATCAGCGCGGCGAGCCGCACCGACGGGCGCATGTAGTCGCTGAACACCAGGAACGTGCCGCCGTACGGACGGGTGCCGCCGTGCAGCGCGATGCCGTTCATGATGGCGCCCATGCCGTGCTCACGGATGCCGAAGTGCAGGGTCCGGCCGTAGCGGTCGCCGGGGAACGACTTGGTCTGGTACTCGTCGGGGATGAAGGACGGCTCGCCCTTCATCGTCGTGTTGTTGCTCTCCGCGAGGTCGGCCGAGCCGCCCCACAGCTCCGGCAGCACCGGGCCGATGGCGCTCAGCACCTCACCGGAGGCCGCGCGGGTCGCCAGGTCCTTGCCCGCCGGGAACTCCGGCAGCTTGGCGGTCCAGCCGTCCGGCAGCCGCCGCGCGCGGATCCGGTCGAACTCCGCGGCGCGCTCGGGGTTGGCCGCCCGCCACGCCTCGTACGGCTTGTCCCACGCGGCGTGCGCCGCGCGACCCCGCTCGACGACCTCGCGGGTGTGCTCGAGCACGTCCTCCGGGACCTCGAAGGTCTGCTCCGGGTCCCAGCCGAGGACCCGCTTGGTGGCGGCGACCTCGTCGGCGCCGAGCGCCGAGCCGTGGATCTTGCCGGTGTTCTGCTTGTTCGGCGCTGGCCAGCCGATGATCGTGCGCAGCGAGATGAACGACGGCCGGTCGGTCACCTCGCGGGCGGCCTCGAGCGCGCGGTACAGCGCCTCGGGGTCCTCCTTGTAGTCGCCGTCCGCGGTCCAGTCGACCTTCTGGACGTGCCAGCCGTACGCCTCGTACCGAGCCGCCACGTCCTCGGACTTGGCGATGTTGGTGTCGTCCTCGATCGAGATGTGGTTGTCGTCGTAGATGACGACGAGGTTGCCCAGCTTCTGGTGGCCCGCGAGCGAGCTGACCTCGTGGCTGATGCCCTCCTCGATGTCACCGTCGGAGACGATCGAGTAGACGTAGTGGTCGAACGGGCTGTCCCCGATCGCCGGCTCCGGGTCGAACAGGCCGCGCTCGCGGCGGGCCGCCATCGCCATGCCGACGGCGTTGCCGAGACCTTGGCCGAGCGGCCCGGTGGTGGTCTCCACGCCGATGGTGTGCCCGTGCTCCGGGTGACCGGGCGTCAGGCTGCCCCACTTGCGCAGGTGCTTCAGGTCGTCGAGCGTGAGGCCGTACCCCGACAGGTACAGCTGGATGTAGAGGGTCAGGCTCGAGTGACCGGCGGACAGGACGAACCTGTCGCGACCGGTCCAGTCGGGGTCGGTCGGGTCGTGGCGCATCACCCGCTGGAACAACAGGTAGGCCGCGGGGGCGAGGCTCATCGCGGTGCCCGGGTGACCGGAGCCCGCCTCCTCCACCGCGTCCATGGCCAGCACGCGGATGGTGTCCACCGCCCGCCGGTCCAGGTCGGTCCACTCGAATGACTTATTGGATTGCGTACTCACGAGACGCTCCAGGCTCCTCTCGACTTCTGTCATGTCCCCAGACCCGACCCCAGCCGAAAAGAACCCATGACCAGGCCATGCCGGGGCCCGAATGCGAGCCTATCGCCCGCGCTCCCACCGCTTTGACGGGTGCTCCTCTATCTCAACGCCGCGACCTTGTGTCGAATTTCCCGCAGGCGCCGGGGTTATCCGATCTGCCGCGCCTACCCCGGTGACGGGGTCCACGGGGACCGGCACTACAGTGATTGCGCGGTGGAGCCCACGTGGCCGGTGCCCGATCAGAGCCGACTGGCGGCAGGAAATCCGAGGATCAGACACAGTGTCCCTTAACGTCGTGAACGCGCAGGTGAACATCCGGTGACGGTGGTCATCAACCGTCCGGCGAGGACACCTGCGCCGCCCACGTCCGGCCGTCGACCGTTCGGCGCACTCGTGCGCGCCTACGTGGCGCTGACCAAGCCGCGGATCATCGAGCTCCTGCTGATCACGACGATCCCGGTGATGTTCCTGGCGGCCGGCGGCCTGCCGCCGCTGTGGCCCGTCGTCGCCACTCTGGTCGGCGGCATGCTCTCGGCCGGCAGCGCCAACGCCCTGAACTGCTACATCGACCGCGACATCGACGCGAAGATGCGACGGACCCGCCGGCGGCCCCTGCCGATGGTGCAGGTCACGCCGAAGGAGACCCTGGTCTTCGGGATCACCCTCGCCGTCGCCTCCACCGTCTTCCTCGCCCTCGCCGTGAACCCGCTGTCCGCCGGCCTGTCGGTGTTCGCGATCCTGTTCTACGTCTTCGTCTACTCGCTGGTGCTGAAGCGGCGCACGAAGCAGAACGTCGTCTGGGGCGGGATCGCCGGCTGCATGCCGGTCCTGATCGGCTGGTCCGCGCTCACGAACAGCGTGTCCTGGACCCCGATCGTTCTGTTCCTCGTGGTGTTCTTCTGGACGCCGCCGCACACCTGGACGCTGGCCATGCGCTACCGCGAGGACTACGCGGCCGCCAACGTGCCCATGCTGCCCGTCGTGGCCACCGAGCGCCGCGTCGCCCTCGAGGTCATCGTCTACACCTGGATCACGATCGCCTGCTCCCTCGCGCTCTGGCCGATCGCGCACACGACGATCTTCTATCCGATCGCCGCGGCCGTCCTCGGCGCCGCCTGCCTCGTCGAGGCCTACCGCCTCCTCGGCCGGATCCGGGCCGGCATCACCGGCGCGGTGCTCAAGCCGATGCGTTACTTCCACCTGTCCAACGCCTACCTGGCGCTGCTCTTCCTCGCGGTGGCGATCGACCCGCTGCTGCACTGACGGTTAATCTCCCGGCATGGCGCGTGTCGATCCGAAGGCGATCCTCGAAGGACGCATGCCGGGCCGGGCACCGGTCGGGCTGATCATCGGACTGGTCGTCTCGTCGGCCTGTGCGATCGTCGTCCTGGGCCTCGACGCGATGAACGGAGCGCCGTTCATCGTCGGGTTCGTTCTGGCGATCCTGCCCGTTCCGCTGCTGGTCGCGCTCGTCCTGACGCTGGACCGGCTCGAGCCCGAGCCGTGGCGGGCCCTGCTGTTCGCCTTCATGTGGGGGGCCGGCGTCGCCGTCCTCGGCGCGCTGATCCTCAACACCGCCGGGTACGAACTGCTCACCAAGCCGGTCTTCGGCGAGCGCGGGGAGCTGGTGACGGCCTCCGTCGGCGCGCCCCTGGTGGAGGAGTCGCTGAAGGGCGCGGTGCTCTTCGGGTTCCTGTGGTTCCGGCGCAACGAGCTGGACGGGCTGACCGACGGGATCATCTACGCCGCGATGGTCGCCCTCGGCTTCGCCATGATGGAGAACGTCGGGTACTACATCCGGGCGTTCCACCAGCACAACCTCGAGGCCGTGTTCATCATGCGCGGGGTGGTCTCGCCGTTCGGGCACCCGCTGTTCACCTCGATGACCGGGCTGGGCGTCGCCTACGCCGCGCTGCACCGGGGCGCCGCCCGGGTCGCGGCGCCCGTCGCCGGCCTCTGCACGGCGATGCTGCTGCACGGCGCGTGGAACTTCTCCACCGCGTTCGGTCTCAAGGGCCTGATGGTCGCCTACGGCATCGACTTCTGCATCCTCATCGGGCTGATCGTCATCGTCCGCTGGGAGCGCCGCCAGACCGTCCGGCTGATCCAGCGGCACCTGCCGATGTACGCCGGCACGGGGCTGGTCACGCCGCAGGACGTCCACATGCTCGGCAACCTCAAGCTGCGCCGCCGGGCCCGCCAGTGGGCCCGCATGGCCGGCGGCACCGGGGCGAGCCGGGCCATGGCCGACTACCAACTGGCCGCGACGGAGCTGGCCCTGCTGCACCAGCGGGCCGAGCGGAACGTCGCCGAGCCGGCGTGGTTCTACCGGCGCCGCCAGGACCTGCTGAACCTCATGCACCTGGCCCGGCAGGCGTTCCAGGGCAGGCAGCCGCGCCCGCTCGTCCCACCGTGGACCGGGCAGGGCCAGTCGGGATTCCTCCACCCGGGCGCGTCGTACGGCCCGCCGCCGCCGGGCCCGTTCTCGGCACCGGGCCCGTACGCCGCGCCGGGCGGTCCCTACGGCCCGCCGGGCCCGTCCGGACCACCCGGACCACCGGGGCCACCGGCTCCTCCGGGGCCTTCCGGCTCGCCGGGCCCCTACGGGCCGCCGGGCCCGTACGGTCCGCAGGGCGGCGACGGTACGTCCGGGCCGGGGGGACGACCCTGGGGCCCACCACCGGGCTCCTGAGGCCCCGAACCGTACCGGAACGGTGACCGGATCCTGCCGGGCTGCGCACGGGCGGGACCGGCAGGTGCGGGTTGTCCGCGGTCTACGGCGCCTTCGGCGCGCTCGCGTTCGACTGACCCGATCAGTGGACAGCGCGGTCAAGTGAGTGGTTGATGCAGTTGTGACCGGTTTTGCCCATTGACTCCGCAGTGACAGGCACTGACAATGCCGGTAGCCGTGACAACGTTGTCATCGCGCTGCGATGGTCCCTCCGCCAGCGCGCCGCGACCTCCCCCCAGAGGAGCAGCTGTGTCCAGACGCGTCCGCCCCCGATTGGCAGGCCTGCTCGGTCTCGCCCTGACCTCCCTGGCCCTCCCCGCCCTCCCCGCCCTACCGGCCCATGCGGCGGCCCCCGATCTCGCCTCCTACGTCAATCCGTTCGTCGGGACCCAGGACGGCGGGCCCGACTTCGGGCACGGCGGCGGCGCCGGGATGAACTTTCCCGGCGCCGTCGCGCCGTTCGGGATGATGCAGTGGAGCCCCGACACCGTCCGCTCGTCCGGCGGCGGCTACAAGTACGAGGACAACCGCCTGCGCGGGTTCAGCATGACCCACATCTCCGGGCCGGGCTGTACGGGCGCGCAGGACTTCCCCGTCATCCCGTTCTCCGGGCCGATCAAGAACTCGCCGGCCACCCACGGCACCGACTACGTGCAGACCTTCAAGCATGAGAACGAGCAGGCATCCCCAGGCTCGTACGCCGTGACGCTCGACAGCGGCGTGAAGACGGAGCTGACCGCGACGCAGCGGGCCGGCGTCGCGCGGTTCACCTTCCCGACGGACAAGGTGGGCACGCTGCTGCTCAACGTGACGGGGTCGATCAACGGCGTGGACGACGCCGAGGCCACCGTCAAGGGCAACACCGTGTCGGGCTGGGCGAAGACCGGCGGGTTCTGCGGCGCGGACACCAAGTACTACGTCTACTTCACCGCGACCTTCGACCGGCCGTTCCAGGCGTACGGCACATGGAAGGACGACTCGGTCGAGCCCGGCGAGGACGCCGTGCGCGGCAGCGCCCCGGCGAAGGTGCCCCAGCAGACCCGGAAGACCTTCGGGCGGCTCAACAACGGTCCCGAGGGCAGGCCGATGCCGCAGCGCTCCGCGCAGGCCCTGACCCGCGACGTCACCGTCAAGGGCCCCGGATCGGGCGTCTACCTGCAGTTCGACACCAGCAAGGCCAAGCCGGTGCAGATGCGCACCGCGGTGTCGTACGTGAGCATCGACGGCGCGAGGCAGAACCTGAAGAAGGAGATCGGCGGACGGGGCTTCGACTCCGTACGGTCCGCCGCACGGGCCGCGTGGAACAAGCGGCTCGGGCAGATCAAGGTCGGCGGCGGCACCGCCGACCGGCTGCGGACCTTCTACACCGCGCTCTACCACGCCCTGCTGCAGCCGTACGTCTTCGACGACGTGGACGGCACCTACACCGGGTTCGACTACCGCACCCACAAGGTCAAGAAGGGCCACCACCAGTACGCGACCTTCTCCGGGTGGGACATCTACCGCAGTGAGGCGCAGCTCATCGCGCTGCTCGCCCCGGACGTCGGCGCGGACATCGCCCAGTCGATGTACAACGACGCGCACTCGGTCGGCGACGTGTGGGACCGCTGGTCGCACCAGAACACCATCACCGGCGTGATGAACGGCGACCCGTACCACTCGATCATCGCGACGATGTACGCCTTCGGCGCCCGGGGCTTCGACGCGAACGGCGCGCTGGCCGCCATGGTCAAGGGCGCGAACCGCGTCGGCGAGGACAAGGCCACCGGATACACCGAGCGCCCCGGCAACGCCGACTACCTCAAGCTCGGCTACGTGCCGGGCGACCCGGCGACCACGCTGGAGTACGGCATGGCCGACTTCGGCATCGCCCAGCTCGCCCAGCGCCTGGGGGAGAAGGACACCTACCAGGAGTTCATGAAGCGGGCACACGGCTGGGAGACGATCTACAACCCGCTGAACGACTGGATCCAGCCGCGCTTCGGCGACGGTTCGTTCCTCACGCCGTTCGACCCCGCCGACTCCAACTGGTACGTCGAGGGCAACGGCGCGCAGTACCACTGGATGGTCTACGAGGACGTGGCCGGGCTGTTCAACGCGATGGGCGGCCGGGACCAGGCGGTCAAGCGGCTCGACACGTTCTTCACCAAGCTCAACGCCGGCTCGCACGAGGCGTACGCCTACCTCGGCAACGAGCCGTCCCTGCAGTCCCCGTGGCTGTATGCCTGGGCGGGGCAGCCGTACAAGACCCAGGACGTCGTCGCGCGGGCCCGTACCGAGCTGTTCAAGTCCACCCCGAACGGGCTGGTCGGCAACGACGACCTCGGCACGATGTCGGCGTGGCGGGTGTTCGCCGGCCTCGGCATGTACCCGGCGATCCCGGGCCGCGCCGAGATGGTGTTGAACAGCCCGGAGTTCCCGCAGATCACGGTCAAGCGGTCGAGCGGCCAGAAGATCACGATCAACGCGCCGGGAGCCTCCGACACCAACAAGTACGTCCAGTCGCTCAAGGTCGGCGGCACGGCGACGAGCCGCGCCTGGCTGCCCGAGTCCTTCGTGGCCTCCGGCGGCAAGCTGGACTACACGCTCGGCGCACAGCCGAACACGAAGTTCGGCGGCGACCCGAAGGACGCGCCGCCCTCCTTCGGCACCGGCGCGCGGCCGTTCCTGTCGGCGCTCCAGCCGGGCACCGCGTCGGTCGAGCCCGGCGGCTCCACCGAGGCCACCCTGCGCGTGCAGGCCGTCGGCGCGGGTGACACCGTCACCTGGACCGCCAAGCCGCCGACGGGCATCACCGTCACGCCGTCCTCCGGCACGCTGAAGGTCGCCGACGCCGGGCACGCCGACCAGAAGGTCACCGTGTCGGTGGCCGCCGACCAGAAGCTGGACTACTACTCGGTGCCGTTCGAGCTGACCGCCTCCGGGCGGTCGGCGGGCACCACCGGCATCTCGCTGAACGTCGCGAAGCGCGGCACGATCGAGTGGTACCAGAACAACGCCGGCATCTCCGACGACGGCAAGGCGGGGACGGCCAACTTCGACGGCGGCGGCTGGAGCTACTCCGCGCAGGCCCTGGCGGCGGCCGGGCTCAAGCCGGGGCAGCCGGTGACGTGGAACGGCTTCACCTTCACCTGGCCGAACCGCACGCCCGGTCAGCTCGACAACGTCCAGGCGAACGGCCAGGTCGTCGACCTGCCGACCGCTCCGAACGGCGCGTCGAAGCTGGCCTTCCTCGGCGCGGCCGGCAACGGCGACGCCTCGTCGACGGTGACGATCACCTACACCGACGGGTCGACGGCGACGGCCAAGCTGGAGTTCAGCGACTGGGCGCTCGGCGCCGACGCCTACCCGCCGAAGTTCGGCAACGCGATCGTCGCCAAGACGCCGTACCGGAACACCTCCGACGGCGGCAACCAGAAGATCAACATCTACGTGTTCGCGGCCACGCCGATCGCGCTCGACGCGAGCAAGCAGGTCAAGAGCGTGACCCTCAACACGCCGTCTAGCGGAGGATCGCTGCACGTCTTCGCCTGGGCGTTCGCCTGATCCGATCCGGGTGAGCCCGCCGCGTCGGCGGGCTCACCCGGACCCGGCTCCCCGTGGTGCCCCGGTGCCGCGCGTACCGGGGCATCAGCCGTTCTCCGGGGCTGCCACGGCGTCGACGTCGACGAGGAGGTGGCGCGGCCCGCGCAGTTCGGCGCTCGGACGGTACGGCGGCGGGTCGGCCACGAGGCGGGGATTCTTCAGCCGCCTCGCCAGCTCCGTGAGGGCGATCTGCGTCTCCAACCGGGCGAGCGGGGCGCCGAAGCAGTAGTGGACGCCGCCACCGAATCCCAGGTGCTCGTTGTACCGGCGATCCGGGTCGAAGTGGTCGGGGTCGGGCACGTGCGACGGATCGCGGCTCCCCGCCGCGAGCGCGACGGCGATGGGCGCGCCCTTCGGGATGACGGTCCCGCCGAGCTCGATGTCGTCCAGGGCGACCCGCGAGGACAGGAAGTGCACGGGAGGCTCGTACCGGAGCAGCTCCTCGACCGCGTAGACCGCCAGGTCCGGCTCGTGCCGCAGACGCTCGAGCGCCTCCGGGTGACGCAGCAGGGTGAGCATCCCGTTGGTGATCAGGTTGACCGTCGTCTCATGACCGGCGATCAGCAGCAACGTGGCGGTGGCCGCCACCTCGACCGGGGACATCGCCCCCTCCGGGCCGTCGTCGGTGACGAGGCCGGACAACAGGTCGTCCTCAGGCCGCTCGCGGCGCTCATCGATGATCCCGCCGAGGTACCGGTGCAGTTCGACCACCGCGGCCTGCCGCCGCCGCATCCGCTCCGTCCTGCCCTGCTCCCGGGGGTCGAGCGATTCCACCACCGCGTCGGCCCACTCGTGGAACCGCGCCTCGTCCTCGCGCGGCACCCCGAGGATCCGGCAGATCATCGTGACCGGGAACGGGTAGGCGATGTCGTCGACGATGTCGATGCGCGCCCGGGTCGCGACGCCGTCGATCAATTCCGTGATCACGCGGAGCATCTCCGGCCGCAGGCTCTCCACCAGGTGCGGCGAACGCGGCGGACCGAAGTGGCGCATCGCCAGGCGACGGAGCCGGTCGTGCTCAGGCGGATCGGTGTTGATGAAGGCGGGCGGCAGCGCCGCCGCGACGTCCTCGGATCCGGGCTCACCCGGCTGCGGGACGTTCCGGCGGGTCGAACTGACGCGCGGATCGTGCAGCAGCGCGACGATCTCGTCGTATCCGCTGACGACGTAGGTTCCGTCCTCCTGCCGCGACACCGGGGTCCGGCGCAACTCGGCGTACAGCGGGTACGGGTCGGCGCGGTTGGCCGGGTCGAAGATCTGGTCGAAGACGCTGATCGGCGCCACGGCGGCACCCCCTTCTGACTCGTTCACCGGTCGCCGTGCAGCAGCGAGGCACGGCGTTCAGCCGGATCGTGCCCCGTCACCATGACGGTGACCTGGGTCGCCTCCAGCCGCTCCGGCACCTCGGCCGGGACCGGCCGCCTCTCCTCGGCCCGGTCGGCGGTGCGAAGCTCGGGCGGGAACGGCGCGGCGCGCTCGATCAGGCGCTGGTAGAACTCCAGCCACATGGCCTGGTCGAACGTGACCGCGGCCGTGATCCGGCCCCGGTAGCCGTACACGGCGACGAACCGGCGTTCGGCGCGGGAACCCTGCGCGATGACCACCTCGTCGGCGAAGGTCGGCACTCCGACGGACTTGATGTTCGTCCCGAACTGGTTGGACCAGAACACCGGCAGGGACAGGTGCGGCCAGCGGTGCGCCTGGTCGCTGATCATGTTGTGCGCCGCGATCTCGGCCTGGGCGACCGCGTTGCCCCAGTGCTCGAGCGCCATGAACTGGTAGTTGTAGACCGGATGCGGGAAGCGCGCGACATCCCCCGCGACGAAGACGTCATCGGTCACCAGGCCGTTGCTGTCGAAGGCCCGGCAGCCCGCGTCGCAGGCGACCCCCCACACTCCCGCGGCCAGCCCGGAGTCCCGCAGCCACTCGACGTTGCGGATCGCCCCGAGGGCGACCACCACGACGTCGGCCTCCACCGTGCTCCCGTCGGAGAGCCGCGCGGCCCGGACCCGGCCGTCCGCGTCGCCGTCCAGAGCCTCCACCGTCACGCCGCACCGCAGGTCCACGCCGTGCTCCCGCTGCAGGTCGGCCGCGACGGCTCCGATCACCCCGCCCAGCGCGCCGACCAGCGGCGCCGTGCCGCGCTCCACGACGGTCACCGGCAGGTCCAGCGCCCGGCAGACCGACGCGACCTCCGAGCCGGTGAACCCCGCGCCGATGACCAGCACCCGGCGCGGGCCGGCCGCGAGGCACTCCCGCAGCCGGGCCGCCTCGTCCATCCCGCGCAGCGGGAGCACCCCCTCCAGCGCCGCCTCCCGGCGGTTCGGCCACGGCCGGGCCCGCGCGCCCGTCGCGATCAGCAGCCGGTCGAAGGACACCTCCCGGTCGTCGGCGAGCCGCACCCTCTTGGCCGCCAGGTCGAGGCCGGTGGCGGCGATACCGGGCAGCCACTCGGCATCCAGCTCGCGCAGGCGGGGCAGCAGCGTGTGATCCTCCGGAGCGAGGCCCGTCAGCACCTGCTTGGACAGCGGCGGACGGTCGTACGGCTCGTACGGTTCGTCGCCGATCAGGGTGAGCGAGCCGGCGAAGCCGTCCCGGCGGAGGACGCCCGCGGCCCGCGCGCCGGCCAGCGAGGCGCCGACGATCACGATCCGTCCCGTCTTCCGGGACCCGTCGCCGGCACCGACCGCCGAGGGAGCGGGACCGGCCCCCGTCCCACGGTGCTGGGTGGCCATCCGGTCGACGTGGATCGCCTGTACCGGGCAGGCCGCGGCCGCCCGCAGGATGTGCTCGCGCTGCGCGTCGTCCGCGTCGGGGTCGTACAGCAGCGCCTCCTGCCCGTTCATGGTGAACACGTCCGGCGCGAGGAACGCGCACTGCCCGTACCCCTGGCACCGCGTGAGGTCGACGATCACCCGCATCCGGCGCACCCCCCGTCGCGCGCGGCCGCCCGGTGGATCCGGCCGACGCACCGCGCGGCGGCCTTACCCGGCTGTCGGTCGGAGACCTACCCGGCGTTCCGGTCTTTCAGGCCGGGGACCGGATACACGGCTGAGACGCCGTCGAGCGTGCGCAGCGCGGGAACGGGCTCCGGGCGGCGTCGTTCACCCCGGTGAGGGACGTCGGCGCGGAGCGGCACGGCCTCTGACACCATGCCGCACAGGAACCCCGCCCACCTCGGCCGGCCGCCGGCCCGGGGAGGGAGAACCCACCGCCGGCAGAAGGAGCCCTTGATGCCCGAGACAGACACCACTCCCAATCGCGGGCGTGTCGGTGTCATGCTCCCCCGCGATCTGCCCGTCGGGGACGTGCTGCCTTACGCCCGGCGAGCCGAAGAGCTGGGATTCGACCAGGTCTGGGTGGTGGAGGACCTCGGGTGGCGCGGCGGACTCGCACAGGCCGGCCCCGTCCTCGCCAGCACCGCCGGCATCACCGTCGGCATCGGCATCATGCCCGCCGGCGCCCGCAACGTGTGCTTCGCCGCGATGGAACTGGCCACCCTCGCCCAGCTCTACCCCGGCCGCCTCGTCGCCGGCATCGGCCACGGCATGCCCGACTGGATGCGCCAGGCCGGAGCCTGGCCCGCCAGCCCCCTGACACTGATCAAGGAATACACCACCGCCCTACGCCTGCTCATGCGCGGCGAGCCCGGCCCGGCAGGCGGCCGATACGTGCGCTGTGAGGGCGTCGTCATCACCGAGACCCCCGACATCGTCCCGCCGGTCGTCCTGGGCGTGCGTGGTCCTAAATCACAGGCCGCCGCAGGCGAGGTGGCCGACGGGCTTCTCTTGGCCGAACCCGCCGCCCCCGCCTACATCACCTCCTCGCTGCGGCATCTGGGCAGGGCCCTGGACACGAGCGCCCTCGAAGTCGTCACCTACGACGCCACCGCCGTCGACGACGACGAGGCCACCGCTCTCGCCCGGGTCCGCGGCGGCCTGACCGCTATCGGCGAGCCGGACTGGGCCGCCCACATCGATCCCCTGCCGTTTGCCACGCAACTGCGCGAACACCGCGCCGCCTGCGCCGACGCCCGGCAATTCGCCCAGACCATGCCCGACACCTGGGTCCGCCAGCTGAGCATCGCCGGCACTCCCGACCAGGCACACGAAGCGATCACAGCCCGCCATACGGCAGGCGCGACCAGTGTCGTCCTCGCTCCCACCGGCCCCGACGCCCTGACATCCCTCGACTCGCTGGCCCGCGCCCTGGCCCGCTCTTGAGAACCGGGGCACCCGGAGGAACCCCCACCACGCCCACCGATCGGGACGCATCGGCGGTCCTCGTTGGGAGGGACCTCGCATCCGGGGTACGACGACCCGGGCCCCTTCCGATGACCAGCACTCGTCGCGAGCCGGCCGCGAGGTGTTCCCGCAGCCGGGCCGCCTCGTCCATCCCGCGCAGCGGGAGCACCCCCTCCAGCGCCGCCTCGCGTTGATGCCCGGTGCGCCGGCAGGTCAGAAACGGGTCTTGACCACGCTGCGCGGGTCGTCGACGCGGTGGGCCTCGTACAGGTCGCCCGTACGCGCCCTCGCCCGCCACGGCCGGGCCTTGTGCAACGCCACATCGAGGGCCGGGTCGCCCCGATCGAGCCGCACGCAGACCAGCCCGGGCCGGCCGTCCGCGGCACAGCTCCCGAGCCGGTAGCCGTGGGGCCCGATCACCCCGGACGGCATGGCGGCGCTGCACTGCGCCGGCACGGACACCGAGATCCACAGGCCGGCGGCGGCCGCGTGCGCCCGCGAGAGGACCTCGAAGATCGGGTCCCGCGAGTACGAGGAGAACAGCACGCAGTCGACTCCCGAGGCGGCGTACTCGAGGAACAGCTCCGGGAAGTTGATCTCGATGCAGAGCGCACAGCCGAACCGGAACCCGTCGACGTCGAATACACAGGCGTCGAAACCGGGGGAGTACCAGTCGCTGATCTCGGTGTGCGAGCACCGTCGCTTGTCGTACCGGCCGACCGGCGCGCCCTGGTCGGAGATGACGTACAGGCTGTTGTGCGGCCGGTTCGGGGGTGTCAGACGGTGGTTGCCGCCGACCACCACCCACAGACCGAGCTCACCCGCCAACGCGGCGACGCGCCGCAGCTGCTCCTGAACGGCGGCCCAGTCGACGTTCCAGCCGGACAGGGCCTGCTTCGCCGCCCGGTCGCCGGGATAGCCGGAGATCGCGCCTTCGGGGAACTGGACGAGCCGGGCGCCCGCCGCTCTCGCCGTCGTCATCATCTCCCGGACGGCCGTGCCGTTGGCCTCGGGGTCGCAGCCGACCGGGATCTGCGCGGCCGCGATGGTCATGGTGTTCAATGCGCCGCGGTCACCAGGCCGGTCTCGTAGGCGATGATGACGAGCTGCACCCGGTCGCGGGCGTCCAGCTTGGTCAGCAGCCGGGTCACGTAGGTCTTGACGGTGGCGACGCTGATGACCAGCTCGGCCGCGATCTCGGCGTTGGACAGGCCGCGTCCGACGAGGGTCAGCACCTCGTGCTCGCGTTCGGTGATGCCGTCGAGCGTGCGCCGCGCCGGAACCGGCCCCGGACGGTCGGCGAACTCCTCGATCAGGCGGCGTGTGACGCTCGGCGCGATCAGCCCGTCCCCGGCGGCGACGACGCGGATGGCGGCGAGGATGTCGTCCAGCGCCATGTCCTTGACGAGGAACCCGGCCGCGCCGGCGCGCAGGGCGCCGTAGACGTAGTCGTCATCGTCGAACGTGGTGAGCACGACGACGTGCGCCGATCCGGCGTCGGCGGTGATCCGGCGGGTCGCCTCGATGCCGTCCATGCCGGGCATGCGGATGTCCATCACGACGACATCCGGCTCGAGGCTCCGGGCCAGCTCGACCGCCTCGGCGCCGTTTCCGGCCTCTCCGACGACCTCGATGTCGGGAGCGTCGGTGATGACCATCTGCAGCGCGGTGCGCACCAGCGGCTGGTCGTCGGCGAGGACAACGCGGACGGTCATGAGACTCCTGTCGGTAGGGGGAGGCGAGCGGTCACGCGGAAGCCGCCTTCGGTCCGTGGTCCGGCGGTGAGGTCGCCGTGCAGCAGGGTGACGCGTTCGCGCATGCCGACCAGGCCGTAGCCGGTTCCGGGGGTGGTGCCGTGGCCGCGGCCGTCGTCGACGACCTCGATCGACAGCTCCTCGTCCCGGCAGTCGATGGACACGACGCATGATCGGGCGTCGGCGTGGCGGACCACGTTGGTGACGGCCTCCTGGATGATCCGGTACGCCGACAGGTCGACCTCCGGAGGCAGCGGGCGTCGTTCCCCTCGGCGGCGGACGTCGACGCGGACCCCGGCGGCCGTGGTGGCAGCGGCCAGCCGGTCGACGTCCGCCAGGCCGGGCATCTCGTCGAGCGGCGCGGGCTCGGTCCCCTTCTCCAGTTCGGCCTGGCGGAGGGCGCCGAGCATCCGGCGCAACCCGGAGAGCGTCTCCCGGCTGGCGGTCTCGACCTCGCCCAGCGCCTCGCGGGCCCGGGCGGGCTGCGTGTCGATCACTCGTTTCGCCGCGCCGGCCTGGAGGGCGACGATGCCGATGGTGTGCGCGACCATGTCGTGCAGCTCGCGCGCGATCCGGAGCCGCTCGGCGGTGACGGCGTCGGCCACCGCGCGGGTACGCAGCGCCTCCCCGTGCTCGCGGCGCTCGCGGATCAGCCTGCCGACCATGTACGCCGTGGCGAGCGCCAGCAGGGCCGTCTCGGCGTTGACGCCCACGTCCGTCCCGTTGGAGAAGACCCCGACGGTCAGGAACTGCACGACAAGGGACAGCAGGACGGCGGCGATCGAGACCCTGGAGGTCCGGGTGGCGACGATGAACGCCAGTGCCAGATCCACCGCCAGGAAGGGGAGGAACGGGGCTCGACCGCTCTGGCGCTGGGGATTCGCCAACAGGACGACGGTGACGCAGCCGAGGAGCATCATGAACAGCGCGAGCAGCGGGACGCGCCGGAGCACGCCGATGAGCAGGCTCATCGACAACATCGCCGCGACGGCCAGGACAGGGTTGTAGTAGTAGGGCCACGGGCGCGGCGAGCCCAGTTGCGACCAGGCCAGCGCGAGCGGGAACAGGGCGGCTCCGCCCCAGGTCGCGATCGTCCTCTTCATCGCCGGACGCCCGTCGGCAGGGGAAGGCGGACCGCGACGCGGAAGCCGCCTTCGGTCCGTGGTCCGGCGGTGAGGTCGCCGTGCAGCAGGGCGGCGCGTTCGCGCATGCCGACCAGGCCGTAGCCGGTGCCGGGGGTGGTGCCGTGGCCGCGGCCGTCGTCGACGACCTCGATCGAGATGTCTTCGTCCCGGTAGTCGATGGATACGACGCAGGACCGGGCGTCGGCGTGGCGGACCACGTTGGTGACGGCCTCCTGGATGATCCGGTACGCCGACAGGTCGACCTCCGGCGGAAGCGGGCGTCGCTCACCCAGCAATCGGACGTCGACGCGGACCCCGGCGGCGGTCGTCGTCGCGGCCAGCCGGTCGACGTCGGCCAGACCGGGCATCTCATCGAGCACTCGGGCTCCGTCCTTCAGCTCGGCCTGGCGGAGGGCGCCGAGCATCCGGCGCAGCCCGGACAGGGTCTCCCGGCTCGCCATCTCCACCTCCCCCAGGGCGTCGCGCGCTCCGGTGGGCTGCGTGTCGATGACCCTTCGCGCCGCGCCGGCCTGGAGGGCGACGATGCCGATGGTGTGCGCGACCATGTCGTGCAGCTCGCGCGCGATCCGGAGCCGCTCGGCGGTGACCGCCTCGGCGGCGGTCCGGGCCTGTGTGGCCTCGGCGTGCTCGCGGGCCTGGCGGGTCGAGTTGCCGATGAGCCAGGCGACCAGGGCCGTCATCGCCACGGCCAGCTCCGTCGAGGTCTGGATGGACCAGGCGCGAGCCAGCCGGAACGTGAGATACGCGGTGAGCGTGGCGAAGACCAGACCGGCGGCGGTGAGGGACACCCGGCGTCGCCCGGTGGCCGCGATGAAGTACAGGGCGACGTCGACGGACAGGAACTGCGGCACCGGGATCGCGCCGACGCTCAGCGGGAGCGTCCCGAAGACGGCGCCGGCGAGCACCAGGACGAGAGCCGCGATCGGCCACCGCCGCAGCAGGCCGCCGCCGAGCAGCGTGAGGGCCGTGGCCAGCGCCAGCGTCGTCCGGCCGTCCCACCGGTGGAAGAGGGCCCCGGCGTAGACCGAGGCTCCGTTCTCCCCGGGCAGTCTCATCCGGATGAGGAACGTGAACACCGTGCCGGCGCACCAGGCCAGGGCCGTCCACGCGCCCGGCGGAACGCGCTTGAGCAGGGGAGAAGGGGGCACGGCGGACATGCCTGGAATCGTAATCGCCTGATCTTCGTGCGGCATCGGACCACAGGTGTACGACCACGGTCGGCACCCGCGCCACGCGAATGCCGACGACGGCCCGATGCGCGGCGGGCCCGGCGCGCGACACCGTTGGCCCGTGATCGAAGTGAGCGGACTGACGAAACGTTACGGCTCGAAGACGGCCGTCAACGGATTGACCTTCAGCGTGCGCCCCGGGCACGTCACCGGGTTCCTCGGCCCCAACGGCGCGGGCAAGAGCACCACCCTTCAGATGATCCTCGGGCTGAACGAGCCCACCGGCGGAACCGCCACCGTCGCCGGCCGCCCGTTCCGCGGCCGGCCACGCGGGCTCCGCCACGTCGGCGCGCTGCTCGACGCCCAGGACGTGCACGGCGGCCGCACCGCGTACGCGCACCTGTCCACCCTCGCCCGCGCCAACCGGATCCCGCGCGGCCGGGTGGACGAGGTCCTGCGCGAGGTGGGACTGACGGAGGCGACGCGCCGCCGCATCGGCGGGTTCTCCCTCGGCATGCGGCAGCGGCTCGGCATCGCCACCGCGCTGCTCGGCGACCCGCCCGTCCTGCTCTTCGACGAGCCGATCAACGGCCTCGATCCCGAGGGCGTGCGCTGGGTCCGCGGCCTGTTCCGCCGCCTGGCCGCCGAGGGCCGGACCGTGTTCGTCTCCAGCCACCTCATGAGCGAGATGGAGCACACCGCCGACCATCTCATCGTCATCGGCCGGGGCGAGCTGATCGCCGACGAGAGCCTGGCCGAGTTCGCGGCCCGCGGCACCCCCCAGAGCGTGATCGTGCACACTCCGGACGCCTCCGTGCTGACGGCCGTCCTGACCGCCGAGGGAGGAGCCGTGCGGCCGGACGGCGACCAGGCGCTCACGGTCACCGGGTTGAGCGCCGCCCGCGTCGGCGAACTCGCCTTCCAGCACCGGGTGCTGCTCCACGAACTCGCCCCACGAACCGCCTCGCTGGAGGAGGCGTTCATGGAACTCACCGCCGACAGCGTCGAATACCTCGCCGGAGACACCCGATGACCGCACCGACCCGCACCGTCCGCCCCGCCGTCACCGAGCCGCGCGCCCGGTTCCGCGACCTCCTCGCCGCCGAGTGGACCAAGCTCTGGTCGCTCCGCTCGACCTCCTGGACCCTGCTCCTCAGCGGCCTGGTCATCATCGGGATCAACGTCAACGGGGCCGTCGCCGACTACCACAACTGGCCGCATTACGATGCCGACATCCGCGCCATCTTCGTCCCTATCTGGGCGATTCGGGACGCGTTCGCGCAGGTCGCCGGCCTGGTCGTCATGCTCGCCGCAGGCAGCGTCGGCGCCATCACCATCACGGGCGAGTACGGCACGGGGCTGATCCGCACCACCTTCGCGGCCGTCCCGGCCCGCCGTTCGCTGGTGGCCGCCAAGCTGATCGACGTCACGGCGGTCATGCTCGGCTACGGGACGGTCGTCGCCGGAGCCTCTTTCTGGGCGTCCCAGGCCATCCTGTCGGGTCACCATGTCGGCATGTCGATCGGCTACCCCGGAGCGTTCGAGGCGATGGCGGCGTCCGCGCTGCTCGCACCGGTCAGCGCGCTCATCGGCATGGGCCTCGGCGCGATCATCCGGCACGGCGCGGCGACCATGGTGATCACCACGGCGGTGCTCGTGCTGCTGCCCCTCTGCTTCACCGACCACTACCGCTGGACGGCCGACATCAAGCACGCGCTGCCCGCCAGCGCCTGGGGGCGCCTGGTCGACGTCGGCTACGGACGCTTCGGCTTCACCGTGCGCCATCCCACGACGACCACCGAGGCGTGGATCACGCTGGCCCTCTGGGCGCTCGCCGCTGCGGCCGTCTCCATCGCCGTCGTCGACCGTCGCGACGTATAGCGGAGGGCGCTCTTCCACGCCGATGGTGGAAGAGCGCCTTCATTTGGCTCAGGCGATGATGCAGAGCGGATTCTCAACAACTCGGCCAGCTCACCGAGGAACTTCGCGCCGGTCGCGCCGCAACTGCGCTTCTCCGCGTCGGTGCCTGCCTTCGTGATGCGGGCGGGGGTGGGGCGCGCGAGCACCGCTCGTAACCGGGATTATGCGCTAGGAGGGGTGGCCGGAGGACGCCAACCAGTTCAGCCGACGCATACGGACTCGCCGGCCGGGCGAGCACCGGCCAGGAACAAGACAAGGCGATGTGGGTGACCTTCTGCTGATCCAGCAGTCACCAGGTGGCCGTCGTTCGTGCTGCACGGGCCAACGTCCGGTCACCCATGCTCTTCGATGGGCATCGACGGCGGCTCAAGTACGCGGTGGCGGCATCAGCTCTGGATTCCGGCCCAGCTATCACTAGACCAGCTACTCGTTCGCACGCTTTGGCGCCGAATCGATCTTCCATGTTCGCCAACGCCTGTGTATCGGCGCCGACTAGTCGAGCTCGCCATCGGCTTTATCGCGCACTCGGCTCATTTCTTTCAGCCGCTGCAACTGTCAAGTCAGATAGCACCCGTCGGTGTTGCTTGTTGCCTCTGGTGACCATGATCGGTCGCCAGAGGCAGTATTTGCCACGTTGTCGAAACGCTTCCCCGTGTGGTAAATGGGGCCACCTCGATAGAGCAGGGGCCTGATGGGAGAGTGAGTGTCTGGCTACAGGCCCTTGTGTGACCTAAATAACACATGTCATGACGACTGAGTCATCGACACTTTTCACGCTTGTGACACACATGATCTGATCGGGATCGCAATGCATTGCGCTTTGCTGCGTTGCTGGTTGTCCGAATCGGATCAAAGGAGTAGGGCCTTGAAGTTCGTCCTCCCCCTAAGCAAGCTTCCTTCAATCCCCGTGATTGCGGCATCGGCGATCGCCGCTACGATGCTGGCCGCCCCGGCGCAAGCCGCCTCCAGCAGCGCGCCGGCAGATGTGCAACAGCAGGTCGATCAGGTCATATCCGGGCACCCGGATGCCCGGCAGACCGGGCCAGGAACGGTCACCTTAGCAACGGAGTCGTTCTGACAATCCCGGCTGCCGACACTACCGCCGGAGTCTGCGACTCCGGGTCCTACTGCTTCTTCCAATACACCAACGATCTATATGGAGAAACAGTTGGTGACCCAGTCAACCACTACGGCAATATTCAATACGGCCACCCACTGACCCGTGAAGACTCTGAAGTGGCTGACGATCACCGTGACTCGATCTGTACCTCGAGTATTAAGAATAAGACGTCCGCGCTAGGACTATCCTGCGACGAGTATCCATACGCATCGTCTGAGCAGGGTGGCAGCGGTAACCCACGATTCTCCTGTGCCTTCGTTCCTGGACCTGAGAACACGAATCAGGGGAGCGACCTGAACAGCCACTTCTATATCCCCAACCGGATCCTCCCTGCGCTTCACGAAACCACTTACATTCCTGGTGACGCTTTCTGGGTGTGGGTGACCGACGCGCCAGCAAGCCCTCCGGCGGTCAAGCAGTGCAAGACCTATTGATATAACCGGAGACCAGCCACAGGTGACATGCGACGCGGCCAGGACATCGATACCCTGGCCGCGTCCGTCCTGCCCTTCGGAAAGGATCAGCACGTGACGACTCCCGGCAGGTCCTGGCCTGTGACTCTCACCGCATCCCAGGCCGACGACATTATCCTGGTCACCGCTGAAGAGGCCGTGGTAGAGGCCGAGCGGGGCGACCCTCGTAATGTCATTGACGACTGCACGACAATCACGGACGCCATCAGATCGCAACGCCGAGAGGGCGGCGGACAGGTGCAGGGCACCTTGACCTCCAGGCAATGGGACGTCACCGTCGCGGCCCTCGACAGGCAAGCCCTCCGCGCCTTGCAGGCCGGTGAGGCGGACGTGGCCGACTCCTATGCCAAGGTCCGCGACACGGTGCTCGCACAAGTCGTAGAGCAGTTGCCCGTCCATGCCCGGCAGTCCGTCACCGCACGGCATGTGCTTCTTCTTGAAGAAGGTGCGTCCGCATATGTTGTTTTCCAGCCTTCACGGCGTGGGCGGTATACCTGGTCAGGAAGCACGTCGGCTCTCGACGACATCGGCACCCCGAGTCTCGGCACGACTCTCAACGGTAAAGTGGTCGTGGCCCAAGCGCGCGCCGGCAAGGTGAACATCGAGGCCCAGGTCCTGCCCCGAGCACCCAAGCCCGATCAGACGTCATGGGAATCGATCGGCGAGATCAGCAAGCAGTGGGCCAGCTATCCGTATCGCGAGCTGGTTCTAGCGGTGCCCGGCCAGGAGGGAACGGTACTCGGGGAACTGACGACCGAGGTGTGGCCCCACGTCACCTATCGCATGCGACTGAGTGTCAACGCCTCCGGCCATGCTGCAGAGGATCACCTGCTTCAGATGTGGCCGGACCACGCAGCCCCGCCTGTCGTGCATAAGCCCACCGCGTAAGTCGACGCTTGGTGGATCGCTCACGCTGATGGCCGCGAACGTGGCCCATCCCCTTCAAATGATCAAGTAGATAACCTTCGTTATCTGGCACGATCGCCCTATGGAAGGCGGGGCGACCTCGACGGGGCCGACCCGGCGCGAGGTGTTCGTTTCCAGTTACCTGGAAACTCGCCGAACGGCGCAAGGAGAGAGGCGGGGGTCGCCGGTCCTGAGTGAACACCTCGGCCTCGAGCATCCGCTCGCCCGGCACCTCGACGACTTCCTCACCGACCTGTCCAACGCTGGCGCCTCCGCGCCTACCGCGGCGACTTCATCGGCTTCGCCGCCCACATCGACGGCGAACTCGGCCAGATGTCCGCCGGACCGGTCCGCGCCTACCCGGGCGAGATCCCGGCCGGCTGGATACAGCGAGGGTCTCAGAAACGTTCTGACTCTGAGGCCCTCGGTGTTGCCGTATTACGGGCGTTGCGACTCGGTGACGACGGCGACCTCGACGCAGTTGCCGGACCCGCTGCCGGAGCGGCTGCTCTTACGCCAGTTGGTGGAGGACTGGGGCACGGTGTGCTACCTCATTCATTCTCGGCCAACCGCCTGAGCCAGGCGATCGACTCATCCGGCCCGAGCGCGGTTGCGGTCAGGAACTGGAAGACGTCTCGTCGTTCCTCGATCTCGGCGACGCCTTCTACGTAGGAGGAACCCGGCTGTGCCTCGCGGTAGACCAGGGTTGGATCATCCTTATAGTCCAGGATGACGAACGATCCGTTAAGACCTGCATGCGGCGCAATCTTCATCGGCATGACCTGAACGGTGACGTGCTCCAGCCGCTCCGTGTCGATCAGCCGCTGGAGCTGCTCGATCTTGGCCTGGCGTGGTCCGAAAGAGCGTTTCAGGGCGTTCTCGTCAATGACCGCCCATAGCTTCGGTGGGTTCTTGTCGGTGAGGATCTTCTGTCGCTCCATGCGGAGCTGGACGAGGTTCTCGATCTCGTGCTCGTCCTTGATGCGGGCGCGCTGAATCGCGCGGGCGTACTCCGGTGTCTGCAGCAGGCCGGGGATGATGGCGAGCTCGTAGGTACTGATCTTCATCGCCTCAGCCTCGAACTCGACGTAGTTGTCATCGAGCGGTCCATAGGCGGTCCACCATCCGCGCTCGCGTGCTTGTCGGGTCAGGTCGAACAGTGCCTCGCGGATGGTTTGGTCGTGTACCCCGTAGGTCTCCAAGAGCACCCGGATGTCGGTGACGCGCGGCCGGACGGTCATGGCCCGCTCCAGCTTATTCACCTTGCCGTTCGCCCATTCGAGCTTCCGGTTGACCTCGTCGGCGGTCATCCCTGCCGCCTCGCGAAGCTTGCGAAGCTCCCTGGCGAGTCGACGGCGGCGCACCGTCGGGCTGTGCCTGGCGTCGGCCATTGTGTCGTCCTCTTCCCGCTTCTCTCGGAGCGTTGCTGATCGTAGAGCTTCCGACACAGAATCGGGCGCTACTACACGAATGACTAATCGATCTTGACTAATAGCGCCAACCTCATTGCGAATAACCTAATAGGCAGAGCATAGTGAGGCGCAACGTGTTCGGGTGGCTACTGCGCGTAGCAACCCTCCGCCTCCAGGGGAGACCTCCATGACGCGATGCGTGCCATCACCGCGACGACCGGGGCATATCGCCCAGGGCTACGTTTCAGGCTCAAACCGGATCGAAATCATGCCGATGTCTTCAGCCGTCGCTGACGCTCGCCGTGCAGTTCGCGATCGACTGGTCCAGGCCGATCCGGATTTCACCTACAACGTCCAACTGGTGGCTTCCGAACTCGTCACCAATGCCATTCGGCTTGTCCGGACGCAGGAAGCACCATCGCCCCGAGTCGATCCGGGTATCTGGCTCGCCATCGAGGCGTGGGCCCGATGGACCCACCTGCGGGTCCGCGACGCCTACCCCAGTGTGCTGCCGACGAAGAGGCGGCCCGACCACACCGAGGAGAGCGGGCGAGGCGTCCTCATCAGCGAGTCCGTGGCCGATTACCTCTGGGTTGAGGTCTCCAACACGGACAAGGTCGTCCATGCCGTCCTCGCGATTCCTGGAGTGGTCCTGTCCAGAGACGACGTCGCGAGCTTCGGCCGGAGCTTCGGGCAATGAACGAGCAGCGCCCCGTCCCGGTGATCCCCGGCTTCACCGTCCAGGAGGATCCGCTCACCAGGGAGTGGGTCGCCGTCTCCGCGTCCGGCAAGTACAAGATCCGGGGCCGCTCCCAGTGGGAGTTGGAGAGCCGGCGCTGGGCCCTGTACACGCAGGTGCTGGCGGAGTTCCGTCAGGCCATCGCCGAGACCTGGCCCCATCCCAACGTGCCGGCCCCTTAGAACTCCGCACGGTCGTCCTCCCCCCGAGACAGCCGTGCGGACCCCACGCCTCAGGGGTGGCGAAGGGGGCCGCTCCTGAGGCTACTTCCCCTGCCCTGACTCCCTCCGCGGCCCGTGGAGGGCCACGACGAGGTCAGAGAGGAGGTGAGGTTCGTGAAGAAGACCGTGTGGCGCAAGGCCGTACGCCGTTGCGGTGGCTACACCGGTGAGGACGGCGAGGCCTGCGTCGAGATCACCGTCATCCGCAGGTAGTGAGTGACGGGGCGTCCCCCCGAGGCCAAGTCGGGGGGATGCTCCCACGATCCTAGGGACTGATCCGTGCACTTCCACGCGTACCTCTACCGAGGTCCCGGCGAAGCGATCAAACCGTTCGACGACGCCCGGAGACTCGGCACCCCACAGTTCCAGACCGCCGTCGTCCCACCCGAGGCCACGAGTGCCTGGCTCGGCAGACCCGCTCGGACGGTGCAAGGCACCTGGGAGGACCCGGCCGACGCGGTCACCTGGCTGGCCCAGCAGTACGCCGACATCTCCGACCTGCGCCTGCACATCGACCAGCAGCGCGCCGCCCCGCTCATGGGAACGATGACCGGCAACGCCCTGGACACGCTGAAGCGGGGTAACGACGTCGTCTGGGCCTGGTGGCTCCGGGGCGGGAACTTCATCGACCTGGCGGTGGTCTGCTGCCCGAACCGCGACGGCGACGTGCGCTGCCCACTGGGGCTCGCCCGCTGAGGTGTACCGAATGCTCGGCGACCGCGGTCCGAGAAGGGGGCGAAGCTCGCATATCGGCACCACGGGCGAGGCCTTTCCCGAGCATCCGGTACGGCCCCGCGCGATCACGCCAAGGAGGAAACGGGCGATCTCTACAGATCGCATGCCAGGGTCGCCCGTTGCTCTCACCGGCGTCTCACTGCCGAGGATTTCAGTCGCTCACACAACCAAATCCTCGGCAGAGACCGACGGCGACCAGCAGCCCGGCCGGCGGGCGAGCCAGCGGATGACAGCGCCGCCATCAGGCTCTCGCCGGGCAGGCGGGGGAGCGCCGTACCGGAGACGTACCGAGCCGGGAACGCGAGAAGACGCCCCGTCATCCTCCGCAGAGGATGACGGGGCGTCGTCGTGTCGTTCCGGCCGGGCAGCGGGCACTCTGTCCTGCCGGAGGGGCACCCTTCCACGGCGACCGTGGAAGGGTGACCTCGCTCTGGTCAGGCGATGATGCGGAGCGGGTTCTCCAGCAGCTCGGCCAGTTCGCCGAGGAACTTCGCGCCGGTGGCGCCGTCGCAGGCGCGGTGGTCGACGGACAGCGTCAGGGTGAGCCGGTCCCGGGCGACGAACTCACCGTCGTCGCCGACCACGACGTCCTTGCGGGTCGCGCCGACCGCGAGGATCCCCGCCTCCGGCGGGTTGATGACGGCGGTGAACGAGTCGACCCCGAACATCCCGAGGTTGCTGACGGTGAACGTGCCGCCGGACATCTCCTGCGGGGTGAGGCGCTGCTCGCGCGCCCGCCCGGCCAGCTCGCGGGTCTCCGCGCCGATCTGCGACACGGTCTTACGGTCGGCGTCCCGGATCACCGGGACGACGAGGCCGTCCTCCAGCGCCACGGCCACGCCGACGTTCACCCGCTTGTGCACGAGGAGGTTGTCCTCGGTGAACGAGACGTTCAGCACCGGGTTGGCCCGCAGAGCCGTCGCGCACGCCTTGACGATGAGGTCGTTGACGCTCACCTTGGCCGGGGCGAGCGACTCGTTCAGCGTCTTGCGGAAGGCCAGCAGCGCGCCGACGTCGACGATCCGGGTCAGGTAGAAGTGCGGCGTCGTCTGCATGCTCTCGGTGAGCCGGCGGGCGGTGACCTTCCGGATCCGGCTGAGCGGCACCCGCTCGACGTCCGGGTCCTCGGTCGCGGCGGGGGCCGCGGTCGCCGCGGGCGCGGCGGCCGGGGCGGCGGACGCCGGGGCCGGGGCGGGCGCGTTCTTGAGCGCGGCCTCGATGTCGGCGCGGACGATCCGGCCGCCGGGGCCGGAGCCGGTGAGCGTCGCCAGGTCGATGTCGTTCTCGCGGGCCAGCCTGCGCGCGAGCGGAGAGGACGGCGGCCGGGACCGGGTGCCGTTCGACGCCGCGGCGGCGACGTCCTGCGCCGGAGCGGTGGCGGTCACGGCGGGGGCCGGTGCGGCGGTCTGCTGCGGCGCGGCCGCCTGGCCGTTCGCGGCGGCGGAGGCCTCCGGTGCGGCGGGGGCCTGCCGGGCCGCGGGCGCGGACTCGCCTTCGGCCAGCAGGGTCGCGATCGGCGAGCCGATGGAGGCGGTCTGGCCCTCCGCGACCAGGATCTCGCCGAGGACGCCGTCCTCGTACGCCTCGTACTCCATGAGGGCCTTGTCGGTCTCGATGTCGACCAGGGCCTCCCCGGCGGTGACCTTGTCGCCGGGCTTCTTGTGCCACGCGCTGATGACGCCTTCCTCCATGGTGTCGGACAGGCGCGGCATGAGGATCTCGGACATCAATCTTCCTAACGGCCGGTCGCGCGTACGGTGTCGCGGACGGCGGTGACGAGCGACTCGGCCGACGGCAGGGCGGCCAGTTCGAGCGGCTTGGAGTAGGGGAGCGGCACCTCGGCCATCGCGACCCGGCGCACCGGGGCGTCGAGCCAGTCGAACGCTCCCTCCTGGATCGTTGCGGCGATCTCGGCGCCGATGCCGTACGTGAGCCAGTCGTCCTCGGCGACGACGGCGCAGCCGGTGCGGCGGACGGACTCGACGACGGTCTCGCGGTCCAGCGGGCGCAGGCTGCGCAGGTCGACGATCTCGGCGTTGATGCCCTCGGTGGCCAGCTTCTCGGCCGCCTCGGCGGCGACGTGGGCCATCCGGGAGTAGGCGACGATCGTCACGTCGGTGCCCGGCCGGGTGACGGCGGCCCGACCGATCTCGGCGGGCTCCAGGTCGTCGGGCACCTCGCCCCGCGTGTTGTACAGCGCGAGGTTCTCCAGGAACAGCACCGGGTCGTCGTCGCGGATCGCGGCCCGCAGCATCGAGGAGGCCTCGGCGGGCGTGCTGGGCGCGAGGACCTTCAGGCCCGGGATGAACGAGTAGAACAGCTCGACGTTCTGCGAGTGCGTGGCGCCGAGCTGCTGGCCGCCGCCACCGGGCGTGCGGATCACCATCGGTACGCTGCACTGCCCGCCGAACATGCCGTAGATCTTGGCGGCGTGGTTGACGATCTGGTCCAGCGCGAGCAGCGAGAAGTTGATCGTCATGATCTCGACGACGGGGCGCAGGCCGAGCATGGCCGCGCCGATCGCGGCGCCGACGAAGCCCTCCTCGGCGATCGGGGTGTCGCGGACGCGCTTGGGCCCGAACTCCTTGAGCAGCCCCTCAGTGATCTTGTACGAGCCCTCGAAGACGCCGATCTCCTCGCCCATGACGAAGACGTTCTCGTCGCGCAGCATCTCGTCGCGCAGGGTGTCCCGGAGGGCTTGGCGGTAGGTCATGGTCGCCATGTGAATCTCCTCAGAAGACCGGGTCGGCCGGCAGGCGGCGGGACTCGCCACGTACGGGCGTGGCGTAGGTGTAGTCGAACAGCGTGGACACGTCCGGGTGCGGACTGTCGTCGGCGAACGCGGCCGCGTCGTCGACCTCGGCCTTGACCTCGGCGTCCAGCTTCTCGCGCGCCTCCGCGTCCAGGACGCCGGCCTCCTCCAGCGCGAGCCCGAAGTGGGCGAGCGGGTCGGCGGCCTTGAGCGCGTCCTTCTCCTCCGCCGTGCGGTAGCGGGCCGGGTCGACGACCGAGTGGCCGCGCAGGCGCGGGCTCGTCGTCTCCAGCAGGAACGGCTTCTTCTCGGCCCGGGCCCGCTCGACCGCCGCCCGCGCGGCCTCCCGTACGGCGACGACGTCGGTGCCGTCGACGCGGGCGCCCTCCATGCGGTACGCCGCGGCCCGGCGGTACAGCTCCGGCTCGGCCGAGGAGTTCTCGACCGTGGTGCCCATGCCCAGGCCGTTGTTGACGACGACGAAGACGACCGGCAGGTCCCAGAGGGCGGCCATGTTCAGCGACTCGTGGAACGCGCCGATGTTGGTCGTGCCGTCGCCCATCTGGCACATGACGACCTCGTCGCCGCCCTTGTAGGACACGGCGAGCGCCGCGCCCGTGGCAAGGGGGAGCTGGCCGCCGACGATGCCGTACCCGCCGAGCAGCCGCGACTCCAGGTCGAACATGTGCATCGAGCCGCCCCAGCCCTTGGAGACGCCCGTGCTCCGGCCGTACAGCTCGGCCATGACCCGGCGGGCGTCGATGCCGCGGGCGAGGGCGTAGCCGTGCTCCCGGTAGTTCGTGAACAGGTAGTCACGAGGCTCCAGCGCGGCCATCAGCCCGGTGACCGTCGCCTCCTCACCGAGATTCAGGTGACAGTAGCCACCGATCTTGGCCTCGGTGTAGGCCCGGGCCGCGCGCTCTTCGAACCTGCGGATCAGCAGCATCTGCCGGTAGTACGCGACAAGCGTCTCCGGCTCGGGCTGTGCCGCTCGGGTCTTGGCCCGTCGTGCCGGGGTCCTCGTCTTGGTGTCACCCATCGAGGTCTTCCCTTCGTGTCCGGGCGCTTCGATGGGGTTCCCATGAGGCGCGCCCATACAATCAGGAGGCGATTATCTATGATCGATCATAGATCAGCGATAAGAAGGGTTTTACCACGTAGGGGGCGGCTACCATTGAGTAACATGAACGCGTCTGCCCCGCTGGTGCGCACCGGCCTCGGCGACCAGATCCGCCAGGTCCTGATCGACGGCATCACCTCGGGCCGCTGGGCCCCCGGCGAGCGTATCGTCGAACGCCGCATCGCGGCCGAGCTCGGCGTCAGCCAGGCGCCCGTCCGGGAGGCGCTCCGGCACCTCGAGGCGCTCCGTCTGATCGAGACGCTGCCCAACCGGGGCGCGAGAGTGCGCGATTTCACAGACGAGGACCTCGCGGAGGTCTTCCCGGTCCGCGCGGGCCTGGAGGAGACCGCCGCCGACCTCGCCGTGCACCGGATGGCCGGCCGGGTCGAGGCGCTCGAGGCCCACATCGCGCGTCTGGCCGCCGCCACCGACCCGGACGAGGAGATGCGGCACAGCATCGCCTTCCACCGCGAGATCGTCGAGGCGTCCGGCAACCGCCTGCTGCGGTCGGTGTGGCAGTCGCTGGGCATCGAGGTGTGGACGGCCCTGTCCCTGCGGCGGCGGGGCACCGAGCTCTGCGGCAAGGCCGCCGAGCACACCCACATCACCGAGGCGTTCCGCCGGTGCGACCCGGCCGTCGGCCGTATGGTCCACGCCCACGTCATGAGCTACGCCCCATGACGCGAGAGGCCGGGTCGCCGACACCGAAAGCCGCATTAGGGATGCGAGTAATCCTGGTCTCATGCGGCTGACGAAATTCACCGACCTGGCGCTGCGGGTCGCCATGCTGCCGGCCGTGCCGGCCGTGGCGGACGAGGGACGGACGCCGACCGCGCGTGAGGTCGCCGAGGCCGTCGCCGCGCCGTAAAGCCACGTGGCCAAGATCGTGAGCCGGTCCCAGCTTCTGGACCGCGGTGGGCCGGCGGATCGCATCCACTACGAGGCGTTAGGCCCGGACCTGGGGCTCGAGGCCGCCTGACCGCGTCGCGCCGGGGCCGCCGGCGCATGCCGACTCCAAAATCGATGTCAAAACCGCACCGCGCCCGGTGACGCGGTGCGGTGCGGGGGGACGCATCCCGGGGGGCGGGAGGGCGCGATGAGGACGGTGGCCGGACCGACGGACAAGGTGATCGTCGTCGGCGCGGGGCTGGGCGGCCTGGCCTGCGCGATCCATCTGGTCGCCGCCGGGCGTGATGTCACCGTGCTGGAGCGGACGAGCGCACCGGGCGGGCGCTGCGGGGAACGCCGGGACGGGGACTTCCGGTTCGACACGGGGCCGACCGTGCTGACGATGCCCGAACTGCTGGACCGTACGATGGCGGCGGTCGGGGAGCGGTCGGCCGACTGGGTGGACCTGGTGCGGCTGGACCCGGCCTACCGGGCGCACTTCCCGGACGGGTCGACCCTCGACGTGCGGGCCACCACGACCGACACCGCCGCCGAGATCGGACGGCTGTGCGGCCTGCGGGAGGCCGAGGGGTTCCTGAGGTTCGTCGACTACGCGAGCCGGCTCTATGACATCTGCTGGGACGCCTTCATCGACCGCAACCTCGACGGCCCGCTCGACCTCGCCGGCCCGAGCCTGGCGCGCCTCACCGCGTCCGGCGGGTTCGGCCGGTTGTCCCGGCGGGTCGGCACCTTCTTCGCCGATCCGCGCACCCGGCGGGTGTTCTCCTTCCAGGCGCTCTACGCCGGAGTGCCGCCGCACCGGGCCCGCGCCCTGTACGCGCTGATCTCCTATCTGGACACCGTGGCCGGCGTCTACTATCCGCGCGGCGGCATGCACGCGGTCGCCCGGGCGCTCGCCGCCGTGGCCGTCAAGCACGGCGTCGACATCCGCTATGACCACGAGGTCGCCGGCGTCGACCTGGTCCACGGCCGCGCCCGCGCGGTACGCCTGGCCGACGGTACCCGGCTGCCCGCCGACGTGGTGGTCCTCAACCCGGACCTTCCGGTGGCCGCCGCCGAGTTGCTGGAACGGCCACTGCGCAGACGGCTGCGATACTCACCGTCCTGCGTGCTGCTGCACCTCGGCGTCACCGCCGGCTACCCGCACCTCGCCCACCACAACATTCATTTCGGCCGGCGATGGCGCGCGACGTTCGACGAGATCACCCGGCACGGCCGTACGATGAGCGACCCGTCGCTGCTGGTGTGCAACCCGAGCATCACCGAGCCGGCCATGGCGCCGCCCGGAGCGCGGGGCCTCTACGTGCTGGCCCCGGCGCCCAACCTCACCGCCGGCATCGACTGGCGCCGCACCGGACCGGGCTATGTCGAGGACCTGATCGACACGCTGGAGCGACGCGGCTACCACGGCCTGTCCGGAGCGACCACGGTGCGCAACGTCGTCCTGCCGTCGGACTGGGCTGCGGCGGGAATGGCGGCCGGCACCCCGTTCGCGCTGGCGCACACGGTCGGCCAGACGGGGCCATGGCGCCCCGCGAACCTCGCGCCGCGGCTGGAGAACGTGGTGTTCGTCGGTTCGGGCACGCAGCCGGGGGTCGGCGTGCCCATGGTGCTGGTGTCCGGCCGGTTGGCCGCCGAACGCGTCACCGGCCCCAGGCGTGTCCGGTGACCGGAGCGTTTGTCGGAGCCCCCGCCTAACATCGGGTCCATGGGGCGCCCTAACGATGACGTCGCGGCTCTGTTCCAGGAGTTCGCCGACCTGCTGTCGATCACCGGTGAGGCGGCGTACAAGGTGCGCGCCTACGAGAAGGCCGCGCGGGCCATCGGCGGCCACCCCGACGACGTCACGGTGCTCGACCCGAAGGGGCTGCGCAAGATCCCGAACGTCGGCGAGGCGATCGCCAAGAAGATCCTCGACTACCAGCAGACCGGCACGATCCGGCAGCTCGAGGCGCTGCGCGAGCGCATCCCCGCCGGGGTGCGGGCCCTCACCGCCATCCCGACCCTCGGGCCGAAGAAGGCGATGGTGCTCTACGAGGAGCTCGGGATCTCCTCGGTCGAGCAACTCGCCGAGGCGATCCCGGCCGGTCGGCTGACCGGGCTGAAGGGCTTCGGCGCCAAGACCGAGGAGAACATCCTCCACGGCATCGAGCTGCTGCGGAGCCAGGGGGAGCGGGCGCTCATCGACGTCGCCACCGAGCTCGCCGCGGAGATCGTCGCCGAGCTGTCCCCGCTCGCCGGCCGGTGCGCGGTCGCCGGGTCGCTGCGGCGGTGCCGCGAGACCGTCGGTGACATCGACATCCTCGCCACCGCGGACGACTCCGGTCCGCTCATGGCGGCGTTCACCGCGCTCCCGCTCGTCACCGAGGTGATCGGCAGCGGCGAGACGAAGACGTCCGTCCGTACGGCCAAGGGGATCCAGGTCGACCTCCGGGTCGTGCCACCGGAGTCCTGGGGCGCCGCGCTGCAGTACTTCACCGGGTCCAAGGCGCACAACGTCCGCACCCGCGAGATCGCCGTACGGGCCGGGCTGAAGCTGTCGGAGTACGGCCTGTTCTCGGTCGAGACCGGCGAGCTCATCGTCTCCGCCACCGAGGAGGACGTCTACGCCCGGCTCGGGCTTCCATGGATCCCGCCGCCCCTGCGCGAGGACGAGGGCGAGATCGAGGCGGCCCTGCGCGGAGAGCTGCCCCGTCTCGTCGAGCTCGCCGACCTGCGCGGCGACCTGCACACCCACACCGACCTGACCGACGGAATCGCCTCGCTGGAGGACATGGTCGCCGCCGCGGCCGCGCGCGGCAACGAGTACTACGCGATCACCGACCACGCGCCGAACCTCTTCATGCAGCGCATGACGGACGAGAAGATGCTCGCCCAGCGCGAGGCCGTCCACGCCCTGCAGGAGCGGTACCCGGACATGGCGCTGCTGCACGGCACCGAGCTGAACATCGACCCCGACGGCGAGGTGGACTGGCCGGCCGAGTTCCTCGCGGGCTTCGACGTGTGCGTCGCGTCCGTGCACTCCCACTTCACCCAGGACCGGGCGGCGATGACCCGCCGGCTCGTCCGCGCGGTCGAGAACCCGCACGTGCACATCATCGGTCACCCCACCGCCCGCAGCATCGGCCGCCGCGCCCCCGTCGACGCCGACTGGGAGGCCGTGTTCGCCGCGTGCGCGAAGGCCCGGACGATCCTGGAGATCGACGCCTTCCCCGACCGGCTCGACCTGCCCGCCGACCTGATCCGGCACGCCCGGCGGCACGGCGTGAAGTTCGCGATCGACAGTGACGCGCACGCCCCAGGGCACTTCGACAACCTCCGGTACGCCGTCGGCATCGCGCAGCGCGGCTGGCTCACCCCGGACGACGTCGTCAGCACCTGGCCGCTCGACCGCCTGCGCGCCTACCTCCGAGGCGACTGAACCCCGAGCGCACCGCCACCTCCGCGCCGGACCGGCCCCCGGCGGGGACGGCCGTCACGGACGGACCTGCTCCGCGCCGTACGAGGCGGCTACCGGCGGTCGGATTCGGCGGTCCGGGGGAGCCGGTGCGGACGAGCGAGGCGAGCCGCGCGAGGGCTTCGGCGGAGGGGGTGCCGGGGTCGGCGTGATAGATCACCAGCAGTAGTCCGTCCGTGCCCGTGACGGCCAGCTTCTCACGCCGGAGACGCAGATCGCCGACCCTCGGATGGCGGATGAGGCCCGTCCCGCTCGTACCGCGGCGTACGTCATGCCGGGCCCAGAGCGCCCGGAAGCGTTCGCTCGTCCGTGAGAGCTCGCCGACGAGCGCCCGCAGGCGGGCGTCGCCTGCGTCGGCGTCCACCTCGGCGCGCAGTTGGGCGACGACACCGGCCGCGTTCTCGTCCCAATCGGCCTGTCGGTAAGGGAGCTACCACCAGCCGCCATCTGAGGCATTTTTCGAGGTAGGTCAGGATGTCGGCTTTGCTGTGGGTGTGGTGGTGTCGAGGTGCCGGTAGATGGTGGGCCGGGTGACGCCGAACTCGTCGGCGATCTGCTGGACGGTGTAGCGGCGTTTGCCGTCTGGGCCGACTTCGTCGTACATCTGCCGGGCCAGCGTGACCTGGCGGGGGCCGAGCTTGGGTTTCTGGCCGCCGGTACGCCCGCGGGCCCGTGCGGCCTCCAGTCCATCAAGTGTCCGTTCGGACATCAGTGCGTGTTCGAACTCGGCGATGGCGCCGAGGATCTGGAAGAACATCCGCCCGATGGCGGTGGAGGTGTCGATGCCCTGGTCGAGCACCACCAGGTCCACGCCGCGCTCGTGCAGCTCCTTCGACAGTGCGATGAGGTGTTCGAGGGAGCGGCCGAGCCGGTCGAGTTTGGTGACGACGAGTTGGTCGCCGGTGCGGGCGACGAGCAGTGCCTTGTCCAGTTCCGGGCGGCGGGCGAGTTTGCCGGAGGTCTTGTCGATGAAGATGTGCTCGCAGCCGGCGGCCGTGAGGGCGTCGTGTTGGGCTTCGGGGTGTTGGTCGCGGGTGGAGACCCGGGCGTAGCCGATCCGCATGGCCCGCGAGTGTAACGCGAAGGCCCGGCAGCGTGACGTAGGCGCGTACACGGGAATCTTTACACATCTGTCCTGGGGAAACGTTCATCGCCGCGTGGTGTAACGCGAACGAACGTTTGCGATAGACCCCAGGCGTACAAGGGCCAGGCCCGGCTGCGCCAATTCTCCTAGGCTGGGCCATCGCGGCACCGACGCCGAGGGGGCTATGCCACGCGAGAGGCACCACCGAGATCGAGACGATCTGCCAGTCGTCTCAAGGGCCAGACCGCTGACAGTAGGCTCGCCGCGTGGAACTACCCGGTTGGTTCAAGGGCAAGTCGGACGAGGAAGTGACCTCCACTCTCCGAGCGGAGGTCGATAATGACCACAACAGGTTGGCCGACGTGGAGAAGCTGGCGTTTTTCTACGAACTGGTCGATGAGGCCGAAGAGGACCTGGCCGGGGAATGGGACGCGTACTGCCGCCACGCCTCACTTGTGGACGAGCGGGTGAGTCGGCTCCGGTCGGCCGCTTTGGCGCGATTCGACCGGGAGGTTGTCCCGTTGCTTCCGGCCGATGCCGCCGCAGTGGTGTATGGCGATGACGACTTCTGGTTTCCGGGCTTTGTGGCCGAGAGACGCCGATCGTAACCCCACCGACGATCCCTGGTCCGAGTTGACGCCCGAGGAGAAACTTGAGCATGCCATCTTCGGGACGAGGCCGGCCAGCCGGAGCGAGCTGGCAGGCGAGCGGCGGTGTGCCGCTCGTGGGGCAGCCGAACGGCGGGACTATGCCGTCTGGCGGTCGACTCATCAGCTGTCGGATCCGACGGCCCGGTTGGCTGCCGAGTCCCGGGTGGCCCGGGACCGCACCGCGATTGAGCGGCGGTTCGCCGACGACTGGGGCATCGAACTGCCTGACTCGATCTTCCGGTATTGGCTGTTCCTGCTGTCACTCGGGCCGGTCGAACAGCGCGCGCTCCACGACACGGAACTACGACCGTACGGGATCATGGACCTGTTCGACGATCCTGCGTGCCCGCCGCGTGAGGGCCTCGACGTTCGGGTGCACGGCCGCTACTACCGGGATCCGCCCGAGTTCTTGACCTTCATGCACGGCGGCACCGATGGGCTGCACTTCGGACTTTGGTACGACGACGGCCGCACCTGCACCGGCGTCGCGTCCTACTACAACAACGACGGTGGTGGCGTCGGCCTGCCGTCCGGCACACCGCTGGAGGCGGTACGCGAACAGATCGAATGGTGGCAAGCTCACCTCGACAGCGAGGCCGGCGAGGACGAGCCGATCGCTGCGAATCTGGCAGAGGAGCGGTTCAGGCTGCGGGCGCTGCGGGAGGTTCTGGTGACCTTCGAGACCGGTGACCGGCCCGAGGAGGGCAGGACCTACCACGAGACGTACCGGGACGAGGACGAGGTACTCGAGGACGGCGACCCGATCCGGTTCGAGACCCTGGACGGTGGTGGGGCGCTGGCCGACGGTGAGTCGGTCGTGCCGCGCGGGCGGCAACGTCCCTATGACCGCTACGACTGGTGCACCAACCTGCACAAACAGCTGACCGGAGATCCTGGTTCTGTCGCCGCGTGGGTCACCGAGGCCATGCAGCGCTGCGCTGCCGGGGATCCGGCCAGCGCCCTCACTCTCGGGCGTGACCTGCACTGGGCCAGTGAGGGAGACGCCGAACGGGAGCGTCAGGCACACGAGCTACTCGTTGCGGCTTATCGGGCTCTCGGCCGGCACAACCTCGCCGCGATCACCGACGCGCACCACCGACACCGCGACCTCCCCCAAGTGGGCGTGCTCCGTACCTGAACGATCCGGATCCCAGGAATGCAGTCAGCTACGGTGAACTGGCCTCACTGGGTGCGCGGGGCGAACAGCCGGCGCTTGAGGTTGAGGTGGATGTCTGCGTACGGGGCATGTGGGTGTGGAACAGCGGGGTCAGGCCGCCGTTGCGGCGATCAGTCCCGGCGGTCGAGCAGGTCGACGATCGTCTGGTGCCCTTTGATCCGCGCGATGTCAAGCGGTGTGGCGTTCACCGGGTAGCTCTCGAACGGCTTCGCCAGGCCACCCCCGGGGTCCGCGCCCGCCGTGAGCAGGGCACGCGTCACCTCGGCGTGGCCGTTCTCCGCCGCTTCGTGCAGCGGGGTGAACCCGTAGTTCTCTGTGATGTTCGGGTTCGCTCCGGCCTCGAGTAGCAGCCGTACCGGGTCGATATGACCGTGGCGACTGGCGTAGTGGAGCGGGGAGACGCCGGCCTTGTCGCGCGAGTCGAGATCGACCTGCTTCGTCGCGATGAGCAGCTCGGTGATCTCAGCGGTGCCCCGCGACGCGGCGTGCGACAACGGGGTCTGCCCCGCCTCGGACGTCGCCAGTTCGACGTCGATCCCCCCGTCGATCAGCATGCGCGCGATAGCGACGCAGTCATCGTATTCGTCGTCCGGGTGGGATCCGATCTCCGCGCGAATCTCGTCGCGGCCGGTGAGAACCATCTCGACGCCGTCGCGTACCACGGTGACCTCGTAGGCCACTGGCCGGTCCTTGGTGTGCTGGATCACCTGGTGCAGTGCGGTGAAGCCGCCCGGCAGAGCGATCCCCGGATCCGCGCCCGCCGCGAGCAGCGCCTCGACGCCGTCTCGGAACGCCTCGCGCGACGCGACCAGCAGCGCCGTCCAGCCCCGCTCGTCGGCGACGTTTACATCAACCCCGGCCGCTATCTGCTCCTTGAGGACGGTCAGATTCCCCACGTACGCGGCGTTCCGCAGGGCGTCCGCCCGCGAGACGTCGTCGATGTCCGTCACGTGTCGTCCTCGCCTTCTGCTGCCCGATATCTCGTCAAGATCAAGGATTGTGTCATAAGTGAGTGCCGCTACGACCTGGGCGATGCTGAGGCGGCCGTCAGGGTGCACTGCACGGAGCCGCGCCATGGGGACGCTTGTCCCGCCATCCAGGCAGGGCGATGCTCGCTCATGGCTGAGATCCCTCCGATGGCTGGGCGGTCAGCTCCAGGCGGCGCTTGAGGTTGAGCTGGATGTCTCCGTACGGGGTCATGTTGACCGTGAACAGCGGGGTCAGGCCGCGGCGGTCGGCGTCGCCGAGCCTTTCGGCCCATTCGGGCTGCGCAAGGGTGTCTTGGATCATGAGGGTGTTGATGTACCCGAGCGCTGATTGCAGGATCTGCAGGCAGACCATGGAGATCTCTTGTTCCTCGCGCCGGTTAGAGGACAGTTCCCCGCTCTTACCGAAGAAGATGTAGTCGTTGACGCCGTTGTAGTTCTCCACCACGTTCAGCCCGGCGTTGATCTCGCGTTGCAGCTCCCTGTCTCGGAGATATCGGGCGATGAAGATCGTTCGTTGGGCGCGGCCGACCTCCAGCATCGCGGCGTAGGCGGGGTGGGTGACTTCGGCGTTGAAGCGCCGCAGGATGGCCTCGGTCGAGGCGGTGTTGGTCCGGATCGCGGTGGCGTACTTCATCATCAGGTCATAGTTGTTCTCGATCAGGTCCCAGCGGATCGCCTTGGTCAGGGCGGGCCGCAACCGCGGGTACAGGTCCAGGCCGCCCGGCTCGGGCAGGTAAAGCTTGCAGCGGTTGATCTGCTTGATCCGCGGCAGCAGGTCGAACCCCAACAGCCTGGTAATTCCGAACCCGATGAACGACTGGCCATGGGAGTCGACATAGTTCGACTCGACCCGCATGTCGGTGCCATGCCGCATCGCACCCTCGACCATGGCGTGCACCTCCGAGGCCGAACACGACAGCAACTGGCTGTGCACGGCCATCGCCCCGCCCTTCTCCACCGTCCAGTAGATGAGGACACCGCGTTTTCCCGTCCGATATCGCGAATGCCATTCGGTGAAGATGTTCTGGTCCCACGCGCGGAAGTGGGTGGAGTTCGAGGCCACCGCCGTGCTGCCCTCGCCCCACAGCCAGGACTGGCGGGCGGCGAAGGTGGCGTTGGCGATGACGCGGGCGACCTGCCGGCATGCCTCTACGGTGAGGTAACGGCGGCGGATGTAGCGCAGCTCGTCCTCGGTGTGGCCGTGGTCCCCGGCGGCCACCGTGCGGATCCCGGTGTTGGTGCCGTAGGCGTAGACCAGCAACAACAACCGCTGGAACAGCTTGCCGGCCTCGATGTCGCTGCGGGTGCCGATCGAGGTGAAGACATCCAGGCAGCCGGTGCGCATCGCGGTCTCGGTCAGCATGTCCAGCAGCGGGACCGTGCCCCACCGGTCCTTCACTGCGGCCTTGAGCCGCCGCAGGTTGCGCGGCTCGGGGACGGGGTCCAAGTCGGTGAGGGTGATCGGGCCGGCCTTGGGCCGCTCGCTGATGTCCATCCAATCCAGGTTGGGCAGCTCCTCGTTGAGCTCGGCGAGCGCGGCCGCCATCTCCTCGCGCATCTGATTGGTGAACACCTTGGGATCCAGCGGCTTGCGCAGCGCCTCGTAGTTTTCGGCCCGCCGGGCCTCGAAGTCGTTCGGCAGGTCCTGATCAGGGTCGCGCCACTTGTCGGCGCCGACCACCCAGATCTCCTTACAGCGCAGCTTGTCGCGCAGGGTCTGGAACACCCCGCACTCATACACCGTCCGCGTCCGCTGGATCCGGGCCCGCCCGCGTTTGTCGGTCTTGTACAGCAGCTCGACCAGGTCCTTGGGGATGACCCCGTCGATAGGGACGTGCTCGCCGCGGGCGTAGTAGCGGGTGTTGCCGGGGTGTTCGGCCTTGTACCGCTTGATCAGCTCGAGTGCCTCCAGCACCGGCCGGTG
>NZ_JBFAUT010000035.1:0-22143 GCF_040679475.1 Actinoallomurus sp. NPDC052274
CGACCGCCTCCACGAGCGCGTGTTCCAGCTCCTCGACGGGTGGCATCGGTTTCGGGGCCGGGCGTGCCATGCGGCGATTATCCGGAACATCCCGTCTGGTTTCATCTCGCCCGCGCTGGTAGCCGCTCGCTCCTTGTTGACTTCCTGCTTGCAAATCATGCCGATCTTGCCCCATATGACCGCTGACCTGCGCGAGCATATGTCCGTGAGTGACCGCTGTTGACCCTTGATCACCGGGGCTAATGGCACGACGATGAGCGTCGGCGAACATCGCCACAGCACCGCCTGCCGGGTCATCCCTCTGCCTTCGTCCCACCCGCAGGGAAGCGGGCCAGGCCCCAGGGGTGAAGGTGGAGCGCCCCACTGGACGAACGACCTTCGCCCCTGGAGCCTGGTCTGCTTGGCTGCGCCTGGGACGTCGGCAGAGGGGATGACCCGGCTTCCACCTCAACCACTGACAACCGTGCGCCGCGTGCGGTCCAAGGCCATCCCCGAGCCGGAGTTCCCCGCCGGAGGCAACGTCGGCCAGGTTCCCGCGCACCGTCAATGCCGGACGCGCGTCGCTCATCCCGACCTTGAGCGCGAGCTTGGCCAGCTCCTGACAGAGGGCGATCAGCGCCCCCATGCCCCGATCCTCGTTGACCTCGTTCACACCGTCTCCCTTCGGTGGAAGGCGGGACCGGTCACGGAGGCGGCACATAGGCTCAACAGGGCCGCACTGGAACTACTGCGACGGACGGCTGAGCTGATGACCGATCGCGCAACGTGGCTGAGAACGCTGGCCAAGGTCCGGGCCGGCCCTGGCGACGCGGTGACGGGCTCATGTCCCAATTGCGCCTGTGACCGCCTTCATGCGCGCTACATCGCCGACAGGGAGAGCCGCCTCGGCTACACTCTCCTGTGGTGCGACGCCTGCCTCCAGGGGATTTCGGTCTCCCGCACGAAGGCTCCCGAAGACATGCCGATCTGGCCGCTTGAAGACCCGGCATCGACAATCGGCGTCCCGGACTTCCAGCGCAAGGAGTGAGCCCGGCCCACGGATACCCGATCGCCATCGACTCCGGACCGCTCTCGCGGGACGGGCACAGGGCCGCCGGCCAACTCACTTCATTCGCCCTTCGGGTCGCCTACGGCGATTGGCAGGCCGCCCCGCCCATCACAGCACGGGGCCGGTAGAAGATGCCTCCGGCGGGGGCGCTCAGGCTCGGGGATGGACGCACGCCGACCACCGATGCGACTGTGGTCAGCGGTTGAGGTGGAAGCCGGGTCATCCCCTCCGCCGACGCTCCAGGCGAAGCCAAGCAGACCAGGCCCTCCGGGTCGAGGTCGTTCGTCCGTGGGGCGCTCCACCTCGACCCGGAGGGCCTGGCCCGCTTCCCTGACGGGTGGGAGCGACGGCAGAGGGGATGACCCGGCAGGCGGTGTCGGCGTACTCCTTTGAGTGCCGAGGTAGGTACGGCTTGATGTGCCGAGGTGGTGCGCTCGTCAGGCGCGAATGACTAGGCCGGTGTGGAATCGCAGCAGTGGCAGTTCCCGGCCGGAGATGGAGCCGGATGGTGCCGTGCCGATGCGTTGCGCGCCCATGGCCAGGTAGAAGCCTTCGGCGTGTGGGTCAGCCTCGATGAGTAGGGTCTGAAAGCCGGCGGTGCGCGCTTGCTCGATGACGTGCTCCCATAGGCGACGGCCTACCCCTGTCCCGATCGCCTCTGGCTCGACCCACAGATTGCCGAGTTCCCCCTCGGGCGGCTCGGCCTCGAGGCTGGCGAAGCCGACCACCCGGTCGGCAAGCTCGGCCACGACCAGGCGGCGGGTGCGGACATCGTCGGGTCGGAACGTCAGCTCCGCACGCACGGATTCTAGGAAGTCCTTGTCGTATCCCCAGTACGCCTTGGAACGCAGCGCCAGTTCGCTGAGCATGCCGACTTCGTCAGCGCGCGCGTCCCGGATCTTGATCTCCATCATGATCCCCATCCTGCGTCAGTGACCGGCACGTCGGCCATAGAGGATGCGTTTTGAGACCGACTCCAGGCACGCCGATCACCTCGGCACGTTTACCTGTACATGGCTCGGCACTGGCAGCCGTACGCCGACAGGCGGTGCTGTGGCGTGCGGACGCCCTCAGATTCCATGCCACACGCGTGCCAGATAGGCCGGTGATCAAGGGGCATTCACGGGGAACAGGGGATCGGGAAAGCGAAACGACCCCTGACCGCATCTCTGCTGGTCAGGGGCCGTTCCACCTGATGTGGCGGGTCCAGGATTCGAACCTGGGTAGGCTGAGCCGACGGATTTACAGTCCGCTCCCATTGGCCACTCGGGCAACCCGCCGGGTAAGCCGCCGTAGCGACGCTCAGAAGGATAGCGGACTCTGGGCCCAAGGGTGACATCGGTTTCGGTCGCTGGGGCATCGCCTCGGTGGCCGCGAAGCCGGCGGGGCCTCACCGTGCCGCGTCCGGCGACCTTGTCATGGAAGGACCGTGTTGGTCGATCCTCGGTTTGGAGGCGAGCGGGGATCGCCAGATCGCGCCATGAGCCGGCCGGTGATCTGCCAGACCTTCGGCGAGGCCGGTTCCGGCACGGGCGGACCCCCGCCGGGCCGCTGGCCCGGCCGCGACCGAGGGCGGCACCGCGGACGTGGCCACGGCGGGTAAGCATGGTGCTTGGCCACGACGCATTCGACGGCGCCGCCGGAGAGCCGACGGGTCGTCGGCTGTGCGGTCGCTGTCGGTGGGAGCACCACGGCTCCAGCCGAACGCTCTTCCCGGTGCCCGGACGACCACGAGTCGGCCGGGCGGCGTTTCTCCCGCAGGCGGCGCAGGAGTGACCGGCATCTGCGGCCGGTCCTGGTCGAAGCCGCCCGGGCGGCGGTGCGAATACCGGGCGATCTCAAAGCGCTGTAACCCCGGTATGTGATCAAAGGGCGGCTACCACCACCAGACCGCCGAGAAAAGGCCGTTATCCCCGTCGCACGCCGAATGCCGGTCATAGCCTGGCGCGAACTGGTCACCGGCACGCCCGAACTCGGCGAGGACTACTTCACCAACCGCCGCGCCCCCGAACGCGAGACCGCACGCCCCATCGTCGAGCTCCAGACCATCCGCCACCAGGTCACTCTTGTCCCGGCCGCCCGACAGGCCGCTCCCGCCAAGCCTCGGATCGCCGGCCGGGGCCCACTGCCGTACGTCCGGCCGAGGAACATTCACGGACTAGGCTCTGTGAAGAGATCGTCGTTATCCGTGAGGACATGAACCGTGGCTTCGGAAAGCTCATTCGACATCGTGTCAAAGCTCGACCGGCAGGAGGTGGACAACGCTCTGAACCAGGCCGCCAAGGAGATCGCCAACCGGTTCGACTTCCGCAACGTCGACGCGGGGATCCGGTGGTCCGGCGAGACCATCGAGGCTCAGGCCAACAGCGAGGAGCGGGTCAACGCCGTCCTCGACGTCTTCAAGGAGAAGCTGGTCAAGCGCGGCGTCTCCCTGAAGTCGATCGACGCGGGCGAGCCGAAGGCGTCCGGGAAGCTCTACAAGCTCACCATCGGGCTGAAGGAGGGCATCTCCCAGGAGGACGCCAAGAAGATCGGCAAGATCGTCCGGGATGAGGGCCCGAAGGGTGTGCGGGCGCAGATCCAGGGTGACGAGCTGCGGGTCAGCTCGAAGAAGAAGGACGACCTGCAGACGGTGATCACCCTGCTCAAGGGCAAGGACCTGGACGTCGCCCTGCAGTTCACCAACTACCGCTGACGAGGAGAACGCCGGCCGGACGACTCAGCGTCCGCGACGGCTTCCAGGCGCTGCCGCTACGCGCCCGGGCCTCTTTCCCGAGCCCGGGCCGGGGCGGGTCTGTTCCGATCGCACCGCTTCAAGACGTTATGGCCATCCCGGCTCGGGCGAGCCGGGGCCGAGCGAAACTCTCGGCGAAGGGGCCGCACGCGGTGGGCATAGTGCCGCAAATCGCTCGGGAATGGGACGATCGCCGAGCGGTGTGTACGGCCCGGCACCATCACGAGGTCCGAGGACGCCCCCGCCCCCATTTATCCGCCCGAAAATCGCCTTTCGCACCACCTCTGCGAGCATCCCCCGGAATGTCCGCGAGACCGCGAAGCTCCCGGCGTGTGTCCTGCCTACCGACCGGAGCGGCCCGCCTGCGAGGTCGGCGAGCGGAATGCTCGGTGAAGGGCCGTACGCCACGGGTGGTCGGCGGCCGTCACCTGCGGTAGCCGGCCATCTCCTCGAGGCGGGCGATGCGCTGGGCGGTCGGGGGGTGGGTGGAGAACAGGCGGACGACGCCCTCCCCCCGGAACGGGTTGGCGATCATGAGGTGGCTCACCGCGGTCAGGCGGCCGTCCTCCGGAAGCGGCAGTCGCCGCGTGCCGCCCTCGATCTTGCGGAGGGCGGAGGCCAGGGCGAGCGGGTCGCCGCTGAGCTGGGCGCCCGAGGCGTCGGCCTGGAACTCGCGGGTGCGGCTGATGGCCAACTGCACGATCGTGGCCGCGATGGGGCCGAGCACCATCATCAGCAGCGCGCCGAGCACGCCGGGACCGTCCTCGTCGTCGGAGTTGCCCAGCGGGATGAACCAGGCGAGGTTCGCCACCCAGGTGACGACGGCGGCGAGGGCCCCCGCCACCGAGGAGATCAGGATGTCGCGGTTGTAGACGTGCGACAGCTCGTGCGCGAGGACCGCCCGCAGCTCCCGCTCGTCCAGGAGCTGCAGGATGCCCGTCGTGCAGCAGACCGCGGCGTTGCGCGGGTTGCGGCCGGTGGCGAAGGCGTTCGGCGCGATCGTGGGCGAGATGTACAGGCGCGGCATGGGCTGCCGGGCGCCGGTCGACAGCTCCCGGACGATGCGGTACATCGCGGGCTGCTCGACCTCGCTCACGGGCCGGGCGCGCATGGCCGACAGGGCGATGCGATCGCTGAGGAAATAGGCGACGCCGTTCGTGATCAGTGCGATGACCAGGGCGATCGTCAGACCGGTACGGCCGCCCAGCGCGCCTCCGATGAGGAGGATCAGCGCCGACATGACCCCCAGCAGGGCGGCCGTCTTGACACCGTTGAAACGCAACTGCGGCACCTCCCCTTGTCCCCCTTAGATCAACGGGCTGACCTGGAGGGATGTTCCCCGTTAAGGGACGGCGAGCGCGGCGGCGTGCAGGACGAGTTCAGGGGCCACGGAGACGGCGACGGCCCCGGCCAGGGCCACCGCGATCGCGAGGCCGCCGGCGCGGCCGACGCGTACGCGCCGGGCCTTTCCGGCGGCGAAGAGCCGTGTGGCCCAGGTCAGGTAGTAGTACAGGCCGAGGACGGTGTTCACCGCCATGATCACGGCGAGCCAGGTCGCGGCGCCGCCGACCGCCGCGCGGAAGACCACGACCTTGGCGAGCAGCCCCATGACGCCCGGGGGAAGGCCGGCCAGGCAGAGCAGGAAGAAGGCGAGGGCGAAGCCGCTGCCCGGGTTGACGCGGGCGAGACCCCGGTAGGACTCCAGGTCGCGGATGCCGCGCCGGGCGGCGACCGTGACGACCGCGAACGCCCCGATGTTCATGATCGCGTACATGGCGACGTACGCCGCCGTGGCCGTCATCCACTCGTGCGGGCGGACGTGCGCTCCCCCGGCCATCGGGGCGAGGATGTAGCCGCTCTGGGCGACCGAGGACCACGCCAGCAGCCGTACGGCGTCGGTCTGGCGGAGCGCGAGGAGGTTGCCGAGCGTCATGGTCACCGCGGCCAGCACGCCCATCAGGGGGCCCCACGTGTCGCCGTACGGCCAGAAGCCGACGGTCAGCACGAGGGTCAGCCCGGCGAACCCGCCCGCCTTCGACACGACGGACAGGAAGGCGGCGACCGGCAGCGGAGAGCCCTGGTAGACGTCCGGCGCCCAGAAGTGGAAGGGCACTGCGGCGATCTTGAAGCCGAACCCGGCGACGGTCAGGACGATGCCCGCGGCCGCCACGGGCCGCAGGTCGCCGTGGACGTGCGCCAGCCCGGCGGCCACCCGGTCGAGGTGCATCGCGCCGGTGACGCCGTACACGAGGCTGATCCCGAACAGCGTCACCGCCGACGACACGACCGACACGAGGAACAGCTTGAGCGCCGCCTCGGACGCCGTCCCGTCGTACCGTCGCAGCGCGACCAGCGCGAACACCGGCAGCGACAGCGTCTCCAGCGCGACGACCAGCGTGATCAGGTCCCGGCCCGCCGCCAGCAGCAGCGCCCCGAGGATCGCGGCGAGCAGCAGGAAGTGGTACTCCCCCACCGGCAGCGCGGACCGCCGCATCTCGCCGTGCGACAGCAGCACGACCACGATGGCCGCCAGCAGCACCACCGCCTGGAACAGGACGGTGAAGTCGTCGGCGACGTACGAGCAGGAGACGTGCTCGCCGGGCCGGACGGCGGCCGCGCAGAACGTCGACCGCCCGTGCCCGAACGGCAGCGCCACCGCGGCCGCCACCAGCGACACGGCGGTGAGCCCGCCGACGGCCTTCGCGGGCGCGCCAAACGCGTCGGCCAGCAGCACGACGACGGACGCCACCGCGACGATCAGTGCCGGGAGGATCGCCGGGTAGTCGATCGACTGGATCATCGTCCCCCCAGGAGCAGGCGTACGGCCCCGTCGGTGAGGTCGAGGAGCGTCTTCGGCCACAGCCCGATGAACAGCGTCGCGGTGATCAGCGGGGTCCAGGCCAGCAGTTCGTGCGAGCGCACGTCGGCGAACCGCGCCGTGCGCCAGTGCTCGGCCACCGGGCCGTGGGTGACCCTGGACAGCAGCCGCAGGAAGTACGCCGCGGTGAGGACCGCGCCGAGCCCGCCGACGGCCATGAAGGTGATGAACGTCGGCCTCGGCAACCCGGCGTGCGGCTCGTACGCGCCGAGCAGGGCGAGCATCTCGCCCCAGAAGCCGGCCAGGCCGGGCAGCCCCATGCTGGCCACCGCCGCGAACGTGAGGATGGACGCGAGGTACGGGGCCTTGGCGAGCATGCCGCCGCCGAGGGAGTCCAGGTCGCCGGTGCCGTACCGCTCCTTCACCGCCCCGGCCAGGAAGAACAGCAGGCCGGTGATGAGGCCGTGCGCGATGTTGCCGAACAGCGCGGCGTTCAGCCCGACGGGCGTGAGCGTCGCGATGCCCAGCAGCACGAAGCCCATGTGCCCGATCGACGAGTAGGCGATCATACGCTTGAGCTCGCGTTGCGCGAGGCAGGCCAGCGCGCCGTACACGATCCCGATGACGGCGAGGAGACCGAGCCAGGGCGCCCAGACCTTGGCGCCCTCCGGCGCCATCGGCACGGCGATGCGGACGAAGCCGTACGTGCCCATCTTCAGCAGCACCCCGGCCAGCAGCACCGAGCCGACGGTGGGCGCCTCGGTGTGGGCGTCCGGCAGCCAGGTGTGCAGGGGCCACATCGGCGTCTTGACCGCGAAGCCGAGGGCGAGCAGCCCGAACGCCGCGACCTGCAGGCCGTGCGACAGGCCGGCGCCGTGCCGGGCGGTGAGGGTGGTCATGTCGAAGGTGTGGGCGTTCACCGCGACGATGAGGATGCCGACGAGCAGGAGGCCGGAGCCGAGCAGCGTGTAGAGGATGAACTTGTTCGCCGCCGCCCGGGCCCGCGGTGCCGCGTCCTTGCCGCCCGAGCCGCCCCAGTCGGCGATCACGAAGTACATCGGGATCAGGACGACCTCGAAGAACACGAAGAACAGCAGGAGGTCCAGCGCGACGAACGTGCCGAGCATCCCGACCTCGAGCAGCAGGACCAGCCCGATCAGCGCCTGCGGCGACCCGTCCCGCGCCTCTGCCGGGGCCGGCAGCACCCGGGCCGTGTAGATCATGCACAGGAAGGTCAGCGTCGCCGTCAGCACGACGAGCGGCAGCGAGATGCCGTCGACGCCCAGGTGGAAGCGGAGCCCGATGGACTTCGCCCAGGGGACGTCCACGCCAAGCTGCGCGCCGCGCCGGCCGTAGTCGAAGGCGGCCGCCGCCACGACCGCCAGCACCAGCGTCACGCCGGACACGACCAGGCCGTACAGCCTCGCCAGGCGCGTGACCCGGCGCGGGCTCCCGGGCAGGGGGGCCAGCATCCCCAGCGCGCCGAGGAGAGGCACCGCGAGCATCGCCGCGAGGATCATGTCGACACCGCCTGCTTCAGCGTGAGGGTCGATGTCGGCGCCGCCCGCTTCGCCGCGAGGATCATGTCAGGACCACCACCGCGACCACGATGAGCACCACTCCCGCGAAGAGCCCGGAGACGTACGCCTGCGCGTTGCCGTTCTCGGTGGCCCGCAGCAGGCCGCCGAGCCGCCGCGCGCCCCGGCCGGAGCCCTCGACACCGGCGTCGACGACGCGTTCGTCGGCGTGGACGACGAGCCGGGCCAGGGCCCGCACCGGCCGTACGATCGCCACGTCGTACACCGTGTCCACGTAGAAGGCCGCCCGCAGGACCGGCCGCAGCGGGCCGAGCAGGCGGACCGGGTCCAGGGCCGGGTCGTTGTTCCAGACGAGGTACACGCCGCCCGCCCCTGCGGCGGCGCACAGCAGCGAGATCACCGCCATGCCCCACTCGGGCCGCAGCCGGTCGCTGAACGGCCCGACCAGCCCGAGGAGCAGCGACGGCACGGCGAGGACCGCGACCGGCCAGCGCATCAGCGGCGTCGCCTCCCGCGCCCGCAACGCCGACCGCCGCTCGCCGAAGAACGTCACCAGCCACGTCCGCGTGGCGTACGCGGCGGTCACCACGGCGGTGACCAGCCCGGTCACCAGCACCAGCCACGCCACCCAGGACGGGATGGCCGGCGGGGCCCCGTGCAGGGCCTGCCGGAGCGCGAAGGAGTAGCCCTCGGTGACCCGGCCTCCGCGGGGATGCTCCGGGATCATCCGGCGCACGGGCGTGTAGATGTAGGTGTGCGGACGCTCCTGCGTCGCCCTCCACGCCTGGGACAGGATCGTGTCCTTGCTGAAGAAGCCGCTGGCGGGCGGGATCCCGGCCAGCGCCGCGAAGCCGACCGTCATCGACCAGAACGTCACCGGCATGGCCAGGCGCAGGCCGCCCATCGCGCTCATCAGGTTCGAGCCGGCCGCGACGATCACGCAGCCCGCGCCGAGGAACAGCAGCGCCTTGAACGCGCCGTGCGCCAGCAGGTGGAACACCGCGCCGTCCCGCGTGCCGACCGCCAGCCCGGCCGCCATGTACGCGAGCTGGCTGATCGTGGAGTAGGCCAGCACCCGCTTGAGATCGTCCTGGGCGAGCGCGGCCAGCGCGGCGCCCAGCATGGAGATCGCGGCGATGACGCCGAGGACCGCCAGCGACGTGGGCGCGAACCAGAACGCCGGGTAGAGCCGGGCGACGACGTACACGCCCGCCGCGACCATCGTCGCGGCGTGGATCAGGGCGCTGATCGGCGTCGGGCCGGCCATGGCGTCCGGCAGCCAGGTGTGCAGCGGGAACTGCGCGCTCTTGCCCGCGACGCCGCACAGCAGCAGGAGCGTGCCGGCCAGCAGCGCGGTGTGCGACATGGACGGAAGCGACTCGATGATCGTGCGGATCTGGAACGAGTGCGCCGCCAGGCCCAGCACGAAGATGCCGAACAGGAACCCGACGTCGCCGAGCCGGGTGACGAGGAACGCCTTCACGGCGGCGCGCGAGGTCGCCCGGTCGTGCCAGTAGTGCCCGATGAGGAAGTAGGAGCAGATGCCCATGACCTCCCACCCGACGTACAGCACGAGCAGGTCGCCGGACAGGACCACGAGCAGCATCGCCGCGGTGAACAGCGACACGAACGCGGCGTAGGAGGAGTAGCGCGGGTCGTCGCGCATGTAGGCGACGGAGTAGACCTGCACCGCGAGCGCCACGCAGCAGACCAGGAACGCGACCACGGAGGCGAGCCCGTCGACCTGCAGGGACAGCGTGATCGACGTCGTCCCCGTCGGGATCCGGGTCAGCGTGCCGACGTGCGACGCGGGGTTCCGCAGCTGGGCCACGGTCAGGACGGCGGTGAGCACGGTGGAGGCGGCGACGGGCACGACGGCGATCAGCGCCGGGCCGTTCGCCGGCATCCGCCGCGCCAGCACCAGCGCGCCGCGCCGCGCCGTGCCCGGCGACGGGGTCCGCAACCGGCGGGCCAGCGGGGACAGCAGATGCGAGACGGTGTGCCCGAACAGCATGCCGACCAGGGCGGCCGCGAACGGGAGCACGACCGCGACGGCCGCCACGACGATCACCGGCGCACCCCTTCGTCGTCGGTCATGGCGCCGACGTCGAGGTCGGGGTCCCGGTCGCCCTCGGCGAGGGTGCGGAGCCGGTCGACGTCGACCGTACGGCGGTTGCGGTAGATCAGCAGCACCAGCGCCAGGCCGATGCCCACCTCGGCGGCCGCCAGCACGATGACGAACAGCGTCAGCACCTGACCGCCGTGCAGCCGGTCGGCCCACCGCATGTCGAAGACGACGAGGTTCAGGTTGACCGCGTTGAGCATGAGCTCGACGGACATCAGCACGAGGATGGCGTTGCGCCGGGCGAGCACGCCGTACACGCCGACGGCGAACAGCAGCGCCGCGATCACCACCGGGTAGACGAGATGCATCAGATCTCCTCGTCCACGCGGGACAGCACGATGGTGTCCTCGTCGTCGGGAGCGGGCCGCCGCTTGGCCGCGCCGAGCCGCCGCGCGACCGCGCCCCGGGGCGCGGTGGGCCGGCGCCGGGGCTCCGGGTCCTCCTCGGGCTCCGGCCCGGCACCGCGGATGTCGGTACGGGACAGCACGATCGCGCCGATCAGCGCGGCCAGCAGCAGCACCGACAGCGCCTCGAACGGCAGCACCCACGTCTGGAACAGGCTCCCGCCGAGCGTGTGCGACGAGCCGCTGCCCACCCGGTCCTTGATCGGCACGTACGCCGAGCGGAACCCGCGGACGAGCGTCGTCACCAGGACGCCCGCGGTCGCCACCGCGATGACGAGGGCGACGATCCGGTTGCCGGAGTCCAGGTCCTCCGAACGCCCGATCGGCGCGCGGGTCAGCATGATCCCGAACAGCAGGAGCACGACGACCGCGCCGACGTAGATCAGCACCTGCACCCAGGCGACGAACTCCGCGGTCAGCACGAGGTACGAGCCGGCCAGCGCGCCGAACGACACGACCAGCCACAGCGCTGCGTGCACGAGCTGCCGCGTCGCGACCACGAGCACGCCGGCGCCCACGGCGACCACTCCGAGCAGCACGATGACGACGTCCGCCGCGGTCACCTCGTCTTCAGCTCCTTGGGCGGCTCGGCTCCGGGGTCGTGCGCGGGCGGCGGCGGCACCGTCCACATCCACTCGCGGAGCCGGTCACGCTCGTGCGTCAGCTCGCTGATGTCGTACTCGGCGTACTCGAACTCCGGGGACCAGAACAGCGCGTCGAACGGGCAGGCCTCGATGCAGATGCCGCAGTACATGCACAGCGCGAAGTCGATGGCGAACCGGTCGAGGACGTTGCGCGTGCGCGCCCGGCGGCCCTCCGGGGCGGGCATCGTCTCCTTGTGCGAGTCGATGTAGATGCACCAGTCGGGGCACTCACGGGCGCAGAGCATGCAGACGGTGCAGTTCTCCTCGAACAGCGCGATCACGCCACGACTGCGCGGCGGCAGGTCGGGCTGCACCTCGGGGTACTGCCGCGTGATCGACCGGCGCGTCATCGTGCGCAGCGTCACCGCGAGCCCCTTCGCCAGGCCAGTTCCGGGAAGCCGTGCCACGGGTCACCATGATTACCTATAGGGAGCGTCTTTCCGAATCGACCGTATACCCATCGTGCCGAACCGGGGTGCGGCGCTTCGGGGGCCGCCCGGCTTACCATCGGCCCATGACGCGGTCGCCCATGCCCCCGCCCGGACGACGGCCGTCGCGGCTTCCGCCGCCCCCTCCCTCGGACGGGCTGGGCTGGGCGGCGGTCCCGCTCGTCACCTTCGGTCTCGGCTCGCCGATCTCGTTCCTGTACGCCGCGGTCCGCCGCCGGTCGGCGGGGATGGCGGTGGCCGCGGCGGGGTACGCGGCAGCGCTCACGGCGGCGTACGAGGAGATCATCGCGGAGGGCGACAAGCCGCACACCTACGGCATGCTCCTGCTGCTGGGCACCTGGCTCATCAGCACCGTGCACGCCCTCGGCGCCCGCCAGCGCCTCTACCCGCCCGCCGACCCCAGCGACCAGCGGAACCGCCGGGTCGTGGAGGCGGCGCGGTACCGGAAGACGCTCCGCGCGGAGGCCCGCCGGATCGCGCTGGAGGACCGCGGGCTGGCGCACGAGCTGCGCATCGGCCGGCCCGACTTCGACCCCCGCGCGTACGACGACGGCGGGCTGATCGACGTGAACCACGCCCCGCCCCAGGCGCTGCGCCTGCTGCCGGGCGTCACACCGGAGATCGCCGACCGGATCGTCCGCTGCCGGGCCGAGCACGGCGCGTTCATCTCGGCCGAGGAGCTCGCGCTGCAGGCCGACCTGCCGCCCCGGATCGTCCCCGACCTCGCCGAGTACGGCCTCTTCCTCACCTGACGCCGGCGCCCACCGGACACGCGGCCGCACCGACATCGACCTTCGACGCACGGAGGAAGAAGGGCGGGAGGGGAAACCCCTCCCGCCCCGGTTCGGGTCGGCCACGCCGCCTACGCGGTGTAGCCCTTGTTGATCTTCTTCGGCTTGGCGTCGAAGAGCTTGTGGCGGACCGCCGCGGCGGCCCTGTCGCGGCGCCCGCCCGGCAGCCATGTCATCGACGTCCGCATGCGGCCAACGGTGGGGTGGGGTAAACCGAACCCCCGGTTTCCGTACTGGCACGATCGCCCGGTGACCTGGTCGAACGCGAGCATGAAGGCACGACATCGCCGCTCGACCGAGGAGACCTCGATGACCGTGCTGACCTCCGGATCCCCGATGGCCGCCTGGTGGCGGACGCCGTTCACCGCGGAGCCCTGGCGGCGCACCGCCTACGTCCTGCTGGCACCGGTCGCGGCACTGCCGGCGATCGCCGACGGTGGGCGGCTGCAGCGCCGGCTGGCGGGCGCGCTCCTCGGCCGCGGCGTCCGGGCCACCCGGTGGCGCGGGATCGCCGCCCTGCCGCTCGCCCTCGCCGGCCTGGTGATCACCGGCTACGGGTGGTCGCTCGTGGTCCTCAACCTGGCCTACCCGGTACGTTGGCTGATCGGCATGGGCGGATCGTACGAGCACGCGTGGGGCGGCCCCACGTTCGCCGGAGTGTGGGCGTTCCACGCGGTCTTCGGCGGGCTGACGTTCCTGTACCTCATGCCGTGGATCCTGCGCGGCCTGACCGCGCTGCACGTCCGGATCTTGGGGCGATGGAACGGATGACCCTCGGCGCGGCACTCCGGCCGGTGGCCGCCGCGGGGGCGACCTTCGGGCGGCGGGCGGCGGCCGAGCTGCTATACGCCGTGCTCGGCGTTCCGGCGGCCGTCCTCGGATTCGGCTACGCGGTGGTGACGCTCGCGCTCGGCGCGGGCCTGGCCGTCACCGCCGCCGGCATCCCCCTGCTCGCCGTGGCGCTGATCGGCGCCCGGCGGTTCGGCGGCCTGCACCGCGCGCTGGCCGGGCGGCTCCTCGGGGAGCGCGTACGGCCGCCGGCGCCGCACCGTCCCGGCACCGGTTTCTATGGCCGGGTCCAGGCCGTGCTGGGCGACGCCGCCGGCTGGCGGGCGATGGCGTACCTCCTCGTGCGGCCTCCCCTCGCCCTGCTCCATCTCTACGTCATCCTGTTCACGTGGGGATGGGGCGTCGTCGCGCTCACCTATCCGCTGCAGCGCGCGTTCGGCTGGAACGACGTGACGACCCGGGACGAGCACGGGATGATCCGGCACGGCTTCGTGGTCGGCGCCTTCCACTTCGACACCTGGCCCCGCGCGCTGCTCGTCTCGGCCGTCGGCGCGGTCCTGCTGTTCGTCGCGCCGCGCGCGGTGCACGCGGTCGTGCTGCTGGACCGGATCCTGATCCGGCGGCTGCTCGGCGACTCCTCCGCCGCCACGCGCATCCGCACGCTGGAGGAGACCCGGGCGCGCGCGGTCGACGACGCCGCCGCGACGCTCCGCCGCATCGAGCGGGACCTGCACGACGGGGCGCAGGCCCGGCTGGTCGCGCTGACCATGCAGCTCACCCTGTTGCGGGAGACGGCGCCGGAGGGGCCGGTGCGGGACCTCGCCACCGCCGCCCAGGCGACGGCGCGAGAGGCCGTCACCGAACTGCGCGAGCTCGTCCGCGGCATCCACCCGCCGGTCCTGGACAGCGGGCTGGACGCCGCCCTGGCCACCCTCGTCGCGGGCGCCGGCCTGCCCGTCGAGCTGCGCGCCGACATCCCCGTACGGCCGACGGCGGCGATCGAGTCGATCGCGTACTTCTGCGCGGCGGAGCTGCTGACCAACGTCATCAAGCACAGCGGCGCGACCCGTGCCGAGATCGAGGTGGTCCAGCGCGAAGATCGCCTGCGGCTGCGCGTACGGGACGACGGCTCGGGTGGCGCGGTCGTCGGCGCGGGTTCGGGCCTGCCCGGCCTCGCCGAGCGGATCCGGCCGGTCGACGGCCTCCTGGAGGTCGTCAGCCCTGCCGGGGGCCCTACCGTGATCACCGTCGAACTCCCTTCTCAGGCGTGAGGACCCGCCCCATGCGCATCGTGATCGCCGACGACGCCGTCATCCTCCGGGAGGGACTGGCCCAGTTGCTGGCCGTACGTGGCCACGAGGTGGTCGCGGGGGTCGGAGACGCCGTGGCGTTGCGGGAGGCGGTCGCCGAACACCGTCCGGACGTCGCCGTCATCGACGTCCGGATGCCGCCGACGCACACGGACGAGGGGCTGCGGGCGGCGATCGACCTGCGCCGTGACCATCCGCGTACGGGGATCCTGCTGTTCTCCCAGTACGTCGAGACGCGGTTCGCCGCTGACCTCCTCGCCGGGTCGCCCGCGGGCGTCGGTTATCTGCTCAAGGAGCGCGTCGCCGACCTGGACGACTTCGTCGACGCGCTGCGGCGGGTCGCCGCGGGCGGGACCGCGCTGGACCCCGAGGTGGTGGCCCAGCTGCTGGGCGCCCGCCACCAGGGCGTCGGCGCGCTGACGCCGCGGGAGCGGGAGGTGCTGGCCCTGATGGCCGAGGGCCGGGCGAACGCGGCGATCGCCAAGACCCTCGTCGTCTCCGACCGGGCGGTGGAGAAGCACATCGCCAACATCTTCGCCAAGCTCGGCCTGGCGCCGTCCGGCGACGACCACCGGCGGGTGCTGGCGGTCCTGCACTACCTCAGGTCCTGAACCGGCCGCGCCCCGCTCCTGAGCCCGCTGTCGACGAAGCCGATCATCCAGTCGAAGCTCTCGTCGGCGTCGCCGCTCCACTGGAACCCGTTCGAGGCCTGGAGCGCGGCGAATCCGTGGAAGAGGCACCGCAGCGTGCGCTGGGCGTGCACCATCTCGCCGTCCTCGACGCCGTACCCGCGCAGGATCGCGGCCATCGACTCGAGCACCCGGGCGCTCGCGTCGTAGAGCTCGTCGCCCGGCCCGGTGACCTCGGCGCCGACCGTCGCGGTGTAGCGGCCGGGGTGGGCGGTGACGTACGCGGCGAACGCCCGGGCGAAGGCGCCCAGCGCGTCCGAGCCGGCCTTGCCCTGGATGGCGGCGCGGACGGCCTCGCCGAGCTCGGTCATCGCGAGGGTGGCGATCCGGCGCCGCAGGTCGTCCAGGCCGTCGACGTGTTTGTACAGGGACGGCGTGCGGACGCCGAGCCGCTGGGCCAGCGCGCCCATCGCCAGGTCCTGGTAGCCGACCTCGTCGGCCAGCTCGGCGCCGGCCCGCACGACGTCGGCCGCGGTCAGTCTGCCTCGTGGCATGGTTGCTCCTTCTCGGTCAGGCGGCCGCGTGCTCCTTGAGGAACGGCACCATGACCGCCGCGACCTCCTCGGGGAACTGCGCGTGCGGGTAGTGCCCGGCGCCCTCGATCATCGCCACGGTGCCGCGCCCGGCGGGCATCGCGGCGACGACGCCGTCCGCCTCGGCCTTCGGGTCGGCCCAGTCGGGGTCGAGCGTGCCCATGACGACCAGAGCCGGGCGGGTGAGGTTCGGGAGCTGTGCGCCGGCGTCGGTCGGCTTGGACCGCCCCATCTTCCGCAGGGCCGCCATCCGGTCCTTGTCGCTCAGGCTCGCGCGGATCGCGCCGACCTGGTCGGCGAAGTCGGCGGGCTTCGTGCCGGGGTAGGCGTGGTCGAGGTAGCGGGCCCATGCCGTGACGCTGCCGAACATCGCCGTCCTCATCAGCAGGGTCAGGCCCTTGCGGTAGCGCCCGACCCGCAGGAGGCCGCCGAGGTCGAGCTTCTGCGCCCGGGTGAACGGACCGATCTCGACGACGGCGCCGACCAGCTCGGGCTCCCGGGCGGCCGCGATCGTGGCGGCCCCGCCGGCGAAGGAGTGGCCGACGACGACCGCCGGCCCGCCCAGGTGCCGGATCAGCGCGAGCAGGTCACCGGCCGTGTCCGTGCGGGTGTAGGAGGCCCAGCCGGTGCTGGACTCGCCGTGCCCGCGCAGGTCGGCGCCGGCCACCCGGAAGCCGGCCGCGACGAGCCGGGGGGCGAGGTGGCGGTAGGCGCTGCGCAGGTCGCCCATGCCGTGCGCCAGCACGACCAGCGGGCCCTCGCCGGCCACCTCGTACGCGATCCGTCCGCCGTCGACGTTCAGGAACTCCGTCATCGCCATCTCCTTGGCTAATCTCGATAGCCTTAAAGCTAATTAGATTAGCCAAGTCAGTCAAATCGGCCTCTACGGTCGGCCCGCCGACTCGTCGGCGATCCCCAGCCCGGCGCGCAGCGCCTCGGCCATCGCCGCCCGCGCCCGCCGGGACACCGGAGCGTCCGGGGCGACGTGATCGAAGACGTGGAACGTGCCGGTGGTCTGCTGGAGTCCGGTCGGCACACCGGCCCGCATCAGGCGCAGGGCGTACTCGATGCCCTCATCGCGCAGTGGGTCGTACTCGGCGGTGAGGACGTACGCCGGCGGAAGGCCTCGCAGGTCCTCCGCACGGGCGGGCGCCGCGTACGCAGACGCTTCCCCGCCCCGCAGGTAGAGCGGCCACATCTGAGCGGCGGCGGCGGCGTCGAAGGCGGGCGTGTCCGTGAAGGCGGTCGCCGACCAGGTCCGCAGGCGATCGTCCAGGGCCGGGCACAGCAGCAGCTGGAAGGCGATGGCGGGGCCGCCGCGGTCGCGGGCCAGCAGGGCGAGCCCCGCGGCCAGCCCTCCCCCGGCGCTGCCGCCGCCCACGGCCACGCGGCCGGGATCGACGCGGAGCTCGGCGGCGTTCTTCACCGTCCACTCCAGGGCCGTGTAGCAGTCCTCCAGACCGGCCGGGAAGGGGTGCTCCGGGGCCAGCCGGTAGTCGACCGAGATGACGACGCAGCCGGAGAGGCGGGCGAGATCGCGGGCGCGCCCGTGCTCGCTGTCGAGGCTGCCGAGGACGAAGCCACCGCCGTGGAAGTCGAGCAGGACAGGGGCCGGTTCGGTGACGGTCCTCGGCCGGTAGATCCGGACCTTCGGCCCGGACGTGGTCTCCTCGGTGATCTGAACGTCCTCGTCGGCGGGCAGAGCCGCGACGCGGGCCGTCGCGGCGGCGAGGGCGGCGGCGCGGGCCGCGGCGGGGTCGCTGAAGTCGGTACGCGGCAGGCCGGCGGCGACCGGGGCGAGGTCGGGGTGCAGGCGGTGGTTCATCACGGTGCTTCCTTCGAGGGTCAGTGGGAGGTCGAACGGCCGAGGGGACGAGCGAGCGCGCCGGTCACGACGGCGAGGACCAGCACGGCCGCGGCGGTGATTCCGGTGGCGTGCGCGTAGTGGGCGAATCCCGTTCCGGGCGTACCGGGCGTCGCGCCGAGCATGGCGGCGAACAGGCCGCCGATCAGCGCGACTCCGCCCGCGTTGGCCACCTGCGTCGCCGTGAGCAGGATGCCGCTGGCCGCGCCGCTGTCGGCGGGGTCGACCCCGGCAAGGATCCGGCCGATGAGTGGTGCCGCGACCAGCCCCTCGCCCACACCGGACAGCGCGAGCGCCGGGAGGAGCCAGGAGACCTGCGCCGACGCCGGGACGGCGGTCACGATGAAGATCACGGCGGCGAGGCCGGCCGTCATCAGTGCCGTGCCGGTGACGAGGGCGCCGAAGCGCTTGCCGGCCAGGCTGGACACCGCGAAGCCGACACCGAGCGGCGCGAAGATCAGTCCGCTCGCGAGCGCGCTCTGGTGCAGCCCCGCCTGAAGGTGGTAGGCCAGCAGCAGGAAGAACCCGGCGTTGCCCGCGTAGAAGGCCAGGACGGTGCTCAGCCCGCGCACGATCGCCGGGCGGGCCAGCAGCCGCATCGGCACCAGCGCGGTGGGCTTACCGCGCTCGAGGAAGCCGAACCCGACGAGCAGGCCGCCACCCGCCAGGAGGATCGGCCAGGCCCACATCGGCCAGCCGAGCGCGGAAGGGAGCAGCAGGCCCACCAGGGCCACTCCGAGGACGGCGGCGCCGGCCAGGTCGAGCCGGGACCTCGGTCCGCGGCTCTCGGCGACCGTGACCCGTGCGACCAGGATGGCGAGTAGACCGATGGGCAGGTTGACGAGGAACGCGCTTCGCCAGCCGAGTCCCAACGGGTTCCAGGCGAGAAGGGCTCCCCCGACGATCTGACCGGCGATCGAGGCGAGCCCGATGGTGGCGCCGTAGAAGCCGAGGGCGCTCGACCGCTCGGGGCCGGCGAACGAACTCTGGATGACCGACAGGACCTGCGGCAGCATCACGGCGGCGGCGAGCCCCTGGAGCACACGTGCCGCGATCAGCACGGGCGCCGTCGGGGCCGCCGCGCAAGCGACCGAGGTGAGGACGAACAACAGGACGCCGACCAGGAAGGTCCGCCGGCGCCCGAACAGGTCACCGAGCCGGCCACCGGTCACCAGGCCGACGGCGTACGCCAGCGTGTAGCCGGCCATCACGGACTGCACCTCACCGAACGACGCTCCCAGGCTCTGCTGGATCGAGGGGACGGCGACGGTCACGATGCCGGCGTCGAGCAGTCCCATGAACGTCGCGAGAAGGACCGACGCCAACGCGATCCACTGCCTGGCGGGGGCGGCGGTTCGGGCCGGCGCGGCCGGACGTGTCGTAAGAGCGACCATGTGGATCATTCAGCCAGGTCGTGGGCGCTGTCGTCCAAGTCCAGGATCTTCTGCTGTGATAAGTCGCGCTTCTCACCGCCGCTATCGTGGTTCGCCATGGAACTGCGGCATATGAGGTATTTCGTGGCCGTCGCCGAGGAGCTGCACTACGGGCGGGCCGCACAGCGTCTGCACCTGGCCCAGCCGGGACTGAGCCAGCAGATCAAGGCGTTCGAGCGCGAACTCGGCGTGCTGCTGTTCGACCGCAACCGGCGCGGCGTCGCGTTGACCGAGGCGGGGGCCGCCCTGCTGCCCGCCGCCAAGGACGTCCTCGCCCGCGCGGACGCGGCCGTGGCGCTGGCACGACGCCACGGCGCCGGCCAGGCAGGACGCCTGGTCGTCAGCCTCACCCGGTCGGCCCCCGGCGGGGTGGTCACCGAGCTCATCGACGGATTCCGGGATCGATCTCCGAACGTGGAGGTCCTGCTGACCAGCGGCTATACCGCCCTGCACGAGCAGCGCCTACGCGACCGTGAGATCGACATCGCCTTCGTCCGCCCGCCCATCGACCTGCGTGACGACCTGGCCTGCGCGGAGATCGGCGCGGAACCGATCGTGGCGGCGATCCCCCGGGGACACCCGCTGGCCCGCAAGCGCCGCCTCCGCCGCGGCGACCTGACCGGCGAGCCACTCGTCTGGTGGCCCCGCGAGCACGGGCCGGGGATGTGGGACCGGATGCTGGACCAGGTCTTCGGCGAGGGCGTCCGCCCGCCCGTCGCGCGCTGGGAACCCGAGGAGGAGCGTCTCCTCCAGGCCGTCGCCCAGGGACACGGGGTCACACTCGTCACCGAGGGCCGGGCGCACAATCTGCGGATGCCCGGCATCGCCGTCCGGCGCTTCGCCGACCCCACGCCGACCGTCCCCATCGCCGTGGCCTGGCGGCGCGACGACGCGGATCCCATCGTCCGCCGGTTCGTCGAGTACGCCCGCGGCGTCGCCGGCGTCTGAGCCGCGCTCGTACCGCCCCGGAGCCGCCGTACGAGCGCGCGACCCGGGCTCAGCCGACGGCGATCTTGATGACGCCGGTGAGGGCCAGCTGGACGAGGGCGAGCGGGACCAGGCCGGCCCAGGCGAGCTTCTGCAGCTGGTCCTCGCGCAGCCGGGGGTAGCTCACCCGCAGCCAGATCACGACGAACGACAGCACGAACACCTTGATCAGCGTCCACAGCCAGCCGAGCTCGTGGTCGAGCGCCGGCCCCTTCCAGCCGCCGAGGAACAGCACGGTCGTCAGCGCGGACAGCACCACGATCCCGGCGTACTCCGCCAGCAGGAACAGGGCGAACCGCAGTCCGGCGTACTCGGTGTAGGGGCCGAAGATGATCTCGGAGTCGGCGACCGGCATGTCGAACGGCGGGCGGCGCAGCTCGGCCAGGCCCGCGACGAAGAAGACCACCCCGCCGATCACCTGCCAGGGCAGCCACCACCACCGCCACTGATCGACGATCGTGCTGAGGTTCAGACTGCCCGCCGCCATCGCCACCGACGACGCGGCCAGCACCATCGGCAGCTCGTACGACAGCAGCTGCGCGGCGACCCGCATGCCGCCGAGCAGGCTGTACTTGTTCGCGCTGGCCCAGCCGGCCATGATCGCGCCCAGCACGCCGACGCCGATCATCGCCAGCGCGAAGAACAGCCCGGCGTCCATCGACACGGCCACCTGACCGCTCGGCCCGACCGGCACCACGACCAGCACGACGAGGTACGGGATCAGCGCGACCGCCGGCGCGAGCGAGAACACCCGCCGGTCGGCGGCGGCCGGGACCACGTCCTCCTTCTGGGCGAACTTCACCCCGTCCGCGACCAACTGCGCCCAGCCGTGGAACGCCCCCGCGTACATCGGCCCGAGGCGGCCCTGCATGTGGGCCATGACCTTGTGCTCGGCCTGCCCGACCACCAGCGGCAGCACGGCGAACGCGCCGACGACCAGCAGCAGCTTGACGATGACGACCAGGACGTCAGACATCGCCGCCCTCCGGGTCGATGCCGCGCGCCCGGCGACGCGGCGGCTGCTCCCCGGGAGCCTCGGCCGCCCCTCGGCGGGCGCCCCGGCGCGCCTCCGCACCGGAGCCCTGCCGGGCGGCGGGACCCCAGTCCTGAGGTACGCCGGGCGGCAGCATCCGGCGGCGGCTCGGCGCTCCGTGCCCGGACTCGCCGGGCTCCTTCGCGCCCGGCCAGGGCTTGGCCACCCGCGCCGCCAGGACGAACTCCTTGCGCAGCGGGTGCCCTTCGAACCCGTCCGGCAGCAGCAGCGGCTGCAGGTCCGGATGCCCGTCGAAGATCACGCCGAACATCTCATGTGTCTCCCGCTCGTGCCAGTTCGCGCCACGGTAGATCGCGGTCGCGCTCACCAGGCGCGGGTCCTCGCGCGGCACCGTCGTACGGACCAGCAGGTGGTATCTCTGCTCGAGCGAGTGAAGGTGCGTCACGATCACGAACCCGCGCTCCAGCTCGTCGACGGCGGTGAGCCAGTCGAAGAAGCCGCAGTCCAGGTCGTCGCGCGCGAACGTCAGCGCCTCCTCCCACAGCTCCGGCGGCACATCGACGGTCAGCAGGCCGAAGGACTCCTCGGCGCGCACATCGTCACCGAACCGGCGCACCCACGACACCGCCAGCTCAATCGTCATCGCTCAGCCCCGGGATGATCGTGTGGTCGGTGTCGCCCTGCACGGGTGGCGGCTCGGCGAACTTCCGCAACCGGCCGCTCAACCGCCACGCCCTTCTCTTCGTCCCGGCCTGCGAGTCCGGCGCCTCTCCGGCGCGCCCGGGGTCGTCCGGCCCGTCCCCGGCGTCCTCGCCGACCGTGGGCAGCACCTCGGTAGGCTCGTCCGACCCCTTGCCGGTCGGCTTGCCCGACCCCTTGGAGGACGACCGCTCCCGGCTCGCCCCCGTCTCGGGGACCGTGGGCAGCACCTCGGTCGACTCATCGCGACCCCTCGAAGCCGGCCGCTCCCGACTCGGCCCCGACTCAGGCACC
>NZ_JBFAUT010000035.1:22239-87051 GCF_040679475.1 Actinoallomurus sp. NPDC052274
CACCGACGGCAACGCCTCGGTCGACTCATCGCGACCCCTCGAAGCCGGCCGCTCCCGACTCGGCCCCGACTCAGGCACCGACGGCAACGCCTCGGTCGACTCATCGCGACCCCTCGAAGCCGGCCGCTCCCGACTCGGCCCCGACTCAGGCACCGACGGCAACGCCTCGGTCGGGCCTTCCGTGACGCCGGGATCATCCGGCAGCGGCAGGTCCTTCGTCGTCTCGGAGTCCAGCGGGGACAGGTCCTGGATCGTGCCGGAGTCCACCGTCGGAAGTTCCTTGGTCTCCGCGGCCGCGGACGGCGACTCGCCGGACGTGGGGAGCTCGGGGACGGGCAGGTCCTGCGTCTCGACGCTGTCCCCGGTGTCGGCCTGGTCCTCTTCGGGCGCCGGGACGACCGGCGGCGGAAGCTCCTGCGTCCCGGTCGACGCGACGTCCTCGCCCAGGGCGGGGAAACTCTGCGTGGGCTGCTCGGCGGCTTCGATCTCCTCCGGCTCGGGCACGGGCGGCAGCACGAGCGGGCGGCGCAGGACCGCGGGCGTGGGCGGCCGGCGTACGACCGGCGGCGGCGGCGCCACGGCCTCACCGTCCCCGGTGTACCGGTCGCCGAGCGACTCGGCGGCGATCTTCTCCTGCAGCTTGAGGATGCCGTGCAGGAGCGCCTCCGGCCGGGGCGGACAGCCCGGAACGTACACGTCGACGGGGATGATCTGGTCGACGCCCTTCGTCACGCAGTACGAGTCCCAGTACGGGCCGCCGCAGTTGGAGCAGGCGCCGAAGGAGATGACGTATTTCGGCTCGGGCATCTGCTCGTACAGCCGCTTCACCGCCGGCGCCATCTTGTCGCTGACCGTGCCGGAGACCACCATCAGGTCGGCCTGCCGCGGCCCCGGCGCGAAGGGGATGACGCCCAGCCGGATGAAGTCGTGCCGGGACATCGACGTCGCGATGAACTCGATGGCGCAGCAGGCCAGACCGAAGTTGAACACCCACAGGGAGTACCGCCGCCCCCAGTTGAGCACGAACTTGATCGGCTTCGGGGCGAGCCGGGAGGCGGGCCCGATACGCGGCTCGGGGAGATCGACGGCACCCATGCCCCCATTCTTACGTGTCCTCACACCGCACCGGCGACAAGGTGGATGACGGTGGGACCGTTGGGGCACAGTTGTCACAGATCGGTCATAGTGCGCAACCGACAGCGTAGTCGATCGATCACGTTGCGTACACCGACACCTCTGTCGAGGGAGAGCGGCTCGCACCGGCTCGCCGAACGCCCCGCCGACGGGGCGAAAGGGCCGGGTCACGCCGCCGTCCCCGGCGGAGGCCGGCCCGGCTGAGCCGCTGCCGCAGGACGACCGGCCGCGGTCGGCGGCTCAGACCCAGCCGAGGACGCCCTTCTTCCAGGCGTACGCGAGGCCGGCGGCGATGAAGGCGAGGAAGACGAACATCTCGCCGAGCGTCACGTAGCCGTATCCCTTGGCGGAGAAGACCGTCGCCCAGGGGAACAGGAACACCGCGTCGACCGCGAACACGACGTACAGGTAGGCGAAGACGTAGTAGCGGACGTACGACTGCGCCCAGCCCTCGCCGACGGGGTCGACGCCGCACTCGTACGTCGTGAGCTTCTCCGGGGTGGGCCGGTGCGGGCGCAGCGCCCGGTTGGCCAGGAGCGCGCCGCCCACGATCGCACCGCCGATCACGAACAGCACGACGACCGTCAGGTAGGTCCCGTAATAGCCGTGCATGAACCTCAGCGTAATCGGATCATCCTCCGCAGACGACCTCACCCGCCGCCACGCGGCATACGCCCCACTCCCGGGCGGAGGAAGGCGACCGAAGTCGCTCGGCCACCGCGAGCACGACCCGAGACGGGCGCAGCCCGGGGACGGACGCAGCCCGAGGCAGGCGCGGCCCCTCTCGAGCACGGGCCATCGCGAGCACGGGTCATCGCGGGCGATCGGCGGCTACCTCCGGCGGGGGTGGGCCCGGGGGGGCGTGCGGAACTCTCGGCGAACGGTCGGCCGCGAAACCGACGATCCGGACCTTCCAAGCACTTCGCTTCCCGGCCGCCCGACTTCACCGAGCCTTCGGCACACTGCGACGGTCAGTCGTCCGGAGGAACGGCGGCGAGGCCGTGCAGGCCCGCTCGGATGCGGTCCCGCGGCATCTCGCGAACGGTGACGGGCGCAGCCCGAGACGGGCGCGGGCCATCGCGGGCCGGGCGGTCGGCGGCCGCCTCCGCCGGGGTGAGCCCGGAGGGCGGGCGGAACTCTCGGCGAACGACCGGCCACCAGGCCGACGATCCGGACCTTCCAAGCACTTCGCCTCCCTGCCACCCGACTTCACCGAGCCTTCGGCACACTGCGACGGTCAGTCGTCCGGAGGAACGGCGGCGAGGCCGTGCAGGCCGGCACGGATGCGGTCCGGCGGCATCTCGCGAACGGTGACGAGATAGTCGATGACGTCGGCGCGCAGCGCCGTGAACAGGGCGTGCGCCAGGTACTCGGCGTCGTCGTCGGGACGGGTCGCGGCGAGGCGGCGGGTGAGCTCGTCGATCCAGAACCGGCTGGCGGCGTTCGCGTAGTAGGCGTGCGGACCGCGGTGTTCGAGCGCGCGGATGAGGGTTCGGTTGGCCCAGACGAAGTCGAGCAGGGCGTCCAGGTAGGCGTGCAGCGCGGCGGCGGGCGGACCGCCGGGGCCGAGCGGCGGCGGGCCCGCTTCGACGGTGGCGCGCAAGGCGGTGACCCGGGGCTCGATGACCGCCTCGATCAAGGCGGTGCGGTCTCCGAACCGGCGGAACAGCGTGCCCTTGCCGACACCGGCTGCCGAGGCGATCTCGCTCATCGACACCGCGTCCGCGCCGTCGCGGTCGAAGAGAGCGGCGGCGGCCGCCAGGATCGCCTGCCGGTTACGGGCGGCGTCGGCCCGCTCGGGCTTGCCGGGCATCGATTCTCCTCCTTGCCAACCGGACCATCGGTCCGCATCGTAACCGGGCCGGTTCCGGACCGGCGGTCCGGTTACCTTCGGAGGAGTCTTCACCATGGACACATCCACCACCGACTGGCGCGCGTTGAACGCGCAGGCGATCAGCCGCCTGCGCGAGAACGCCCCTGGCCCCTACCGCGAAGGCCGGCCGGTGCCACGGGTGATCTCGGTCGTGGGACGCCGGAGCGGCCGGCCGCGGCCGTTCCCGGTCAACATCACCCCTGTCGACGGCAGGCTCTACCTCTGCTCGGCGACCCGTCGGCGCGACTGGGTGCGCAATCTGCTCGCCGCCGGCCGGTGCACCGTGGAACGCGACGGCCCGCATGGCGCGGACACCGACTACGTCCCCGTCCTGGTCGAGGGCGAAGAGGCCGCGCGCGTCATGGCGACCTACCTTCCGCAGGCCGGATACGAGGATCCGCAACTGCCCTTCGCCATCGACGCCCCGGTCGAGCAGATCACGCCGCACACCACCGCGATCGCGGTGTTCCGGCTCGACCCTTGCCATCGCGAGGACGAACAGAACACTCGTTGAACGCCCCACCGCCGAGCCACCACGAGTGCGGGCCGACGCGGGCGGCCACCGGCCGCCCTCCGGTGGGGCGGACCGGGCGCCACAGGCGGAACGCTCGGCGAACGGCCCACCGCCGGGCCACCACGACTACAGACCTATGCGGGCGGCCGCCGGCCACCCCCGTCGGGGCGGATCGCTCGGCATGGGCAGAACGCTCGGCGAACGCCGAGCCGCCACGACTACGGGCCTATGCGGGCGGTCCCGTGCCGTCCCGCCGGGGTGGCACGGACGGAACGCTCGGCGAAGGGTCGGCCGCCGGGCCGACCATCCGGGCGTTCCGGGCACTGCGCGGCCCTTTCGCTCAACTTCGCCGAGCCTTCGGCACACCGGCCTGCTCGAACGCGACGCGCAGGGTCTCGACGACATAGTCCCGGCCGTGGAGTACGTCCTCCCAGGTGAAACGCAGTGACCGGTACCCGCCGAGCAGCAGGCGGTTGTGGCGGCGGCAGTCCTCGGTCCAGGCCGACCGGCCGGAGTGCGCCTCGTAACCCTCCACCTCGACCACCACGTGCGCCGACGGCCAGTAGAAGTCGACCCTCACCTGCCCGTCCAGCAGCCGGACCTGGGTCGCCGGCGGCGGGAACCCCGCGAGGTGGACGAGCACCCGGAAGACCGACTCCAAAACCGACTCGGCTTTGGGATCCAGCAGGCCGAGGGCACGGCGTACGCGCCGCGCTCCCGGTCCGCGCGACGCCTCGGCCCGGCCGGACAGGTCCTCGGCGGCCAGCGTGTCCCACGACTCGGCGACACGGGCGGGGCCACGGCGAAAGGCCGAGTCGCCGACCACCACGGCCTCGCCCAGCGGGAGCGTGCGCGCGCAGTCCACGACCGTACGGGCGAGGCAGGTGAGCGACCAGGGCCGACCGCGCAGGTCGCTCGGCACCAGGTCGGCGTAGTGCAGCCGGACGGCGGGGGCGGTCACCTGCTTCCTGCTTTTGGCCGGCACCGTCACATGACAGGTCTCCGATGGCCGGAGCAGCTCGCAGCCCCAGAGGCGCGCGGCCGACGTGTGGGAGACGACTCCTCCGTACCGGACCGCGGCGGCTACGGCACGCGGCGTGCCGGGTAAGGCGAAGGTGCCCCGGAACGGGCGGACCAGCCGCCCGTCGGCGAGGGCTTGGTCCAGCGACCGGCGGCCGGCCACGCGCAACAGCCGCGCGCGGGTGACGGCTCCGCCGTTTCGGGCGACGAAGATGACCGGGTCCATGGGTCCAGAGCATCCAGCAGCTCGGATGACCTGCACCACCATTCTCCACAGCCTGTGGATAACCCTCGGAACGGCCATCCCCCGCGCGGCCCGTCCCTAAGGCTCGGCGAACGCCGCGTCCAGCCGGGCGATTCGTCCGCCTCGCGCCGATCGCCGCTCCGATCACCGAGCCTTTCACTCGGCCCTTCCGCGACGAACCTCAACGCGCCGCTACTCCGAGCGGCCGAAGTGTCACCGGTACTCGACGGCGGCATCGGCGCAGGCGGCAGGGCGGAACCACCTCCACGGAGGGCCACACGTATGGGCATCGACCGGGTAACAGACCGCTTATCCGCCTTGTCCGATGATCAGTGCAAACGTAGGGTCTCGGCGTCGATCGTTATACAGGGGACATCAATTGAGCACGGAGCGAGACGGCGTTCAGGAGCCGTCGCCGGGACAGCCGGAAAAGCCGGAGGAGACCGAGCACGCAGGAGCGCCGGAAGGGGCGCATCCGTCCGCGCCGGGCGAAGGTTCAGCGCAGACGCCCCCGTCCAGCCCACGCGAATCGTCCCCGCAAGGAGCAGGATCGGGGTTTGGCCCACAGGCCGCCCCACCAGAGCAGGCCCCGCCAGGACAGACCGCGCCGGGGCAGGTCCCGTCAGGCCAGGCCGCCCCGCCGGAGCAGGCCACCCCAGGGCAGGCCGCACCGCCGCAGCAGGCCGCCTCAGGGCAGGGCGCCTCGCCGGAGCACGCCGCGTCAGGGCAGGGCGCGGAGGCCGTGCAGGCGAGTGGTCCGGTTCAGGACGCCGCCGAGCCGGCCTCCCCCGGCGAAGAACCGCGCTCAGACGAACCGGCCGGGCCCACCGACGCGCGGCCGGAGCCTTCCGGGCCGCCCGCTGAGACCGGCGTGTGGCCAGGGCAGTCGGGATCCCTATCTCCTGCTCCCCCTGCCCCTGCGCACCAGGGAACGTCACCCGCCGACCCGCCGAGCGGACCCGGCGGTGACGCCGGGTGGTCCGGCGTTCCGAACCTGGCCTCGCCGAGCGGACCCGCTCCGTACCCGGGCGCCCCGGCCGGCCCCGGCCCGCACCCGGAGAACCCCGGCGGCGGCGGCCTCCCCTACCCGGAGAACGCCGACGCACCCGGCCCCTACCAGAACACCCCGGCCGGGCCCGGCCCGCGTCCAGAGAACCCTGGCGGCGACCTCCCGGAGAACGCCGGCGGACCCGGTCCCCACCAGAACACCCTGGCCGGGCCCGGGCCACGCCCGGAGAATCCTGGTGGCACCCTTCCCTATCCGGAGGGCGCCGGCGGGCCCGGCTCCTACCCGGGCGGTCCCGCAGGACCCGGGGCGTACCCCGGAGGGTCGGGCGGGCCCGGGCCGTACGGGCCGAACCCCGGGGGGCCCGGGCCGTACGGGGCGAACCCCGGGGGGCCCGGACCGTACGGGGCGAACCCCGGGGGGCCCGGACCGTACGGCGGAGGCCCCGCGGGACCGTGGGAGAACCCCGGCGGGGCCGCTCCCGGCGGGCCGCAGGGGTGGGGCGGCGGGCAGACCTGGGGGGCGCCCCAGCCGTACGGGTTCGGGCCGCCGCCCGCGAAGAAGTCGAAGGGCGTGCTCATCGCGGTGCTGGCCGGCGCCGGTGTGGTGTTCGTCGTTCTCGCCGTCATCGGGGTCGTGGCGCTGGGCCGCTCCGGTGACGACCCCAAGACCACGTCGGGCAAGGCGGCGCGCCAGGCGGGTCAGACGATCGGCAAGGCGGGCGGGGTGACGCTGACGGGAACGTACGCCGGAAGCCAGGCGACGTTCAGTGTCACGAAGGCGGGGAGCGCTCGTGGCGCCTTCACCGGGGGCGGTTCGCAGGTCTCCCGGGTCGATGTCGGCGGAACCACCTACCTGAAGGCGGGCAGCGGCTTCTGGAACGACGAGGGGCTGTCCTCGACCAGCGCCGAGAAGGCGAGTGGCACGTGGACGCGTGCTCCTGACGACCTGACGCTGCTCGACCTGGCCGACCTGGCGCCCTCCCGGCTGGCGTCCGTTCTCGGCCAGGCCCCGAACGATCCCCTGGCCGTGCGGACCACGGTCAACGGCGTGCAGGCCGTCAAGATGAGGGTCAGCACCCGCACGTACTACATCACGAAGAGCGAGCCCCGCCGGCTGCTCCGGATCGAGGGCGCCTCGGGGGCGGAGCGGTACGGGTTCGACGTCACGCCGCTGACGTCGGCCGGCGTGGGCACGCTGTTCAGCGGGCTGCGCGGTGACGTGCAGGCGCTGAAGGACGCCTACGACCCCGACCTGACCGTGCTGCCGGTCAGCGCCATGAAATTCGGCAGTTGCATCGAGTCGGGCTGCACGGTCAAGGCCGACGTCCGGGCGACGACGCTCGGCGACTCGACCGGAGACGTCCGCGTCACCATGAAGGTGGTGTTCAGCGCCACCAAGGGCGGGTCCGCCGTGTCCACCTGCACCGACACGGCCACGACGAAGGTGGACTCCTCGGTGGGGCTGTCCTGCCGGACGAGCGGCGGGAAGTGGTCGTCCTGGTACCGCTCGCACAACGGAGGGTTCTCCATCCACGCGATGCCGTCGTTCTCCGCGACCGTCAACTCCGCCTCCGACGTCAACGCGCTGCTGAGCAAGCTGACGCAGGAGCAGCGGACCGGCTGAGGACGGTGGGCGCCGGGTCCACAGACCCGGCGCCCACCGGTCCTGCGGTTTCACGGGGTTTCACGCCGCTCGCCGCCCGGCTTCTCCGGGCCGTCGCGGCCGCCCGGGGACATGCCGTGCCTGCCCGCTTCGACGAAAGCCGAGGCTGAGGCCATATAGTTCGGCACGTGTCCGGACTCCTGCTCTTCGCGAGGCTGCACGTCGACCTGTGCCGGTCGGCGAGTGCGCTGTGTCCGGAGCCGGCGGCCTGATCCGGCCGCCCGACGCGGCGCGCCGAGCCGCCGTTCACATGTATGCCGACGCCATGGCCTGGGAAGTCAGTACGGGGCGGGTACGTGAACGGGGCAGATCTTCGAGCGCTGCGACGCATCTCACAAGCGCGCCTTTAGCCGCGGATGTTGAAATAACCACGTGATCCGGGACGTAGCATGAAGGTAAGCCTAAGTGGCACGTCGGATGCGGACGCCTCCCTCCGCCCGAGTGCCGCGCGTCGAGGAGGTCCTGCTCTGTGACCAAACAGGTCCGGCAACTCGACCGCGTCATCATCCGTTTCGCCGGGGACTCCGGTGACGGCATGCAGCTGACCGGCGACCGCTTCACTCAGGAGACGGCCGCCTTCGGCAATGACCTGTCAACACTGCCCAATTTCCCCGCTGAGATCCGCGCGCCGGCCGGCACGCTTCCCGGCGTCTCGAGTTTCCAGCTGCACTTCGCCGACCACGACATCCTGACGCCGGGCGACGCGCCCAACGTCCTGGTCGCGATGAACCCGGCGGCGCTGAAGGCCAACGTCGGCGACCTGCCGCGCGGCGCGGACCTCATCGTGAACACCGACGAGTTCACGAAGCGCGCCCTGGCCAAGGTCGGGTACGCGGCCAACCCGCTCGAGGACGGCTCACTCGACGAGTACCGCGTGCACTCGCTGCCGCTGACCTCGATGACCGTGAAGGCGCTCGAGGACTTCGACATCTCCAAGAAGGACGCCGAGCGGGCGAAGAACATGTTCGCGCTCGGCCTGCTGTCCTGGCTGTACCACCGGCCGACCGAGGCGACGGTCCGGTTCCTCGAGGTCAAGTTCGCCAAGAAGCCCGAGATCATGAAGGCCAACATCGCGGCCTTCCAGGCTGGCTGGAACTACGGCGAGACCACCGAGTCGTTCTCGGTGTCGTACGAGGTGAAGCCGGCGACGCTGCCGCCGGGGCTGTACCGCAACATCTCCGGCAACATGGCCCTGGCGTACGGGCTGATCGCGGCGAGCGTGCGGTCGGGGCTGCCGCTGTTCCTCGGCTCGTACCCCATCACGCCGGCCTCCGACATCCTGCACGAGCTGTCCAAGCACAAGCGGTTCGGGGTTCGAACGTTCCAGGCCGAGGACGAGATCGCGGCGGTGGGCGCCGCGCTCGGCGCGTCGTTCGGCGGTGCGCTCGGCGTGACGACGACGTCCGGTCCGGGCCTCGCGCTGAAGAGCGAGACGGTCGGCCTCGGCGTCGCGACGGAACTGCCGCTGGTCGTCATCGACGTGCAGCGGGCGGGTCCGTCGACGGGCATGCCGACCAAGACCGAGCAGGCCGACCTGATGCAGGCGATGTACGGGCGCAACGGCGAGGCGCCGGTGCCGGTGGTGGCGCCGCGCACGCCGTCGGACTGCTTCGCGACCGCGGTCGAGGCGGCGCGCCTCGCGGTGAAGTACCGCACCCCGGTGATCCTGCTGTCCGACGGGTACCTCGCGAACGGCTCCGAACCGTGGCAGCTCCCCGACGTCGACGCGCTGCCGGAGATCGACCCGGCCTTCGCACAGCCGGGTGAGGAGGAGTTCCAGCCGTTCAAGCGCGACCCGGAGACCCTGGCCCGGCCGTGGGCCGTGCCGGGCACGGCGGGGCTGGAGCACCGCATCGGCGGCATCGAGAAGGCCGACGGCAGCGGCAACATCTCCTACGACCCGGACAACCACGACCTGATGGTGCGGCTGCGCCAGGCGAAGATCGACGGCATCGCCCGCGACATCGCGCCGCTGGCCGTGGACGACCCCGCCGGTGACGCGCGCGTGCTCGTGCTCGGCTGGGGCGGCACGTACGGCGCGATCACCGCGGCCGTGCGGCGGGTCCGCAACTCCGGGGGCGAGGTCGCGCAGGCGCATCTGCGGCACCTCAACCCGTTCCCGGCCAACCTCGAAGAGGTGCTGCGCTCGTACGACAAGGTGATCGTGCCGGAGATCAACCTGGGCCAGCTCGCGCTGATCCTGCGCGGCCGCTTCCTCGTCGACGTGATCGGCTACAACCGCGTCCGCGGCCTTCCGTTCAAGGCCGCGGAGCTCGCGGATGTCATCCGGGATGTGATCAACTCTTGACCTCTCCCCGAGCCGAAGCAGAGGGATTCAACCCTCACGAGTTGAGCTTTCTGCTTCACAGCCCGTCGCCGACCCGGATCACCGGCGAGGGACGGAATGCCGCCCATCGGTCTCACACAGGCTCCACAGACGTGACTTCCCGCCAGCCCGGCGGTAGGCCCAGCGGGCTTGGTTATCAGCCGCCGAGCAAAGGTCACGCTACCACTCGCATACGAGCACATGCGGACAGTTACGGAGATCAGGCGGTGCCGATTTCCGGCCTCGCTCCGCATGGCCCGATTCTTTCCCCGCCCGAAGGCGGGAGTCTTCTCGGAGGTGTGTGATGAGCGATCCTCTTGCTCTCGTGCCGAAGGACCCCGAGCGGCAGACCGCGAAGGACTTCAAGACCGACCAGGAGGTCCGCTGGTGCCCCGGGTGCGGTGACTACGCGATCCTCGCGGCGGTGCAGGGGTTCCTGCCGGAGCTCGGCCTGAAGCGGGAGAACATCGTCTTCGTCTCGGGCATCGGCTGCTCGTCGCGGTTCCCGTACTACATGAACACCTACGGGTTCCACTCGATCCACGGGCGCGCTCCGGCGATCGCGACGGGACTGGCGGCCTCGCGCCCGGACCTGTCGGTGTGGGTGGTGACCGGTGACGGCGACTCGCTGTCGATCGGCGGCAACCACCTGATCCACGCGCTGCGCCGCAACGTCAACCTGAAGATCCTGCTGTTCAACAACCGGATCTACGGGCTGACGAAGGGGCAGTACTCCCCGACCTCGGAGGTCGGGAAGATCACCAAGTCGACCCCGCTGGGTTCGCTGGACTCGCCGTTCAACCCGATCTCGCTGGCGATCGGCGCGGAGGCGTCGTTCGTGGCCCGGACGATCGACTCCGACCGCAAGCACCTGCAGTCGGTGCTGCGGGAGGCCGCCACGCACAACGGCACGGCGCTCGTCGAGATCTACCAGAACTGCAACATCTTCAACGACGACGCGTTCGCGCCGCTGAAGAACCCCGAGACCCGCGACGACGTGACGATCCGCCTCGAGCACGGTGAGCCGGTCGTGTTCGGCGCGAACCGGGACAAGGCGCTGCGGCGGTCGGCCTCCGGCTCGCTGGAGGTCGTCCCGGCGGACTCCCCGGACATCCTCGTGCACGACGCGAAGAACCCGGACCCGTCCCTGGCGTTCGCCCTGTCCCGGCTCGACTCGCCGGCGTTCGAGCACACGCCGATCGGGATCTTCCGCAACGTCGAGCGCCCGTCGTACGACGAGCTGATGCGGACCCAGATCGACGAGGCCATCGCCCAGCAGGGCCCGGGCGACCTGGCCGGCCTGCTCGGCAGCGGAGACACCTGGCGCATCGACTGACACCGGCGGGCGCGGCGGTCGACGCGCTGTTCCACCCGCGCGCGAATCATGGAATCGTTTGGTTCCATGAGCGTGCGGGTGGAGAAGCAGGGTCCGGTGACGACGGTGGTGCTGGCCCGTCCCGAGGTGCGCAACGCGGTGGACGGGCCGACCGCGCGGGCGCTGGCCGAGGCGTTCGGTGAGTTCGACGCCGATCCCGCGGCGAGCGTCGCCGTGCTCTGGGGCGAGGGCGGCACCTTCTGCGCGGGCGCGGACCTGAAGGCGATGGGCACCGATCGCGGCAACCGGCTCGATCCGCCCAGTGCGGGCGCCTCCGCGCACGACGTGTCCCGCTCCGCGGAGGGCCCGATGGGTCCGACGCGGATGCGGCTGTCCAAGCCCGTGATCGCGGCGATCAGCGGGCACGCCGTCGCGGGCGGCCTCGAGCTGGCGGTCTGGTGCGACCTGCGCGTCGCGGAGGAGGACGCCGTGCTCGGGGTCTTCTGCCGCCGCTGGGGCGTCCCCCTGATCGACGGCGGCACCGTGCGCCTGCCGCGCCTGATCGGCGAGTCGCGGGCGGCGGACCTCATCCTCACCGGCCGCGCCGTCCCGGCGCCCGAAGCGCACGCGATGGGGCTGGTCAACCGCGTCGTGCCGCCGGGACGGGCGCGCGCGGCCGCGGAGGAGTTGGCCGCCGAGATCGCCGGGTTCCCGCAGGACTGCCTGCGGCACGACCGCATGTCCATGCTGGAGCAGCAGGGCCTGGAGGAGGACGCGGCGATCGCGAACGAGTTCCGCCACGGCCGCGCCGTACTCGAGGAGACCGGGCTGGCCGGCGTCCAGCGGTTCCGCGACGGCGCCGGGCGGCACGGCTCCTTCGGCCGCTGATCAGACCGACAGCGGGTTGCTCGAGGTCGTCGTCGCGCCCGGGGTCGGGGCCGACGTGGTCCCGGTCGGCGTCGGGCTCGGCGACGTCGACGTCTGGTTCGGGGTGGGCGTGGGGGTCGGGCTCGGCGTCGGGGTCTGCGTCGGGGTCTGCGTTGGAGGCGTCCAGACGGGGGCCGGGGTGGGCACCGGCGCGCCCTTTCCGGTCTTGAGCCGGTTCACGATCTCTTGGGCGGTGCTCTGACTGAGGTTGCCGGTGATGAGCACCCGGCCCTTGGTGATCGGGGCGTCCACCCGGGGGGCGGCCACCACCTGGTCGCGTACGGTCAGTGCGAAGGTGCGGCCGGCGGCGTTGCGGGTGAGGCGTTTCAGCGCCCGGCCGTCCGCCGGGGCGAGGCTGATCGACACGGCGTACCCACCGCTCTTCTTGGCGCGTTCGACGTGGATGTCGTTCACCCGCTTGATGGTGATGCCGGTCGTCAGCTGATAGCACACGGGACCGATGCCGCTCTGGCCCATCATCCCCTGCACCCCGGGCGGGCACTGCTGACCGGGGATCGCCTGGGCGACCGGATAGATCTTCAGCGGGGCGGCGAAGCGCGCCGGATGCTCCTGGGAGAACGCCACGATGAGCGTGCCGGTCAGCGCGATGGCGGCGATGACGAGCCACAGGATGACGACGGCCGCGATCAGCCCCGGCCGGCCGCCGGCCCGTCGCGCGGGTCCCGTCGCGGCCCCGCGTTCCGGCCGCGCGCCCGGGCGCCGCACGATCCGCATCACCGACCTCCGATCCTCCGGTCTCCCGGTGGAGGACGGCTCTGCGCCGCCGGAGGTTGTCGTGCCGGCGCCGACCGGTGGCATCGGGGTGATCGGGGACCCGGCGGGCGGCATCAGCCGCGTCCGGCCGGTCGCGGCGTCACCGCCGGAGTCCGGAGGCCGGACGGGAGGCATCGGTCGGGTCGTGTCCTCAGCGTCGGCGCCGGACTCCGGGGGCTGTCCGTGCGGGGAGGCCGGTCGGCGGGCGGACCGGTGAACCGCGAACCTCAAGTGCTTCTCCTCCGCGTGGGGGCGGGCGGAAGTCTCTCGCCGGGGCATGAATCAGGTCAATCGCATCATGCGGACGGCCTGGCACGCCAGACCGGGCGGCCCGTGTCCGTGGGCGGGACGGGCCGTATTCCAGGTTTTCGCCGGTCCTGGCCGGGTAGTCCGTGCCGCAGAACTCTGCGCCGAACCTGGAAGGCCACGGCCGACTCGCATTGGATCTTCGTGCGTCAAACACGATTCACTCGCCGCAGCCGGGTATGAGCGTCTGGTCACCGATCACCCTGGGTGCGGGTTTCGGCCGACCCGAGGACCACGGAGAGGGGAACGAACATGGTTGCCATCGGTTACACGATGATGTGCGAGCAGGCGACTCCGGACCAACTCGTGCGCGATGTCCGGTCCGCAGAGAACGCCGGGTTCGACTTCTCGGTCATCAGCGACCACTACTTCCCCTGGCTCCCCTCGCAGGGCCACGCCGGGTACGCCTGGGCGATCCTGGGGGCCGCCGCGCAGGCCACGGAGCGGATCCCGCTGATGACCTTCGTGACGTGCCCGACGATGCGCTACCACCCGGCGATCGTGGCCCAGAAGGCCGCCACGGTGCAGATCCTGTCCGGCGGACGGTTCCGCCTCGGCCTGGGCGCCGGGGAGAACCTCAACGAGCACGTCGTGGGCAAGGGCTGGCCGATGGCGAGCGTCCGGCACGAGATGCTGAGCGAGGCCGTCGAGGTGATCGCCGCGCTGTTCGACGGCGGGACGATCGACTACCGGGGCGCCCACTTCGACGTCGAGGCGGCCAAGCTGTGGGACCTGCCCGACCAGCGCGTGCCGATCGGCGTGGCCGTCTCGGGGCCCGAGTCCTGCCGGGTGGCGGGCGAGCAGGCCGACATGATGATCGCCACCGAGCCGAAGGGCGAGCTCGGTGAGCTGTTCGACGCCGCCGGCGGGTCCGGCAAGCCGCGGGTCGGGCAGATCGCCATCGCGTACGACACCGACCGGGAGGCGGCGGTCAAGCGGGCCCACGAGCAGTTCCGGTGGTTCGGCCTCGGCTGGCCGGTGAACGCCAACCTGCCGGGGACCGGCGCGTTCGAGTCGGCGAGTCAGTTCGTCACGCCGGAGCAGGTCGCCGAGCAGCTCTCGTGCGGTCCGGACGTCGACGAGCACGTGGAGAAGATCAAGGGCTTCGTCGACGCCGGGTTCGATGAGGTCGCGATCGTGCAGATCGGCGGCGAGCACCAGGACTCCTTCATCTCCTGGGCCGAACGCGAGCTGCTGCCCGCGGTGCGCTCGCTCTGAGGAGCGTCTGAGGAGCGTCAGAGGACCGGTCAGGGGGCCATCAGGTCGCCGTAGTCCGAGCACGTCCGCTGGCGACCGACGACGACCGTCCAGCCGGGCGAGGGACGCTGGTCGTCGAACGTCGGTGGTTGGTCGGGCTCGGGCCCGACGTATCTCCAGCCGGCCACCTGTACGCGGCGGATGTCCGGCTGGGCGGTCCCGGAGCAGACGATCTGGGCCATCAGCAGCCGGCTCACCGGCGCGTCCCGCTCGTACTCGACCGTCAGGATCCCGTCCCAGACCCTGACCTTGTACACCAGGACGTTCGCGAGAGGGCTCCACATGCCCGCCGCGAGCTCGTCCGCGGTCGGCCCGCTCTGCCACAGGTCGTACAGCGCGGCCTGGGGAGCGCCGGGGAAGGCCACGCGGCGGACCGGCACCAGCCGGCCGCCGCGGACGAGGTAGACGGTCGTCTGGGGCACGGCCTGCTGGGCCACGGCCGGTTCGCCGGCCCCGATCACGCCCGTGGGCCGTACTCCGCAGGCGGTGCCGAGCAGCACGGTGACCAGGGCGAGGACGACGCGGAACCCGAGACGGGCCGTCATGCGGAGTCCTCGGGCCGGTTGGGCAGCCACAGCTCGAACGTCGTACCGGTGTCGGTGTCGAGCAGGGTCAGCTCGCCCCCGTGCAGTTCGGCGTTGGCACGGGCGATGGCCAGGCCGAGGCCGCTGCCCTCGCTGCGGGTCCGCGCGGCGTCGGCCTTGTAGAAGCGCTCGAACACGTGCTTGCGCACTTCCCTGGGGATGCCGGGCCCGCTGTCGGACACGCGCAGCCGGATGCCGGGCCCGTCCGGCACGTACGACCGCCGCAGCCGTACGGTGACGGGTCGTTCGCCGTGCCGGAGCGCGTTGCCGACCAGGTTCGCCAGGATCATGTCGAAGCGCCGGGGGTCGACGCGGGCGCGCAGGTCCGGAACCAGGTCGGTCTCGACCTCATCGCTCCAGTCGCGCAGCCGCAGGCTCTGCAGGACGAGCTCCGGCAGGTCCACGTCGTCCAGGACGAGCGCCGCCGCCCCGGCGTCGAACCTGCTGATCTCCAGCAGGTGACCGATCAGCGTCCGCAGCCGGCGCGTCTCCTCGGCCACCAGCCCGGCGGCCGTGGCGGCGCTCCCGGTCGCCTCCTCCTCCAGGGCGTCCGTGACGGCGGTCATCGCGGTGAGCGGCGTGCGCAGCTCGTGGGACACATCGGCCACGAACCGGCGGGCCGACCGCTCCATCTCCCGGAGTTCGGTGACGCTGGCCTCCAGGGCCTCGGCGCTGGAGTTGAAGATCCGCGCGAGGCGGGCGAGCTCGTCCCGGCCCCGGACCTCGACCCGCCGCTCCAGGTCGCCGGCGCCCAGGCCCTGCGCCGCCGCCGCCAGCCGCCGGACCGGCCGCAGCACACTGCGCGCGGCGAGCAGGGCCAGCAGCAGCGCGACGACGCCGGCCGCGCCGCTCCCGACGGCGACCGAACTGGCCATCCGGTCGAGGTCGTCGCGTTCGCGCTGGAGGCTCACGATGACGTACGCCTCGATGGGGCTGGCGGTGCGGCCGCTCGTGGTCGGGAGGTAGACCGGCGTGCCGACGACCAGGTAGGGCACTCCGCGCGAGGTGATCCGTTGGAAGTAGATCTGCTGCCCGCGCAACGGCCGGGCGAGCCGGTCGTGCGGACCCGGCCCGCGGACGGCGGCGATCAGCTTGGGCGGGATGCGCAGGTGGGTGAAGTGCGCGCCGCTCGTGGCCCATCCTCCGGGCTCGTCGCCGAGCACCCAGGACTGGCGGCCGGGCTGGCGGGCCAGGGCCCTGCTGATCGGCTGGAGGAGGTCGGGGGTCAGGGTCGTGCCGGGCAGCCGCGTGGGCACCGTCTGGGCCAGGGCGTTGCGGACGTCGTTGACGACGGCGTTCTGCACGCGCTCCAGCATCGCCAGCCGCACCAGCCAGTACGCGATCCCGGCGGTGATCGCCGAGGCCAGCAGCGCCACGGCGGCGAACGCCGCGACCAGCCGGGCGCGCAGGCCGATCACGAGGCGACGAAGCGGTAGCCGAAGCCGCGTACGGTCTCGATGTACCTGGGCCGGGACGGCACGTCCTCGATCTTGGACCGGACGCGCTGCACGGTGGCGTCCACCAGCCGGGAGTCGCCGAGGAAGTCGTGCTCCCAGACGGAGGCCAGCAGCTGCTGCCGGGTCAGCACCTGGCCGGGGTGCCGGGAGAGCTCGAGCAGGAGCCGGAGCTCGGTGGCGGTCAGGTGCACGTCCTGGCCGGCCCGCCGCACCTTCATCGTGCCGCGGTCGATGACCAGGTCACCGTGGGTGGAACGGTCCCCTGGCGCGCGCTCGACGCGGCGCAGCACCGCCCGCAGCCGCGCGTCCAGGACGCGCGGCTCGACCGGCTTGACGATGTAGTCGTCGGCCCCGGCCTCCAGGCCGACGACGACGTCGATGTCGTCGCTGCGGGCGGTCAGCAGGATGACCGGCAGGGAGTCCTCCGCGCGGATCCGGCGGCAGACCTCGACGCCGTCGATGCCCGGCAGCATGACGTCGAGGATGACGATCTCCGGGCGCTGCGCGCGTACCTGCTCCAGACCGAGTTCGCCGGTCTCGCGGGCGGTCACGGTGTGTCCGAGCCGGGTCAGCGCGAACTCCAGACCGGCGCGCGCTGAGGGGTCGTCCTCCACGAGCAAGATTGTCGCCACGCGTTCATTATCAGGACGCTCGGCGCAATAGTCAGAACGAAAAGATCATGTAACAGTTCTGGGACACGACGAACTTTTCCACGCCGCCCAGGGCGCGGGCGAGGTGCCGGAGTAGGCAACCCGCCAGCCGGCCGGGTGCCGCGGCCACGACGCCTCGGGCGCCGTACGGTCCGGCACCGGCACGATGACCATGCATGTCCCGGCCGGTGGCGCCTCGTTTCCGCTGTGGAAGAAGGCGACCCGCGTCCAGGAGATCTGGTACGTCTGCCGCACCCAGACCCGCCACGTCAGGCCCGCGTCGACGGCCACCCCGCCACGCGACGGACCGGGCCGGAAGATCGGCTCGCGCGCCGGCAGCCAGGGCTTGGCGATGACGAGGGCCGCGACGAGGTTGAAGGCCGTGAGCCCGACGGCGATCGTCCACGCCGGGCGCGGCAGGGACGCCACCGCGACCAGCACGCCCAGCAGCCCGAGGGCCGTGAGCGAGGCCGCGCCGAGCCGGAATGACGTCCAGTCCCAGGTGAGGAAGCACGTCTCGGGGAAGTCGAACGCGATGAAGGTGTAGTGGGTGAGCCGGTCCCCGGCGTACACCGCGGCGGACAGCCCGGCCCCGGCGAGCACGACCCCCGCCGCGAACGCGTACCCGACGACGGCGTGCCGCCGCCGGATCAGCACCGCGAGCCCGCACAGCGCGTGCGCGACGGCGAGGCAGGCGAGGTAGCGGCCGTAGAAGTAGTTGCCGACCCGGTGCTCGTCCGGCAGCGCCGCTGAGGACGCCAGGGCCGTGCCGACGGTCGCGGCCAGCAGGACGCCGGACAGGATCCGGTCGGCCGGGTCGCTCCAGGGCCGCCAGAGCGTACGGACGGCGGCGACGAGGCCGATCCCCGCCAACCCCCAGGTGGCGACGACGAGGTACCAGATCTGCCCGGCCGCGCCGCACACGGCCCATTCCAGGCCCGCGACCGTGGTGAGCCGCGTCGACAGCAGGCCGCCCAGGTCGCGGACACCGTGGGGGTACAGCGCGGCCCGTACCGCGCCGTTCAGCGCCCACCCGGCACCGGCCGCGAGGAGGACGACCGCCACCGGGACCAGGCTCATCCCGAGGCGGCGCGCCGGCTCCCGCCGCAGCACGTCGCGGGCGAGCACGCCGCCCAGGGTGAGGACGTGCACGGCGAGGATGACGGAGCCGCGGGCGTGCGCGGTGTAGGCGTACGCCGCGGCCAGGCTCGCCAGCGAGCCGGCCGTCACGGCCCGCCGCGCGTACGCCCGGCGGGCCTCCCCGGACGCGGTCCGCCCCTGGGACCAGGCGCGCAGGAAGGAGTGCAGCGCCAGCAGCCAGCCGAGGAGGAGAGTGGGCAGGACGGCGTCGGTCAGCGCGAGCCCGCCGAAGACCGTCGCGGCGGGCAGCAGCGCGGCCGCGAACGCCAGCGCGTACGCCTGCGGGCGGGCCAGCCGCATCCGGCGCAGCGCGACGACGCCGAGCGGGAAGATCGCCGCGCCGACGAGGGCGTTGATCCCCAGCACGATGCGGTAGCAGGTCTGCGGGTCGTGGCTCAGCCAGAACGCCGGAGTCAGCAGCAGCGGGTAGCCGCCCTGGTAGAAGGTGCTGCCCGACAGGTCACCGCCGGGCCCTCCGGCGAGCCACCGGGCCGCGAGCAGGTATCCGCTCTCGTCGGGGAACGCCGCCGGGACGCGTCGCCCCCCGGCGAGCGCGAACCGGATGCCGACCTGGGCGAGCCAGCCGGCCAGGACCAACAGCGGCCAGGACGGCCGGCGACGCGGACGGACCGCCGGTGTGCGCGGCGGTGCCGGGGTCCGGACGTCGAAAGTGCTCGGAGACGACATGCGGACCAAGATCGCGACCCAGTGTCATGGCACTGTCCGCACGATGTCCGGGTTCTGTTACACGCGCCGCTAGTGTCTACCGACATGAGGCGGGGACGGTGGGCGGCGATCGTCGGTGCGGCGGCCGTGCTGGCGGGCGGCGTGACCTGGGCGGCGCTGCCCGGGCCGCCGAGCGTACGGACGACCGAGCAGCGCATCGAGGTGGTCGACGGGCCGCGTGACGACCGGCGCGTCGGCCTGGACACGACCTTCTTCGCGCCCGCCGGCCACGGCCGCGCCCCCGCGGTGCTGCTCGCGCACGGATTCGGCGGCAGCAAGGACGACACCCGCGACGAGGCGGAGCGGCTGGCCCGGCACGGGTACGCGGTGCTCACCTGGTCCGCGCGCGGCTTCGGCCGCTCGGACGGGGAGATCACCCTGGACTCCCCCGACTACGACGTGAAGGACGTCCGGCAGCTCATCGACTGGCTGGCCCGCCGTCCCGAGGTGCGGCTCGACGCGCCCGGCGACCCGCGCGTCGGCATCGCCGGACAGTCCTACGGCGGCGGGATCACCCTGCTGACCGCCGCGTACGACCACCGCGTCGACGCCATCGCCCCACAGATCACCTGGTACGACCTGGCCGACTCACTGTTCCCCGACGCCACCGGCAAGGGCGCGGCGAACGGCGTGTTCAAGAAGGTCTGGGCCGGCATCTTCTTCACCGCGGGCGCGTCGTCCACAGGCTGTGGACGATTCCTGCCGTCGCTGTGCGCGATGTACCAGAAGGTCGCGGAGAGCGGAGGGCCCACGCCCGAGGCCGTCGCGACGCTGCGCCGATCCAGCACCTCGTCCGTCACCGGCCGGATCCACGTCCCGACCCTCCTGGTCCAGGGCCAGTCGGACTCCCTGTTCCCCCTCGACCAGGCCGACGGCAACGCGCGGGCGGTCAGCGGCGCGCCGGTGAAGGTCGTCTGGTTCCAGGGCGGGCACGACGGCGGCGACCCGGAGACCACGCGCGTCCGCGGCCTGGTCACGGACTGGTTCGACCGCTACCTCAAGGGCGACCGTACGGCGACGCCGGGCGAGAAGGGGGCCGGTTTCACCGTCACCCGCAGCGGCGGCATCGACTCCTCCACCCAGCGCGTCGTCGTCACCGCCGCGACCGCGCCCTGGTACCCGGGCCTGTCGGGCACCACCCGCCGTACGCTCCCGCTCGGCGGGCAGGAGCAGACCATCCAGAACCCGCCCGGCGGGTCCCCTGCCTCCATCTCCACACTGCCCGGGCTCGGCGCGCTCGGCGGCGTGAGCGGGTTCGGCACCGGCGGCGCCCAGTTCGACATGCCCGGCCAGTCGGCGGTGTTCGACACCGAACCCCTGAGCGCGCCGGTGACGCTCACCGGGTCCGCGCGCGTACGCGTCCACGTCGCCGGCGGCAGGGCGACGCTGTTCGCCAAGGTGTACGACGTCGGGCCGGACGGTCAGGCCGAACCGGCCCGCCGCCTCGCCGCCCCGTTCAATGTCGACGGCACGGCGGACGTCGCCCTGCCCGCGCTGGACCACCGGTTCGACGCGGGCCACCGCGTCCGGGTCGTCTTCAGCACCACCGACATGGGGTTCGCGTCCCCGACCCGCGCCGCCTCCTACCGCGTGTCCGTGGACTCCCCGCTGACCGTCCCCGTCGACCCGGCGCTGCGCACGCCCCCGGCCCCGCTGCCCTGGTGGGTGTGGGGGTTCCCGGCGATCGCGGTGGCGGCGGCCGTCGTGCTCGTCGCGACGGGACGCGGGCGGCGCCGGCGCGGCGGCGAACCCGGCGACCCCGAGGTGCCGCTGGAGATCGCCGGGCTCACCAAGCGCTACAAGAACGGCCACCTCGCCGTGGACGACCTGTCGTTCCGCGTCGAACGCGGCCAGGTCTGCGGCCTGCTCGGCCCGAATGGCGCCGGCAAGACCACCACGCTGCGGATGCTCATGGGTCTCATCCACCCCGACGGCGGGCAGATCCGCATCTTCGGCGAGCCCGTACGGCCCGGTGCCCCGGTGCTGTCCCGGCTCGGCTCGTTCGTGGAGGGCCCCGGCTTCCTGCCGCACCTGTCCGGCCGCGACAACCTCGAGCTGTACTGGAAGGCCGCCGGGCGCGGCGAGGCGTACCTCGACGAGGCCCTCGAGATCGCCGGGCTCGGCGACGCGATCCGCCGACCGGTACGCACCTACTCGCAGGGGATGCGGCAGCGGCTGGCCATCGCGCAGGCCATGCTCGGCCTGCCCGACCTGCTCGTCCTCGACGAGCCGACCAACGGCCTCGACCCGCCGCAGATCGCCGAGATGCGCGAGGTCCTCGTGCGGTACGCCGCCGCCGGCCGGACCGTCATCATCTCCAGCCACCTGCTCGCCGAGGTCGAGCAGACCTGCACCGACGTCGTCGTCATGCACCGGGGCACCCTCGTCGCCGCGGGGCCGGTCGCCGAGATCGCCGGCCACGACGGCTCGATCCTGATCGGCACGCCGGAGGCCGACCGCGCGATGAGCGTGCTCACCGCCCTGGATGGTGTCGAGGGTGCGGAGCCGTACGCCCCGGGCGTCCTCGTGCGCCTGAACGGCTCGGCGCCGGCGGCCGTGGTCGCCGCCCTGGTCGCCGGCGGCGTTCCGGTGGAGCGGGTGACGCCGCACCGCCGTCTGGAGGACGCGTTCCTCGCGCTGATCGGAGACGCCTCATGACGCGGAAAGGGCTCGTGACTCGGGGAGGGCCGGTGGCCGAGGATCCCACCTACCGGCGGCGTCGGACCCTGCCGCTGCGCGTCGAGGCCGTTCGCCAGTTGCGCCGGCGCCGCACCTGGATCGCGTTCCTGGTCCTGCTGGCGCTGCCCTGGGTGCTCGCCGCCGCCTTCAAGCTCGGCGGTTCGCCGTCGGGGAACGACGCGAACACCCCCGGCCTCGTCACGGTGGCGACGGCGGGCGCGCTGAACTTCACGGCGTTCACGCTGTTCGCATCCGCGGGCTTCCTGCTCGTCGTGGCGGTGGCGCTGTTCTGCGGCGACACGGTGGCGAGCGAGGCCGGCTGGGCGTCCCTGCGGTACCTCCTCGCCGCCCCGGTGCCGCGCGTCCGGCTGCTGCGCCAGAAACTGATCGTCGCCCTCGCGTACGCCGCGCTGGCCGTGGTCAGCCTGCCCACGATGGCGATGATCACCGGGATCTACGTCTTCGGCTGGGCCCGCCTGCGGGTGCCGGGCGGAGACGTCGCGCTGCCGAACGGCACGGCCCTCACCCGGATGCTCATCATCGTCGGCTACATCCTGGCGTCCGAGCTCGTCGTCGCCGCCCTGGCGTTCCTGCTGTCGGTCACCACCGACTCGCCGCTCGGCGCGGTCGGCGGCGCGGTCGGCCTCGTCATCCTCAGCAACATCATCGACGCGGTGACGGCGCTCGGCCACTGGCGGGAGTTCCTGCCGACGCACTGGACGTTCGCCTGGACCGACGCCCTCCAGCCGCATCTGGAGTGGACCGGCATGATCAAGGGCACGGCCCTGTCCGCCTCCTATGCCATCGTCTTCCTCGCCCTGGCCGTCCGCCGCTTCCGCACCAAGGACGTCGTCAGCTGACCCGCCCCTCCTCGACCGCCGCGCGGCCTCACCGCCGGCACATGGCACGAGCGGGCCACTGTCCGCCCCGGAGTCGCCGGGCCGAACTCTCGGTGAAGACCTGCACCGGCGCCGGACGAAAATCCCGCTGAGGGATGTTCCGCAGCCGGTGGATCACTTTCACCGAGCTTTCCGTACGGCCGGCGGGAGCCGAGACTTCAGTACGCCCGTCGGGCTCAGTCGGTGTCCAGCGGGCGGACGAATCGGGCGGAACGGTGGCACGCGTCCTCGAAGCCCAGATGCTTGCGCTCCGTGGTCGACGGATAGCCGAGCTGCGTCAGCAGCGCGGCGATCACGGGAGCGTCGGCGTCCAGAGCGTCTCTGATCAGAACGTCCATCGATGGCTCCTCCCCACCCGGCCGAGCGTTTCACACGCGCGGTGCCGGGAGCACCCGCCCTGATGCTCCCGGCACCGCGTTAGGCGTCCGCCCGCGCGCGGGCCGGCGTCCTGGACACGGTGACCGCGGCATGGGCCTGGGAGAACGGTCTCGTACATCCGTCCGGCCGGTGACCGGGTCACGGCAGATCGATAGTGACGAAGGCGGCCGTTCCGGGGATGATCGTGGCGGACGGCGCGGGAGGCGATGCTGGTGACCGGTTCCGACTTCGAAGAGCTGCTGGTGTTCGGCGGAACGGGCAGTCCGCGACTGACCGCCGCGATCTGCGACCATCTGGGCGTGAAGCCGGGTCGCGGGGAGGTGATCCGTTTCTCCGACGGCAACCTGTTCGTGAAGGTCAACCAGAATGTCCGGGGCCGGCACGTGCACCTGGTGCAGTCCACGGTGTTCCCCGCCAACGACAACTTCGTCGAGCTGCTGTTCTGGATCGACGCGTTCAAGCGGGCCAGCGCCGCGTCGGTGACGGTGCTGATGCCCTACTTCAGCTACGCCAAGGCCGACAAGAAGGACGAGCCGCGGGTGTCGATCCGCGCCCGGGTGTGCGCGCAGTCGATCGAGGTGGCCGGGGCCGACCGGGTCGTCACCATGGACCTGCACGCGCCGCAGATCCAGGGGTTCTTCACCCGGCCGGTCGACGACCTGTACGCCCTCCCCCTGCTCGCCGAGGCGATCGGCGACTCGGGCGACCTCGTCGTCGTGTCGCCGGACGCGGGGTTCGCCAAGCAGGCCCGGAAGTACGCCAGGCGGCTCGGCGCGCCGCTCGCCATCGCCGACAAGGAGCGCGTCGACCACAGCGAGACGGCGCGGGTCGTCGACCTGATCGGTGACGTACGCGGCCGGGACGCCGTGATCGTCGACGACTTCACGATCACGGCCGGCACGCTGACGGAGGTCGCGGAGTCCGTGATGGAGCACGGCGCGCGGAGCGTGCGCGCGGCCGTGACGCACGGGGTGTTCACCAGCAAGTCGATGGAGCGGCTCGACTCCAGCCCGATCTCGCGGCTCTACGTGACCGACACGGTGGAGAACCAGCCGGTACGGCTGTCGCCGAAGGTGCAGAAGGTCTCGGTCGCGCCGCTGTTCGCCGAGGCGATCGCCCGCATCCACCGCCGGGAGAGCATCAGCGTCCTGTTCGACTTCTGACGTCGGGCGGCCCGCGCCGGTCGCGCTTCGCGGCGACACGGATCCGTACGGCCGGTGAGCAGCGGCTTTCCAGATATCGGCGAAACCGGGGAGATGCGCGACCGATATCGCTATTTTGTCAGAATGATCTTGAACCGTTATCGTAAGCACGGTCGGGGCTGGGTAGCGCTGGGCGGCGCCGTGATGCTGCTGGCCACCGTCGCGCAGCCGGCGCAGGCGGCCGAGCCGGACACCAGCGGTGTCGCGCGAAAGCTCCAGAAGACCATGGCCGCGCTGCAGTTCGGCCAGGTCCTGGACACCGAGCCCCCCACGTCCACCCAGGCGAAGAAGTCCGCCTCGGTCGACGTCGACCCGGAGAAGAAGCTCGCGGGACGGGATCGGGCCCCCAAGCTGAAGGCGGCGGCCATCGCGGCCGCGACACAGATCCACCAGCAGCCGAACGTCGACGTGACCGTCCTCGAGCTCGACGACAAGGGCCGGCCCGTCTCCTCTGGCACCGTCGTGACCAGCCCGACGTACAAGAACGGCGTCATCGTCCCGGTCGACCGGAACTTCCACACCACCGCGGTGCGCTACCGGCACTGGGACACCAACCTCTGGAACACCAACAACGGGCAGGGCGACACCGACGTCGTCCCGGGCCGCGAGAACGCGCCCATCGACTTCATGTCGCCCTACCCGGCGTCGACCCTCAAGCTGATGGTCGGCTTCGGCGTCCTGCAGTTGGTGGACAAGGGCGTCATCACGCTGGACGACACGTACTCCTACCAGCCGACGCAGGCCTCCGACCTGTGCGGCGCCGCCACGACCGACACCGTCCGCAACTACTTCGACCGCATGATCACCGTCTCCGACAACGGCTCGGCGTGCGCGATGATCAAGCTGTTGAACGACAAGGGCGCGATCGACGGTCTCAACCAGACCTTCCAGGGCATCGGCCTGGAGACGATGCAGCTGAAGGACACCAACCCCGCCAACGGCGGGAACTGGACCTCCGGCATCAACATGTCCTCGCTGGACACCGCCAAGCTGCTGGCGCTCCTCAACGGCGTCACGGGCACGGCGTGGACCGCTCCGAACGGCAAGGCGGTCACCAGTGACGTCCTGAGCAAGTCCTCCCGCGAGTTCTTCATGAAGGAGCTCGGCGACCAGGGCTGGAACAACGTCCTGTCGACGACGAACTACTGCGGCTACCCCTACCCGGCGGCGGGCATGCCGCAGCGGATCTCGGACCGGTGGATCGGCCCGGACGGCACCGTGACGGTCAACGACGACCCGACCGACGGCAAGTACCAGTACCCCGTGCAGCCCTGCCAGGACGCCGCCCAGGTGACGTTCGCCCACAAGACGGGCCTGTCGGAGAACGCGGTGAGCGACGCGGGCATCGTCAAGTCGCTGCCCGGCAAGCCGAACCGGCACTACATCATCGCCGCGTTCAGCAACCTCGGCTACCGGTACATCGACCCGAACCGCCAGGAGGTTCAGCCGTCGGTCAACCGGACCGAGAAGTTCGCGCTGCTCGGACGCACGATGGACGCCTACGAGGCCGCGCGCTGACCTAAGCGGACAGGGGGCGAAGGGGCCGGGGAATCCCGGCCCCTTCCGCTCATCCGCCGACGATGACCTCATCTCCTGGGGTCCGCACGCCGACGCACATCCGCCGGTCCGCACGCCGACGCACATCCGCCGGTCCGCACGCCGACGCACATCCGCCGGTCCGCACGCCGACGGGCATCTGCCGGTCCACGGACCGGCAGATGGCTGTATTCGTCATATCCGCGTCATTGCGGACATTCGGCCGGAGCGGCGACGCTGAGGACGTGCGGATCACGTTCCTCGTCCACCCCGGCTTCCAGTCGTTGGACCTCACCGGCCCCCTGGAGGTCTTCGACCTGGCCGGCGGCGGCTACACCACCGAGGTCGTCGCCGCCGAACGCACGCCGGTCGAGTCGTCCAGCGGCCTGGCGGTCCTCCCCCACCGCGCCTTCCACGACGACCCCGTCGACACCCTCATCGTCGTGGGCGGTCCCGGCACCGCGGAGGCCGCGCGGGACAAGCGGACGATCGCGTGGATCTCGGCCACCGCGCGACGCGCCCGCCGCGTCGGCTCGGTGTGCAGCGGCGCGTTCCTGCTGGCGCGGGCCGGGCTGCTCGACGGCCGGCGGGCGACCACGCACTGGTCCGCCTGCCGCCTGCTGGCCGAGCGGTTCCCCGCCGTCGAGGTCGATCCGGATCCGATCTTCGTACGGGACGATCCCGTCTGGACCTCGGCGGGCGTGACCGCGGGGATCGACCTGGCGCTCGCCATGGTCGAGGACGACCGCGGCGCCGCGACCGCCCGGGCGGTCGCCCGGCAGCTGGTCGTGTTCGTGCAGCGGCCGGGCGGGCAGGCGCAGTTCAGCGCCCAACTGGCCGCGCAGCGGCCGGACCGGCCCGGCATGCGGGAGCTGCAGCGGTGGATCGCCGACCACCTGACCGCGGACCTGTCCGTGGAGGCGCTGGCGGCCCGGACGGGGCTGAGCCCACGGCACTTCGCCCGCGTGTTCCGCGAGGACGTCGGCGTGACTCCGGGGTCGTACGTCGAGTCGGTGCGGGTCGAGGCGGCCCGCCGGCTGCTGGAGACGACCGCCCGCCCGCTCGACGTGATCGCCCGCGAGTGCGGCTTCGGCACCCCCGAGACCATGCATCGCGGTTTCAAGCGGACCGTGTCCGTCACTCCCGGCGACTACCGCCGCCGGTTCCGTTCATCCGTGACATCCCGATGAGGAGCAGGCCCGTGCGGATCGTATTCGCGCTGTACGAAGGATTCACCCCGCTCGACGCCGTCGGGCCGTACGAGGTGCTGTCGCGCCTGCCGGGCGTCACGACCGTCTTCGCGGCGGCCGAACGCGGCCCCGTCCGTACGGACGGGGCGCTCACGGTCGTGGCCGACGCCGCGTTCGACGCCATCGACCGGTGCGACGTCCTCCTCGTGCCGGGCGGTCCGGGGACCCGCGACGTCGTGCTCGGCGACCGGCGGTACGTCGACTGGGTCCGGCGCGTGCATCCCACGACCCGGTGGACCACGTCGGTGTGCTCCGGCTCGCTGATCCTCGGCGCCGCCGGGCTGCTCGACGGTCTGCGGGCGACCACGCACTGGGCCGTCCGGAAGGAGCTCGAGGCCACCGGCGCGACGTACGTCCCCGAACGCGTCGTGACGGCCGGCAAGGTGGTGACGGCGGCGGGCGTCTCGGCCGGCATCGACATGGCGCTGACCCTGGCCGCCGACATCGGCGGCGACGTCGCCGCGCAGGCGATCCAACTGTGGACCGAGTACGACCCGCGACCGCCGTTCGACAGCGGCTCACTGCCGAAGGCGTCTCCCGAGGTCCTGGACTTCGTCACCGCCCACCTGGCGGCCGGCTGACGGATGCCCCGACGCACGCCCGGGCCGCGGGGCGCACGACTACCCGCCGGTGCCACGCGGTCCGGCGCGACCGATCGGCGATCAGTCGACGAGGCAGAACTCGTTGCCCTCCGGGTCCCGCATCACCTGGAACCGGCCGTGGGCGTCGGTGCGCAGGTCCTCGACGGCGGTGGCGCCCTCGGCGCAGAGGCGTTCGCGCGCCGCGTCGATGTCCGCGACCTCGACGTCGAGATGCAGGCGGTTCTTGACCTCCTTGCCCTCCGGCACGAGCTGGAACGCCAGGCGCAGCGGCTCGTCCGGCGGATCGACGTAGGACCAGTCGGGATCGCGGTCGACGGCCTCTCCGCCGACCACGGCCGTCCAGAAGCGGGCCAGCTTCGGCGGGTCGGCGCAGTCGATGACGAGTTCCTGCAGTCGTCCGATCATGCCGGAACGCTACCCGGCGGCTCGGCTTCCACTCCCGGCCCGGCGGGCCCGGCCGAGATCTGCCCTCCGCTTACCGTCTGATCTGGGAAAAGTCGTCTACCGTGAGATACCCGGGCGGCCGAGAGTGAGGGGGCAGGCATGCCGGATGAGCTGGCGCGCTTGACGGAGTTCGTCTACGAGATGGGACTGCTCAAGCGCTACAAGCGGAGCGGCTGGCTGGTCGCGGGCGTCGTCGCGCCGGAGAGCATCGCGGACCATTCCTTCCGGGCCGCGGTGCTGGCCGGCGTGCTGGCCGCCCTGGAGGGCGCGAACCCCGAGCGGGCCATCCTGCTCAGCCTCTTTCACGACAGCCAGGAGACCCGGCTCACCGACCTGCCGTACCTCGCCAAGCGGTATGTCACCCGCATGCCCAACGAGCAGGTCACCGCGGATCAGGTTCGCGGGCTGCCCGCCCCGGTGGCCGATCTGATCACCGGTTCGGTCGCGGAGTACGAGCGGCGGACCAGCCTGGAGGCCCGCTGCGCGCGCGACGCCGACAAGCTCGAATGCCTGTTGCAGGCCATCGAGTACCGGGACCAGGGGCATCACACCATCCAGCCGTGGATCGACAGCTCGCTCGCCGCGTTGCAGACGCCGACCGGGAAGAAGCTCGCGGATGAGGCGCTGGCCACGGGGTCGCTCGACTGGCTCCCCGGCGTCGTGAACGGCGAGGACGAACCGGCCGCCGGCTGAGCGGCGCACGGTTCGTCCCGGATGTCCAGCCTCGCAGGCCGTGAGGTTTGTTACTTGGATGTTTCTGACAGACGGGGTTAGCGTCTGTTACGTGCATGATGCATCCAATGAGGAGGCGTTCCGTGTGCGGCATAGCCGGCTGGGTGGATTACGACCGCGACCTCACTCTCGAGCGCGAGACCGCGCTCACGATGACGCGCACGATGGCGCTCCGCGGCCCGGACGCCGAAGGCCTCTGGATCGACCCGCACGTCGCACTGGGGCACCGGCGCCTCGCCGTGATCGACATCGAGGGCGGCGCGCAGCCGATGAGCGAGGGACCCGCGACGCTGGTCTACAGCGGCGAGACGTACAACTTCCGTGAGCTCCGCCGGGAGCTCGAGTCCCACGGGCACCGGTTCCGCACCCGCAGCGACACCGAGGTGGTCCTGCAGGCGTATCTGCGCTGGGGCGCCGACCTCGTCGAGCGCCTGAACGGGATGTACGCCTTAGCGCTGTGGGACCGGCGGACCGAGGAACTGCTGCTGATCCGGGACCGGATGGGCATCAAGCCGCTGTACTACGCGCCGACCCGCCACGGGGTGCTGTTCGGCTCCGAGCCCAAGGCCATCCTGGCCAATCCCCTCTTCACCCCGCGCGTCCGGGACGACGGCCTGTTCGAGCTGCTCTCCACCGCCAAGACCCCCGGCCACGCCGTCTTCGACGGCATGTACGAGGTCGAGCCCGGGCACGTCGTCCGCGTCTCGCGCGGCGGGGTGACCGACCGGCGCTACTGGGCGCTCACCGCCCGGGAGCACACCGACGACGTCCCCACGACCGTCCGCCACGTCCGCGAACTGCTCGAGGACATCGTCGAACGGCAGCTCATCTCCGACGTACCCCTGTGCACCCTGCTGTCGGGCGGCCTGGACTCCAGCGCCCTGACCGCGCTGGCCGACCGGGCGCTGGGGGCCGGCACCGTACGCACCTTCGCGGTGGACTTCACCGACGAGGGCGGCGGGTTCGTGCCCGACGCCATGCGGGACACGGCCGACACGCCGTACGTCCATGACGTCGCCAAGCACGTCGGGTCCCACCACACCGACGTCGTCCTCGGCAGCGACAACCTCACCTCGCCGGAGGCCGTCGAGACGGTGATGCGCGCCCGGGATCTGCCCGGCGGCGGCGACATGGACACGTCGCTGTACCTGCTGTTCGCCGAGATCCGGCGGCACTCCACCGTGGCGCTGTCGGGCGAGTCCGCCGACGAGGTCTTCGGCGGGTACCGCTGGTTCCACGATCCAGCCGCGGTCGCCGCCGAGGGCTTCCCCTGGCGCCACGGCCTGGGCAGAGAACAGGACCTCATCGACCGCGACCTCGGCCGGCGCACCGACGCCTACCTCGCCGCGCGGTACCACGAGACGATCGACGAGGTGCCCCGGCTGCCCGGCGAGAGCGGCCTCGAGCGCCGCATGCGGGAGATCTGCTACCTCCACCTCACCCGGATGGTCCGCTTCCTCCTGGACCGCAAGGACCGGATGAGCATGGCGGTCGGCCTGGAGGTCCGCGTGCCGTTCTGCGACCACCGGCTCGTCGAGTACGTGTTCAACACGCCGTGGTCGCACAAGACCTACGACGGCCGGGAGAAGAGCCTGCTGCGCGGCGCGACCGCCGATCTCCTCCCCGAGTCGGTCGTACGGCGGCGCAAGAGCCCGTACCCCGCCACGCAGAACCCCAGCTACGAACGAGCGGTCCGCGACCGCCTGTCCGGCATCCTCGCCGACCCGAACGCGCCCGTACGGCCCTACGTCGACGAGGACGCCGCGCGCACGGCCCTGCGCCGCCCGATCGGCCGGGCCAGCCTCCAGCAGGACCGCATGGCGATGGAGCGGATCGTCGCCCTGAACGACTGGCTGACGGCCTACCGCCCCGAGCACATCTAACTAATCACCATTTATCGCAATTTTAGACTGATCAATTCGCAGCCGATGGCATGGCCGGTTTAAAGTCCCGGCCATGCCATCACTGAGTCACGAATCACTCGCCTTGCTCTTCAAGAACCGTCCGGCCCTGGCGGCAGAGATTCTGCATAACGCTTTAAAGGTGGATATCCCGGACTATAAAGCCGTCCGGGTCGAATCCGGCGATCTCACCGAGTGGAGCCCGGCGGAGTTCCGTGCGGACGCCGTGGTCGTCTTCGAGGCGGCGTCCCCCGTGCTGGCCGTCGTGGTGGAGATCCAGCTCGGGCGGGACCAGGACAAGCGGTGGAGCTGGCCGGTCTACCTCGCCGGGCTGCGCGCGCGGACCCGCTGCCCGGCGGTCCTGCTGGTGATCTGCGCGGACGCCGCGATCGGTGACTGGTGCGCCGAGCCGATCGAGCTCGGCCATCCGGGTTGGACCCTGACTCCCCTGGTGCTCAAACCCGAGGCGGTCCCGGTCGTCACCGACGCGGCGGAGGCCGTCCGCGCACCCGAGCTGGCCGTCCTGTCGACCATGACGCACGGGGCCGCCTATAACCGGGCGAGGATCTTTCATGCCCTGCTTTGCGCTGTCGCCGCGATGGAGGACGGCGACCGCGCGGAACTGTACATTGATGTCGTGCTCGCGGCGCTACCCGAGGCACCCGCCACCGAATTGGAGGCAATGATGCGAAGCGATACATCCCCCTACAAAAGCGACGCGTTCCGCAGAACTTACGCCGAGGGCGAGGCCGAGGGCGAGGTCAAGGGCGAGGTCCGGGGCAGGGTGCGCACCCTCCTCCAGGTACTCGACGCGCGTGGTGTCCCGGTTCCGGACGAAGCACGCGAACGCATCACCGCCTGCACCGACGTCGCGCAGATCGAAGCCTGGGTCAAACGCTCCGTCATCGTCCGCACGGTCGACGCGCTCTTCGAGTGACGCCGCGGCCGGTCAGTCGAGATCTGCGAAGAGGTGGCGGGTGAGGAAGTCGTTGGTGAAGGTGCCGTTCGGGTCGTAGTGGCGGGCCAGGGCGTGGAAGTCGGATAGCCGCGGGTACCTCGCGCGCAGCGCGTCGGCGGGAGTGGTGAACAGCTTGCCCCAGTGCGGCCGGGCGTCGAAGGGCGCCAGGCGCTCGTCGACCAGGTCGAGCACGGGGAGCACCTCACCGGTGTCCTTGACCCAGGTGAAGTGCACGGCCACCGTGTCCCGCCCGTAGGACGTGCTCATCCACAGGTCGTCCGCCGCGACGGTCCTGATCTCGCAGACCTGCAGGACCGGGGCGATGCGGTCCCGGACCTCGTTCAGGGCGTGCAGCGCCTCGACGGCGTGCGACCGGGGCAGCAGGAACTCCGACTGCAGCTCGTCGCCGCTGCTGCTCGGCGCGAAGTCGGGCCGGAAGTGCGGCAGCCGGTCGAACCACGGACCGGGCACGCCGAGCTGCTCGGTGCAGGCGACGGCGGACATCCCGGGGACCGGGTGCCGTGGCCCGTCGGCGGGCCGGGCGCCGAACCACTCCTCCGGCATCGCGTCCCCGTCCGCCGCGTCGACGCGCTGCTTCACCCAGACCTGGTCGATCCGCGCCTCGCGCCACGTGGTGAACAGGCTCACGCTGTAGGCGCCGGAGACGACCTCGGCGAAGCGCTCGTCGAGGACCTCGAGCGGCAGCCCTTCGTACACCCGCTGCCGTACGTCGAACGTCGCGCCGAGGTCCAGCGTCACGCTCACGACGATGCCGAGGGCGCCGAGCCCGACGACCGCTCCGGCGAACCGGTCCCCGTCCCGCTCGCGGCTCAGCGTCACGAGGTCGCCGCCGGCGGTGACCAGCTCGAGCCCGGACACCGCCGTGGCCAGGTTGCCGTTCGTCTCACCGGAACCGTGCGTCGCCGTCGCGATCGAGCCGGCCACGGAGATGTGCGGCAGGGACGCCAGGTTGGGCAGGGCGTACCCCTTGTCGTGCAGCTCCCGGCTCAGCTCGGCGTACCGGACGCTCGCCCCGACCCGCACCGTCGCCGCGGCGCTGTCGATCTCCACGGCGGCCGGCAGCTTGGCCAGGGAGACCAGGGTGTCCGGCGTGTCGGCGATGTCGTTGAAGGAGTGGCCGCTGCCCAGCACGCGCACCTTCGGGCCGCGCGCCGCCAGGCTCCGTACCTCGTCCAGAGAGGCCGGATAGCGGACCTGCTCGGCCTGGAAGCCGATGTTGCCCGCCCAGTTCCGTACCGCACCGGCCACCGGACCACCACCCTTCGCCCGCCGTCGGCCACCCCACGCGGTCGATCAGCCCACCTCGCACGATATGCCCTGGCGGAAATTCCGTTGCCCGCCGTGGCCGCCCTCTGTTGTACTCCCCGCGTACGAGCAGTCGACCGAGGAGATGGTCATGCGCCCTGCGTACGTGTCCACCCAGCAGGCAATCGCCACCTACGCGAAGGACACGACGCCACGTGCGACCATCGACCCGACCGGCGCGGGCAGACGCCGGTAAGCAGACCTCATCGACCACCGTCCTGGGCTGCCTCCGCCCGGGACCTCGCGCGACCACGGCCCTGGTCGCCGCCGTCACGGCGGCGACCGCGCTGCCGCTCGCCGCGCCGCAGCTCACCCGGCGTTTCGTCGACGACGCCATCGGCGGCGCGAGCACCCGCCATCTGGTGTTCGTCGCCGTCGGCTACCTGGCCCTCACCGTCGCCGGGCAGGGCGCCCGTGCCCTCACCGCCTGGCTGGCGAGCCGGCTGGCCTGGGACGGCACCAACCGCCTCCGGGAGAGGCTGGCCGAGCACGCGCTCGGCCTCGACCTGGGCTTCCATCGGCGGCGTACGCCCGGCGAGCTGATCGAACGGGTCGACGGCGACGTCGTCGCCATCGCCGAGTTCGTCGTCGCCTTCCTGCTGGACGTCGTCGCCGGCGTCCTGCTCCTGGCGGGCGTGCTCGTCGTCATGCTGTCCGTGGAGCCGCGCGTCGGCGCCCTGCTCCTCGCGTACTGCGCGGCGATCGGGTTCGCGATGGCCCAGGCGCAGCGGCTGGCCGTGCCGGCGGCCGCGCGGTCCCGCGCGAGGTACGCCGCGTTGTTCGGCGACATCGAGGAGCGGCTGGCCGGCCTCGAGGACCTCCGCGCGAACGGCGCCGGCGAGCACGCCGTGCGCCGGGTGCATCAGGCCAGTGGCCGGAAGTACCGCGCGGAGTTCCGGTCCGAGCGCATCGGCAGCGGCCTGCTCGCGGGCACGTCGGTGGCCTTCGCGGCGGGCACCGCGCTGGTGCTCGCGCTGGCCGCGTGGGCCCGCCAGTCCGGGACGCTCACCGTCGGCACGGCCGTGCTGCTGTTCCAGTACACGCAGATGGTGCGGACACCGTTCGAGCGGTTGCTCGACCAGTTGCGGCAGTACCAGGCGGCCCTCGCCGGCGTCGCCCGCGTCCGGGATCTGCTGGCCGAACGCCGTACGCTGCCGGAGCCCGCCGACCCGCAACCGCTGCCGGCGTCCGGCCCGCTCGGGCTACGGCTCGACCGCGTCGACTTCGCGTACGCCGACGACGACGCGCCGGTCCTGTCCGGAATCGACCTGACGCTGGCGCCGGGCGAGACCCTCGGCCTGGTCGGCCGTACGGGCAGCGGCAAGACCACCATCGCCCGGCTCGTCCTGCGCCTGTACGACCCGACCGGCGGCGTCGTACGGGTCGGCGGGGTGGACCTGCGGACCGCCGACCCGGCCTCCGTACGGCGGCGGATCGGCGTGGTCACCCAGGACGTGCAGTTGTTCACCGCGAGCGTGCGGGACAACCTGACGCTGTTCCGGCCGGGGCTCGCCGACGACCGGCGGCTGCGCGAGATCCTCGCCGAGGTCGGCATGGGCGCGTGGCTGGCCGCCCTGCCCGACGGCCTCGACACCGAGCTGGGGGGCGACGCGGTCGGCGTGTCCGCCGGTGAGGCGCAGCTCCTGGCGTTCGCCCGGACGCTGCTCACCGACCCGGGGCTCGTGGTGCTGGACGAGGCGTCCAGCCGGCTCGACCCGGCGACCGAACGGCGCATCGAGGAGGTCGTCGACCGGCTCCTCGCCGACCGTACCGGCGTGCTCATCGCGCACCGGCTGTCCTCCCTGGCGCGGGTGGACGTCGTCGCGGTGGTCGACGGCGGCCGGATCGTCGAGTCCGGCCGCCGGGAGGAACTGGCGGCCGACCCCGGCAGCCGGTTCGCGCGGCTGCTGAGCGCGGCGGGGGTGGCGCGATGAGGCCCGTACCGACCGTGATGGCCGGCCTCGCCCGCTCCTCCGGGCTGGGCCGGTACATGCTCGGCGGCCTGCTGTGGCTGCCGACGTACCTGTTCCCCATCGGCGGCGGTCTGCTGCTGAAGCGGCTGTTCGACCAGCTCAGCGGGCACCGGGCCGCCGATCTTCGGGAGGCGCTGTGGCTCTGCGCCGCGTTCGTCGGGCTGGAGGTGGTCCGCGGTCTGAACCTCGTCACCGCGTGGGCGTACGGGGTGTACTGGTGGGAGGCCGCGGCGACCACGCTGCGCGTCAACGTGCTGCGCTCGATCCTCACCGCCCGCGGTACCGCCGCGACCCGGCTGCCGCACTCGTCGGGTGAGGCGCTGGCCCGGCTGCGCGACGACGTGGACGACCTCGTCCAGGTCACCGACGACCTGGTGGACCTGACCGGAACCGCGCTGTTCGGCGGCACCGCGCTGGTGATCATGGCCACGATCGACCCCGTCGTGACGCTGGCGCTCGCGGCGCCGATGCTCGCCGCCGGCGTGCTCAGCCGGCTGCTCGGCACGGTGATCCGGCGGCTGCACCGTCGCGCCCGGCGGCTGGGCGCGGTCGTGACGGCCCACATCGGCGACGCGTTCGCGGGCATCCTGGCGGTCAAGACGGCCGGCGCCGAGGACGCGGTGCTGGCACGGCTCCGCGCGCACAACCGCCGGCGGCGGGACGCCGCCGTCCGGGACCGGCTGGCGAGCGACCTGCTGGAGACGGTGACGGGCGCGACCGTGGAGATCGGCATGGGCCTCGTCCTGCTCGTCGCCGCCCCCGCGATGCACCACGGGACGTTCACCGTGGGCGACCTGGCGCTCTTCACCGGCTACCTCGGCTGGCTGACCGCGCTGCCGCGCTCCCTCGGCACGTTCCTGTACCGCCTGCCGCAGGGCGCCGTCGCCGCCGAACGCCTCGGCCGGCTCATGGCGCCGCACGAGGACGTCCACGACCTGGCGCGGCCGAGCGGCGTCTGGTTCCGCCGGGAGCCGCCACCGGTCCGGACGCCACCGCCGCACCCCGACCCGCTGGAGGTCGTCGAGGGCCGCGGACTGACCGTGCGGTACGGCGGCGGCCGCGGCCTGGACGCCGTCGACCTGCGGATCGAACGCGGCTCGTTCACCGTGCTCACCGGAGCCGTCGGGGCCGGCAAGACCACCCTCGTACGGGCGCTGCTCGGGCTCGTGCCGCTGGACGCCGGGACGATCGCCTGGAACGGCCGGCCCGTCGACGACCCGGGAACGTACCTGGTCCCCGGCCGGGTCGCGTACGCGAGCCAGCTCCCCCGGCTGTTCTCCGACTCGCTCGGGGAGAACCTCCTGCTCGGCGCGGCCGACGACCGGCTCACCACCGCGCTCGAGCTCGCGGCCTTCGACGCGGACGTGGCGGACATGCCGGACGGCCTCGAGACGGTCGTCGGTTCCCGGGGCGTACGGCTGTCCGGTGGCCAGGCGCAACGGGCCACGGCCGCCCGGGCCCTCGTACGGGCGCCGGACCTGCTCGTCGTCGACGACCTGTCCTCCGCGCTGGACGTCGAGACCGAACGGCTGCTGTGGGAACGGCTCGCCCGCGCCGCCCGGGACGGCCGCGGACCGGCGACGCTGCTGGTCGTCTCGCACCGCCGGGCGGCTCTCGAACGAGCCGACCGGATCGTGGTGCTCGACCGCGGCCGCGTCGTCGGTCAGGGCCGGCTCGATCGGCTGCTGGCGGACTGCCCGGAGATGCGCCGGCTGTGGACGGGCGGCTCCCTCGCCGAGGCCGAGGAGCAGCCGGACCCCACCATCCGCTGATCCGGGCGGTGGGTCGCGGGGCCGCCGAGAACGGACGGCAACCGAGGACGGCGGGTCACCGAACGGACGGCAACCGAGGACGGCAGGTCACCGAGAACGGACAGTGGATCCCGCGGCGAGGGCGGCGGGCCGGGCAGGTGCGCCGTGAGGTCGAGCTGGTGCACGCCCGCCTCCACCGCCAGCGTCGCCAGTATCGCAGCGCCCGGAGCGTTGATCACTGGCGTTCGGTGCGGATAGAGCGCCGTGACCGCCAGTGATCAGTCGACTCGTCTCAGCAGTAACGGGAGCTCCCCGACGAGCCCCAGGAGCACTTGTCGATCAACGTGCCGGAGGAGCTGCGGAGGTAGGCGGTGTCGCCGGTGTTGTTCCAGACGTAGGCCCGCCGGCCCCAGTAGCGGTTCTTGGTCGTGTCGGTGCCCCTGCCGGTGTGGACGTAGACGATCTTCCGGGCACCCAGCCGGAAACTGCCGAACGTGTAGGTGTAGCCGGTCCGGTCGCGCAGTTTCCAGCCGGTGAGGGACCGTGAAGTCGAGCCACGGTTGATGATCTGGACCCACTCGGCGTTCAGGCTCGCGTTGCTCCGGTTATCGGAGCCCGGCGAGTCGTAGTAGACCCGATAGATCTGAACGGACGAGGCCGCCTGGGCGGGAACCGCCGAGAACAGGGTGGCCGCTACGAACGCTGCCGTCATTCCGGCGATGTGACGTGACTTCATGGCGTGATCATAGTTTTACGTCCTGAAAACATCCGCTATGACCGGCCAGTAGGAAATGGCCCGATAAGGCCCAATCGAAGGGGCAACCACGGCCACCTGACCCGCGTCGCAGTCGGAGCGGACAGGCCGCTCGGTCAGGTCATAGGCTCAGGGGATGGTCTGGAGTCTGTTCGGAGCGATCGCCGCCGCGATCTGTTTCGGCACCGCGAGCGTGCTGCAAGCCCTCGCCGCGCGCACGACACCGACGGGTGCGGGCGTCGATCCGCGGCTGCTGGTCCGCCTCATCCGGCGGCTCCCGTTCCTGGTCGGCACGGCACTCGACCTGCTCGGCTTCGTGGCCGAACTGGCGGCGCTGCGGTCGCTGCCGCTGTTCGTCGTGCAGGCTGTGATCGCCGCCAACCTGGCCGTCACCGCGGTCGTCGCCGCCTGGGTCCTGCACTTCAGGCTGTCCGGCCGGGAGTGGACCGCGGTCGCCGCGGTCTGCGTCGGCCTGGCATTGCTCGGCCTGGCCGCCGGCCATGAGAATCCGGCATCGGTGAGCCTGGCGTTCAGACTCGCGCTGCTCGGCTGCGTCGTCGTGATGGGAGCGGCGGGCATGCTGGCCGGGCGCCTGCGCGGAGAGGCCCGGTCCGCGGTGCTCGGGTTCATCGCGGGCCTGGGGTTCGGCTTCGTCGCCATCGGCGCGCGGGTACTGGTGAGCCTGTCCCCGCTCGACCTCCTGTCCGACCCGGCGACGTACGTCGTGGCCGGTGGCGGCCTCTCGGCGTTCCTGTTCTTCGCGACCGCGCTGCAGCGCGGCGCGGTGACCACGACCACCGCCGCGATGGTCGTGGCCGAGACCGTCGTTCCGGCGCTGGTCGGGGTCGTCCTCCTCGGCGACGGCACCCGTCACGGGTACGCCTGGAGCGCCGTGCTGGGCTTCCTGATCGCTGTCGCGGGCACACTCGCCCTCGCCCGCTTCGGCGAGCCCGCCGCCGAAGCGGCGGAGACCACCCCTACACCGACGACCCTTCGCTGAGCTTCGCGATCACCGATGCTCGACGCGGTCTCGCCTGCGGGATTTGTTCTGCTTCCAGGACAGCGGGCCGGGCAGGTCGACTCGGTGCGCCCGAGAACGGGAGTTCCACGACCAGCGGCCGATTCTGATGCTCCAGGACGAGAAACCGTGCTCGGTGAAATTCAGGATCAGCGGTCCGAACTTCTGCCGCTTGCGGAACATCACGCCCATCGCCGCGCTCCCCTTCGTGCCTTGTAAGCAGGTGTGTCGGCAGGTGCCCGTTATGTCCTGAGTCAAACTTCTCGCATTTCACGCCGACAATCCGGCACCATGCCCGTCCTGGGTTTCCACCGCGCAGGTGTCCGGACCTCGAGGAAAGCAGCACCCACCCCAACCGGACAGCCTGCGAGCGGCCGGTCCGGGTAACGCCTCTCGGCTCTCACGCCAAGTAGGGATGAACCGGCAAGAGGAGTGACTGCATGAGCTGGCCCCAATCCGACGGTGCCTCCGATGAGGAGGGCATCGCCCGCATCGGGCACGATCCCGCGGCATTCGAGGCGTTCTACCGACGGCACATCGAGGCTATCGGAAGGTTCGTGGCGCGACGGGTGGATGATCCGCATACCGCCGCCGATCTGACCGCGGAGGTGTTCCTGGCGGTGATCGATTCAGCCCATTCCTACCGGCCTGGTGCGGGTAGCGAGATCGCCTGGCTGTACGGGGTGGCGCGCAACGTTGTCAGCGCCGAACGCCGCCGATCGGCCCGTGAGAGAGACGCGACCATGCGGATCGCCGGGCGGCGTCTGCTCGACAGCCTCGACATCGCGCGACTGGAGGAGCGTATCGACGCCGAGAGCACGGCACGGGCCGCTTACCGGGCTATCGCGGACCTGCCAGAAGGGACACGCGCCGTCCTGGAGCTGATCCGTATCGAGGGGCTGACGGTGACCGAGGCGGCGGCCGCCCTGGGCATCAGGCCGACCACCGCTCGAGTCCGTCTGCACCGAGCGAGGAAAGCCCTGGCGAAGGTCACTGCCGTCCATCATCACGCGCTCGCCTACGTCAAGGAGTAATCATGAAGACCTTCGAAGACCGGCTTCTGATGGAGCTGAAGAATGTCGTGGCCGCCCGCGTGCCGGCGGAGGGGGAACGACGGCCGGCGCGGCAGCCGACGTTCCGCCGCCGTTGGGGCATGGCCGGGGTCGCCGTGCTGGCCGCCGCCGGGGTCGCGGTCGGCCTTCCGATCGCGCTGGGCGAGAACGGGACCAAGGCGAACGCGGTGGAACGAGAGCCCGACGGGTCGATTCGCATCTACGTCCGAGACTTCCGGCACCCCGAAGTGATCGAACGCAAGCTGCGGGACTTCGGCGTGAAGTCGAACGTGACATTCCTCCCCGAGGGGAAAAACTGCAAGGAACCGCGCGCGGCTCTCATGCGGGACGATGATCCGCGCAGGTCATATCTGCTCCAGTGGGCGGATAACGCCCCCACGGGCGCGGATCAATACCTCCGGCTGGCCGCCAAGGCGATTAAGCCTGACGAGACGTTCGTCTTCACCCTGTGGTACGCCGAACAGGGCGAAACGGCGGCCAGTACGTCCGTGGGTGATCTGGCGACCGGACCCGTCCGACCGTGCCAGGTGGTCTCCGGCGGACCTGGATTCACACGAGGACCCGAGGGAGTGGGTGGCGTCACCGCCGGTGACCCCACGCCATCTCCCCGCGCCACCTGAGGACGGCCGGCGCAACTGCCGTTCTTCCTGACCCGTGCGGCCTCCGGCTCCTGACCGGACCGCGAGGACACCTGCGTACTCCCCGCGGAAAGAAAGCAGCCCCCCGGACCGGGGGGCTGCTGAGCCAGAGCGGCTCGCTGTCAGCGCGGACTCCCCCAGCCCGACCAGCACCGCACCCGCCGCGACCACACCCTGGGGAGTCCCGCGCAGGGGTGCCACCAGGGGTCTGCCTGTTCGTCGTCAACTCCGACGGATTGCCCTTGCTCGCGATACTCGGATAACCGGAACGGACCATCGAGCGTCACCGCCCGGCGGCGTCAGTGGCGCTTCCGCTCCCAATCGGCTCTGCTCAGCGCGTACTCGACCTCACCATGCTCGGAGCCCTCGATGGGTTCCAACCCGTCGGGGTGGAAGGTGCGCACCAGCGTCAGGCCGGCCTTCTCCATCACGCGCCGAGAGGCGGCATTGACCGTCATCGTCTCCGCGACCACGCGTTCCGCGCATGTCGAGGTCATCACGCCGGTCGCCGAATCGGGCCCGCTGATCGCTCGATGGGGTCGGGCGGCCCGTCCTGGGCGACCTACCGCATCCCACGGGTTTTTCCGGAGCTCGATGAGACGGTCCAGGCGCGACAGGACCGCGAGCCCACCGACGATGACGGGTGGCTGGCCGATGAGCGTACGGACCTCGATGACACCCTGGACGACTGCGGCCATCGCATCGCCCCCGAAGGTGACGCGGCTACCAGACACGAGTCCACCGATCATCAGGGGTCCAGGCGGCGAGGATCTCGCGGCCCCGGCCAACGTCCTGGGCCAGGTCCAGCGCGACGAACAGCGGATGCGCGAGAGGCCACTCAAGCGCGTTCGTCTCCAGGTTGATTCTCCCCTGCACGACCGCGGGCACGGGGGCAACGCGCACTGTGGCCCGTGCGTGCGCGGCGCCGCCGGCGATGCCGAGCAGAGTCGTCGCGCGCCGGACGACAGAGTGATCGGGCACGTAGAAATCGAGCACCTGATCAGAGCGAAACGCCAAGGGTGCACCGTAGGCGACCGCAGCAGCGGAGTCGGTCAACGCCCACCCGGACATGTGCTCGACGTCATCGAGGCCGAGTCGCAGCGGGGCGGTCAAGCTCGCCTCACCGGGCATCGGCGGCCGGGCGAGATAGGTCCGTGAAGTGGGCCATCGGTCGGCAACCTGCCAGAACAGCCGCGAACCGGTGACCGCGTTGCCAGGATCGATGAGGTTGTCCTCCCTTAGAGCGGCAAGGACGTCGGAGACCGTACTGGGTGATCGCCCCAGTTCGCGTGCCAGTTGGCGTACCACCACCGCTCGCTCGGGATGCATCAGCAGTGCTGTCGCGACCTCCAGCCCCGCCTTGCCGCTCAGTGCGCCGGTGCGCCCGGCCCGCTCTTTCACCGGCTCAACCTCGGCGTCGATGACGAGGCGGTCCGTACGGAGTGCCAGCCGACCCCGCAGGTCGAGGTAGCCCGCACGCCGGGATGTCAGCACCGCGCGCGCCTGCGGATTCCGGTCCTGTTCGCTGCCGCTGTGTGGGCCGGGACGGGCGGGATCTTTAGCCACCTCCCTTGGGGCGGGTCCCTAAGACCGGGGCACGACTCGGGAAGACACGGGCAGGCAAGCATGCCCGAGACCGCCAGCGAGCTTAGGTGCCCGCGGTCTCCCACCCCAAGGCAGGACACCGGCCAAAGATCCCGCCCACCCCTCCGTAGCTCACGGCCGCTCAGCCCCGACGCCGGGTACGGTCGCCGACGAGATGAACGCATGGAACTCCTCGGCGCTCATCTCATCGAACCGAACCAGAGCAGCCCCGAGGAACAGGAGCTGATCCGTGTCACGAGTCGCGGCATAGACCGGTTCCCCCTTCCACTGCCACAGGGGGATACCGTTCACGTCGTTCCCGACGCGCGCCCACCCGGAGAGACTGGGACTCGTCACGACGGTCATCACGCCCTTCCCTGTTCTGTCGTCGTGCCGACCAGGCATTCGCCGCCGGGGACGGGTTCGCCTAAGCGCGCCAGGAACTCCCGAGCGTGGTCCGGATACTTGCCGACGAGGATCTTGAGCTGTGTGACCTCGGCGATCCACGAGGTGCCCGGTCGGCGCATCCGGTCGACGGTGGCGTGGAAGTTGTGCACCGAGCGCATCAGCTCGTCCGGTGACGCCATCAGAACGCCGAATGAAGCGGTGGGGTGACGACGTGTTTGATCGCAGCCACCGCCCCGGCGATGTCGGACGCCGGGCAGATGCGCTCGCCCCAGCTCCAGTAGAAGGACAGAACCTCGCCCTCGTCGGGCATGATTTTGATGATCTCTGCCAGCCCCGCATGCGTCTTGGGGACGCAGGCCCGCACCCGCGTGGGGCCGAGCACGTCCGCACTCAGTCCCTCCACCCGGCAGGCCCGCGCCAAGCGGTCCGCGACCGTGTGCGCGTCCTCCGGGACCCCTGGCCGTATCGCCTCTGCTGTCATGACGTCGAGGGTGCCGCCGCCGGACGGATTCGAGCCGCACTGCGGTAAAGGTAAAGAGGCCGCAGTCGAGTGCGGGTCAGACGACGCCGGCCCGGCGCGCCAGTCCTCTCAGCTCGGGGGTGCTGGCGCGATGCTCTCGCCGGACGAGTTCGGTGAGCAGCGCGTTGGTACGCGCGTCGTACCGGATGAGTTCTGGCGAGACCCGCTCGGCCTTGAGCAGGGTGTGTACCGCGGCTGCGTCCTTCCGCTGTTGTCCATAGGCGCGCGCCAGGTCGAGCAGGACTTGAGCCCGTCGCCCCCGAAGACCAGGCCCCAGCCGCTGCACGTCGAGCGGTTCGCCCCGCGATAGCGCAAGCTTGGCATCGCCGAACGCTACGGCAGCCGATACCTCGTGGATGACGACGTTCGTCGGTCCGAACGCCGACCAGAAGTCATTGCGGTCCTGTCCGATCTGTTCCGCGATCCCTCGTGCCGTCCGGAGATGCCGGTCAGTGGTCGCTCTGTCGAAGCGCGCTGCCGCTGCCGTAGCCGCCGCGAGGTAGAGGCCCCCGCGAACGGAGAGCGCAGGAGGCTTGGCGCGTCGGCTCGAACCCGCCAGAGCCTCAGCCGCCCGGAGCACGAGGTCTTCCGCTCGGCTCGCATGCTTGAGGCCGATCAGGACGTATCCGAGCCGGTATGCGCTCACCGCCGCCAGGACGGGCCGCTCTGCCACTTCCGCTGCCGCGACGGAACGGTCCGCCGCCGCCCAGGCCAACTCCGGCTCACCGACCCGACTCAGTGTCATGGTGACCGAGTGGTAGACGAGCGCCCGCAGTGCGTCCGCCGTTCGGCGCTCCGCCGCAGGACACGACGCACGCGCTTCCTCTGCCGCGTCGATCAACCCCGGCAGCAGTCGTCCGGCGTCGTCGTAGCGCGCCGCCTGATACAGGCTGTTGGCACGGCGTACCTCGTGACGCAGCCACCGCAGACTCGGCCGGCGACCGCCGTTCGTCCGCGCGTTGATCACTCCGGGGAGCGCCCCGTACCGCGTCATGGCTTCGCGGATGCCCGCGACCGGCTCGTACTTCACCGTCTCCGTACCCGTCTCGCTTGGCGTGAGCTGACTGATGTCCACGCCGAGGATTTCGGCGAGCTGGACGAGGAGCGAGTGGCTGTCGATCGACCGCAGACCGCGCTCCACCTGGCTCAGCCAGCTTTCGGAACGCCCGACCAATTGGGCCAACGCGGCCTGGCTCAATCCTCGCCGCCGTCTCTGGCGGGCGATGCGACGACCGATCTCCGCGCGAGCGTCCACGCTGTGCCTTTCGCCAGGGGCTACGGTGCCCGAAGTGCGTCAAGCTCTGTGAGGATCTGGTCCCAGGGTGGCATACGGGCATCCGGCGGCGCAGACGGATCGAACAGCACCCGTACGCCCATCGAGCGCAACGCGTCGAGGTTGGGACCGAACGCCGCATGGCGGGCAAGCGCGTCCTTGAGCAGCGGAACCGCCACGATCGGGACACCGCATCCCGCCAACTCGCACAGCACACCGACCGCGAACGTGTCGGTGATGCCGGTCGCCCACTTGTTGATCGTGTTGAAGGTTGCCGGGGCGACGATCGCCGCGTCGGCCGGAGGCAGCGCCTTGGGCTCCCCCGGCATGCGCCACTCGCTCCGTACCGGCTCACTGGTCACCGAGGCGAGCCGGTCGGCATCGATGAAGCGCAGGCCCAGCGGAGTGGCGATCACGTAGACGCGCCATCCCGCCGCCTGCGCAAGGAGCACCAGGTCCTCAACACCAGAGGCCGCCGGAGCGGCACAGACCACGAGGTAGAGGACCCCGCGTGGGGTCACGCCCTACTCGGCGCGGGCGACGCCCACCGGGCAGGTCAGGCCGGTGCCGCCGACGCCGCAATAGCCGTTCGGGTTCTTGGCGTCCGACAAGTACTGCTGGTGGTAGTCCTCGGCGAAGTAGAACTCGCCGGCGGGGACGATCTCGGTGGTGATCTCGCCGTAGCCGGCGGCGTTCAGGACCTTCTGGTACGACTCGCGGGAGGCGAGGGCGGCGTCGCGCTCGGCGTCGTCGCGGTAGAAGATGACCGAGCGGTACTGCGTGCCGACGTCGTTGCCCTGGCGCATGCCCTGGGTCGGGTCGTGGCCCTCCCAGAACGCCTTGAGCAGTTGCTCGTAGGAGATCTTGGCCGGGTCGTACACGACGCGCACGGCCTCGGTGTGGCCGGTGCGGCCGGAGCAGACCTCTTCGTAGGTGGGGTTGGGGGTGTAGCCGCCGGCGTAGCCGACGGCCGTCGACACGACGCCGGGGATCTTCCAGAAGGCGCGCTCGACGCCCCAGAAGCAGCCCTCGCCGAACTCGGCGATCGCGGTGCCCGGCGGGTACGGCGGTGCGAGCGGGGTGCCGAGCACGGTGTGCCGCTCGGCGACCGGCATGGGGGTGTCGCGGCCCGGGAGGGCCTCTTCTGGGGTCACCATCGTCGTCTTTGCGAATCCGAACACCCTTGCAGGGTATCCCTCGGCGCAAACGGACCCCCGTCTGTGAAGCAGCGCTTGACATTACCGTGAAGCATCTACGCTAATTACGACTTGGTAGGATTCGGCCGTGGCTGATACCCGTCGTGGCATTCTGTCCGGCATCGCGGCGTACACGATGTGGGGGCTGTTCCCGCTCTACTGGCCGTTGCTCAAGCCGGCCGGGGCGCTGGAGATCCTCGCCCACCGCATGATCTGGTCGCTCGTGGCCGTCCTGGTGATCCTGGCCGTACGCCGGCACTGGACGTGGCTGCGGACCCTGGGGCTGCGGCGGATCCTGCTGCTGGCCCTCGCCGCACTGATCATCACGGTCAACTGGGGAACGTACATCTACGCGGTCAACAGCGGGCACACGATCGAGGCGGCCCTCGGCTACTTCATCAACCCGCTGGTCAGCGTCCTGCTCGGCGTCCTGGTCTTCCGCGAGCGGCTGCGGGCGTGGCAGTGGGCGGCGATCGGGGTCAGCGTGGTCGCCGTCGGGGTGCTCGCCGCGGACTACGGCCGGTTGCCGTGGATCGCGCTGCTGCTGGCCGGCAGCTTCGGCACGTACGGCCTGGTCAAGAAGTTCGCCGCGACCGGGTCGGCGGAGAGCCTGACGATCGAGACGGCGGTGCTGTTCGTGCCCGCGCTGGCGTACACGCTGCTCGCGCCGCACCAGACCTTCACCGGGCACGGAGCCGGGCACGTCACGCTGCTCGTCGGCGCGGGCGTGGTCACGGCGATCCCGCTGATGCTGTTCAACACCGCGGCGACGCGGGTGCCGCTGACCGTCATCGGCATGCTGCAGTACCTCGCGCCGGTCATCCAGTTCCTGATCGGCCTGCTGGTCCAGCACGAGGCGATGCCCGCGAGCCGGTGGGTCGGCTTCCTGCTGGTGTGGGCGGCCCTGGCGATGCTCACCGTGGACGGGCTGCGCGCGGCCCGGTCGAAGCGGCGCACGGCGCTCCGGCCCGAGCCGGTGGCCGAGGCCGCCTGAGTCAGGCCTCCTCGTCGGCCTTGGCGATCAGCTTGGAGACGTCGCCGTCGAAGAGGGCGCTGTAGGAACGCCAGTGGGTCGAGCCGCCCCGCTGATGGCCGCCGAGCGTCCCGATGACCATGCCGCTCTGGGTCCTCCTGTCGTACCGGACGATCCACGGACTGCCGCTGGTGCCGCCGTAGAAGCCCCTGCAGTCGAAGCCGACCTGGTACCGCGACAGCTTGAACGTCCGGTTGGCGCACCAGATGGGGCGGTCCGTCCGGTTGTGGGCCTTGACCGGGTACCCGATCACCGTCACCCGGTTGGTGAACCCCTGGCCGACCAGGAGCCGGTTCGAGCCGACGACGTCGGCGATGTGGCGGCCGCCGACCCTGCCTAGCGCCGCGAAGCCGAAGTCGAGGTCCCGGTCGCCGTGGCTCGTCCAGCGCGAGTCCAGCCAGGTCCGGCGGACGGGCCAGACGCCGTACGGGTGGGGCCGCGCGGTGCGGTACGCCGGGACGAACGCGATGTGCGTCGCGTAGGCGTGGTCGCTCGGGTCGTACAGGCAGTGGGCCGCCGTGAGGATGAGGTCCTTCTTCGACGTGTGGACGACGCTGGCGGTGCAGTAGTGGTCGCCGCGACCGTTGCGGTAGAAGAGCGCGCCGACGACCCGGCTGCCGCCGCCCGGCCTGGCCCGGGGGATTCCCGCGGGCGGTCCGGGCGCGTGGTCTCCCGACCGGGCCTCCGGCGGAGTCGCGGCCGCCATCCGGGAGACGGTCCAGTACGCGGCGTCCCACCCCGCCTCCGGTTCGACGTGGCTGACCGCGCGGATCCCCGCCACGTTCGCCGCGGCGACCGGCGCCGCCGTCGAGGACAGGGCCGCCGTCAGCAGCGCGCCTCGGAGCACCGCTAGGGGGTGTCCAGTGGATCTTGTTCGTGGCGAGCGGCGATCCACCGCACATCCCCTAGGCCTGGTCGTTCGCCGTGACGGCGAGGCGGCCGATGTCGTCGTCGAACAGGGGGCTGTAGGACCGCCAGTCGGTGTCGCCGCCCTTCTGGTAGCCGCCGATCACGCCGATCACGTAACCGCGCTGCGCCTGGTCGTCGTAGTCGGAGATCCACGGGCTGCCGCTCGTGCCGCCGGTGAAGCCGCCGCAGTCGAACCGGAGCTGAGCGTCGGCGTACCGGTACGTCGGGCCGGTGCAGCGGATCGGCCGGTCGCTCGGGTTGTTCGCCCGCGACGGGTAACCGATCACCGTGACGCGGTTGGCGTAACCCGTGTTGATCAGCAGTTCGTTCGCCCCGACGACGTCGGCGATGCGCCGGCCGTTCATCTCCTGCACGGCGGCGAACGCGACATCGGCGTCCTGGTCGCCGTGGTCGATCCAGCGCTGGTCGGCGACCATCAGCCACACCGGCCAGGTGCCGTACGGGCGGTGGCCACGGCTGTACTTCGGCACGAAGACGAGGTTCCGGTTCCACGCGTGGCCGCTCGGGCTGTACAGGCAGTGCGCCGCGGTGATCAGGAGGTTCCGTTTGGCGGAGCCGACCACGCTGGCGGTGCAGTAGTGCCGGCCGCTCCCGTTGCTGAGGAACAGCGCACCGACGACGCGGCTGCCGCCGGTGTAACCGGCCGCCGGCACGGCGTCGGGCGGGCCGGCCTGCCGCACCAGGCGTGCGTCGCGGGCGTCGACGGGCGTCGCGGTCGCCATCATCCGCTCGGTCCAGTAGGCCGCGCTGCGCGTTCCGGCGGTGCGGTCCACGAAGGTGACGGCGTGCACGGCGTGCCCGCCGGCGGCCGAGGCGCGCGGGAGCGGGGTGAGCGGCGTCAGGCCGGCCAGGACGGCACAGAGCAGTCGTGTGGTCTTCACCAGGGACCCACCCTCCGTGCGCACGCGTACACGAAGAGGAACTATTGCATCATCGCCGCGCCGCCGCCGGGTTTTCCCGAGCCGTGTCGCGATTCAGCCGTGCTTCTTGGCCGTCGCGAAGAGGTTGTTGACGTCCTTGTCGAAGACGGAGGCGTACGACCGCCACTCGTACTTGCCGCCCTCCTGGTAGCCGCCGATGACCCCGAGGACGTCGCCACGCCGGGTGGTGGTGTTGTAATTCTTGATCCATGGACTGCCGCTCGTGCCGCCGTAGAAGCCGTTGCAGTCGAAGTAGATCTGGTACTTGAACGCCTTGTGGGTGGTGACGTTGCAGTAGATCGGCTTGTCGACGGAGGAGTACTTCTTCATCGGGTACCCGATGACGCGGACGCGGTTCGTGTAGCCCTGGTTGATGACGAGCCGGTTGGCCCCGACCACGCTCGCGATGGCCTTGCCGTTCCGCGTGCCGACCACCGCGAAGCCGAAGTCGAGGTCCGGGTCGCGCTTCTTCTTCCAGCGCGAGTCGACGTACATGTACTTGACGGTCCACGCGCCGTACGGGCGGGCGCCCTTGGTCTTGCTGTAGCGCGGCACGAAGACGATGTTCTTCGCCCAGCCGTTGGTGCCGTACAGGCAGTGTCCGGCGGTGAGGATCAGGCTCTTCTTGGGCGTGCTGACGACGCTGGCGGTGCAGTAGTGGCTGCCGCTGCCGTTGCTGAGGAACAGCGCACCGACGACGGGGCTGCCGGTCCACGTCTTGGCGGTCGGCCGGCTGGAGGTTACGCCCATCTTGCCGCCGGTCGCCTGGGTCGGGCGTCCGTCGAGCGGTGTGGCCGCCGCCATCCGCTTCGGCGACCAGAAGGCGAGCGTGGCCGGGTCGGAGACGCCGTACGGATCGTCCGCCTGAACGCTGACCGAGGTGCCGCGCCCATGACCCGATCGTGCGACCGCCGGCCCCGCCAGCGCCACCAATGCCGCCGGGATCAGGACAATCGGCATGATCCGCGTCGCCCGCACCAGTCACCCCGTCCATCACAATTGCTAACACTGGCAAAGCGAACCCATAGCGTAGCCCTAACATCTCCACGCTTGATCAAGGTATGCAGTAACTTGCAGGTCCCGGAGTGGACTTGGCCCAGACCGGACATGGACCCGAGAGCCGTCAGGCTCCGAGGAGGAAGCAGTGCGACCAGCTCGTAAGGCCGTCGCGGCCGCCGTCGCGGCCGTAGCGGCGACCGGTCTGGGCGCGGCGCCCGCCGCCGCGGACGGCATCGCCGTCTCACCGCACTCGCCGCGTCCCGGGCAGCGAATCCACATCTCCGTCCCCGACTGCAGCGTCGGGCCGACGGCCCACATCGCCAAGTCCCCGGCGTTCACCCGCGACGTCGCCCTGTACGGGAAGGCGGACACCGGCGAGGGCGACCCGAGGATCAAGAAGGACCTGTCGCCGGGCAAGTACGCCATCGTCGCGTCCTGCGGAGCCGGCCGTACGGTCCACGGCGAGGTCGTGGTGACGGAGAGGGTCGGCAGGACCGGCCCGCACCCGTCGGTGCCGGTCGCGTCGCCGCCCGCGGAGCGGCACACCACGGCCCCACACCCGGCCGCGACCCTCAGTGCCACGCCCACCGCATCGCAGAGTCATGACGACTCGAAGCTGCCGTTCGTGGCGATCATCGCGGGCATGGCGGTGCTGCTGCTCGGCACCGCCGGCACGCTGCTCGTCCGCCGTCGCCGCGGCTGAGGGGCGCCGTCCGCCGCCGCCGCGCGCCGCCGCCGCGCGCGAGCGGCGGCGGACGGCGGCGGCGTCATGATGATCGCGAAGCGCTGTGACCGCCGCCGGTGGCTCGGCGGCCTACGCGGTGCGGGTGAGGACGAAGTCGCAGAGGGAGAGGAACGCCGCCCGCGCGGGGACGTCCGGCAGGGTCAGCAGCTCGGCGCGGGCCTCGTCGACCCACCGCCGCAGGTCCGCGCGGGCCCGGTCCATCGCCGGGTGGGCGCGCAGCAGGGCCAGGGCCTCGGCGTGCCGCGCGTCGTCGGTGAGGTCGGAGTCGAGCAGCTCGCGCAGCCGGGCGTCCTCGTCCGCCACCGAGCGCAGCACGTGCAGCACCGGCAGCGTACGGATGCCCTCGCGCAGGTCGGTGCCCGGCGTCTTGCCCGACTCCTCCGACTCCGAGGCGATGTCGAGGATGTCGTCGGACAGCTGGAACGCGATGCCGATCTTCTCGCAGGCCGAGGTGAGCGTCTCGACGATCTCCGGGCCGGCCCCCGCGAGCAGGGCGCCCAGTTGCGCGGACGCGGCGATCAGCGAGCCCGTCTTGCCCGCCATGACCTCGATGTAGTGGTCGAGCTGATCGGTGCCGGCGGCGGGGCCGGCGGTCTCCAGGATCTGCCCGCGCACGAGCCGGGCGAACGTCCGCGCCTGGATGCGCACCGCCTCCGGCCCGAGGTCGGCGAGGATGTCCGAGGCGCGGGCGAACAGGTAGTCGCCGGTGAGGATCGCGATGGTGTTGTTCCACCGGTTGTTGGCCGAGGCCTGGCCGCGGCGCATCACGGCCTCGTCCATCACGTCGTCGTGGTAGAGCGTCGCCAGGTGGGTCAGCTCCACCACGACCGCGACCGGTATGACCCCGGGCGCGGCCGGGTCGCCGAACTGCGCGGCCAGCAGCACCAGCATCGGCCGGAACCGCTTGCCGCCCGCGTCGGTGAGGTGCCGCGAGGCGTCGGTGATCAGTGCGTAGTCGCTCTGCACCGCGTCCCGCAGCGCCTCCTCGACCTCGGCCAGTCTCTCCTGGATGCCTGCTGCGAGTGTGTCATCGACGGCCGGAAGGCCCAGAAGGGCACTACTCACAGACTTCTCCCCAGTCTCAGCGGACGAACAGCTGATTTGCGGCCGACTGCGCCAGGTGCAGCGCGGGGCCGGGAATCACGCCGAGGACCAGGGTAACGAACGCCCCAACTGCGACCGCCGTCGCGGTCGTCGGGCTGAAGGCCACACTCGGCCCGTCCGCCAGCGGCTCGCTGAAGAACATCAGCACGATGACCCGGACGTAGAAGAACGCGGCGATGGCGGAGGACACCACACCGACGATCACCAGCGGCATCGCGCCGCCGGCCATCGCGGCCTGGAAGACCGCGAACTTCCCGGTGAACCCGCTGGTCAGCGGGATACCGGCGAACGCCAGCAGGAAGAAGGCGAACGTTCCGGCGACGAGCGGCTGACGCTTGCCCAGGCCCGCCCAGCGGGACAGGTGCCCGGCCTCGCCGCCCGCGTCCCGGACCATCGTGATGACCGCGAACGCCCCGACGGTGGTGAAGCCGTACGCCGCCAGGTAGAACAGCGTGCTGGACAGGCCCGCCTTGTTGGTGGCGATGACGCCGGTGAGCAGGAAGCCGCCATGCGCGATGGAGGAGTACGCCAGCATGCGCTTCACGTCGGTCTGCGTGATCGCGACGATCGCGCCGACCAGCATCGTGAGGATCGCGACGGCCCACATCATCGGCCGCCAGTCCCAGCGCAGCGTCTCCAGGCCGACGTAGAAGACCCGCAGCACACCGCCGACCGCGGCGACCAGGGTGCAGGAGGCCATCAGCGCGGTGATCGCCGTCGGGGCGCCCTGGTACACGTCCGGCTTCCACGCCTGGAACGGCGCGGCGCCCATCTTGAACAGCAGGCCGACCGCGAGCAGCGCGACGCCCGCGAGCAGCAGCGGCTCGGTGCCGCCCTGCTTGCTGATCGCCGCCGCGATGTCCGACAGCCGCACCGAGCCGGCGAAGCCGTACAGCAGCGCGGTGCCGTAGAGGAAGAACGCCGAGGAGAACGCGCCGAGCAGGAAGTACTTGACCGCGGCCTCCTGCGACAGCAGACGGCGGCGTCGCGCCAGACCGCACAGCAGGTACAGCGGCAGCGACATGACCTCCAGGGCCACGAACATCGTCAGCAGGTCGTTGGCGGCCGGGAAGATCAGCATGCCGCCGACCGCGAACAGCACCAGCGGGAAGACCTCGGTCTGCACGAGGCCCGCGACGAGGCTCTCGCGCTCCTCCGGGCTGCCGGGGACCGTGGAGGCCTGCGCCGTGAACGGGCTGTCCTCGTGCGTCCGCTCGGCGATCAGCAGCATCGACATCAGGGCGAGGACGAGGATCGTGCCCTGGATGAACAGGGTCGGTCCGTCGACGCCGACCGCGCCCATCGCCGCGACGTGGTGCGGCTGGTCGCCGAGGCCGAGCGCGATCGTCCAGGCGAACGCCCCGACCAGGCCGACGACCGAGACCAGCACCTGCAGCCCGTACCGCTGGGTACGGGGCGCGAGGGCCTCGACGAGCACACCGAGGCACGCCGCCCCGAGCACGATCAGGGTCGGAGCGAGCCGCCCGTACTCGATGTGGGGGGTCGGGATGTCCCCCGCCGCCATGTAGACGGGTGTCACTGGTGGCTTCCCTTCTCGGCGACCGTCGGCTTCGGGTCCTGCTTGTGGACCTGGACCAGGGTCTGCTTGACCGACGGGTTGATGGCGTCCAGCACCGGCTTCGGGTAGAAGCCGAGCGCGACGATGATCGCGATGATCGGCGCCACCACGATCAGCTCACGCTTGGACAGGTCGCTCATGCCCTTGACCGCCTCGGCGGTCGGGCCGTTCATCGTCCGCTGGTACATCCACAGGATGTAGATCGCGGCGAGGATGATGCCGACCGTCGCGATGACCGCGGGCACCTTGTAGCGGGAGAACGTGCCGACCAGGACCATGAACTCCGAGACGAAGCTCGACAGACCCGGCAGCGACAGACCGGACAGGCCCGCGACGAGGAAGGTGCCGGCCAGCAGCGGGGCGACCTTCTGCACGCCGCCGTACGCGTCGATGCGCGCCGACCCGCGACGGGAGATCATGAACCCGGCGAGCAGGAACAGCGCACCGGTCGAGAACCCGTGGTTGACCATGTACAGCGTCGCGCCGCTCTGGGCCGACGAGGTCATCGCGAAGATGCCCAGCGTGATGAAGCCGAAGTGGGACACCGACGTGTAGGCGATCAGGCGCTTGATGTCGACCTGGCCGATCGCGAGCACCGCGCCGTACACGATGCCGACCACCGACAGCGTCAGCACGACCGGCGTGAACCACTTCGAGGCGCCCGGGAACAGCTCCAGGCAGAACCGCAGCATCCCGAACGTGCCGACCTTGTCGAGCACGCCGACGATCAGCACGGCGGCGCCGGCCGGGGCCTGGCCCGCGGCGTCCGGCAGCCAGGTGTGGAACGGCACCAGCGGCGCCTTGATCGCGAAGGCGATGAAGAAGCCGAGGAACAGCCACTTGGCGGTGGTCGGCGCGATGTGCTGCACGATCTCCGGAGCGCGCAGCTCGTCGAACAGGAACGTGCCGTGGCCCAGGTTCGCCGACACGACGTACAGGCCGATCACCGCGGCGAGCATCAGCAGGCCGCCGAACAGCGAGTACAGCAGGAACTTGACCGCGGCGTACGAGCGCTGCGGCCCACCGTAGGACCCGATGATGAAGTACACCGGGATCAGCATCGCCTCGAAGAAGACGTAGAAGAGGAAGACGTCGGTCGCCGCGAAGACGCCGACCATCATCGCCTCGAGAGCGAGCAGCAGCGCGAAGTAGGTCTTGACCGACCGTTTCGGCGGGGCGTCGACCCCGCCCGAACGGCCCGACTCGTTCCAGGAGGCCAGCACGACCAGCGGAACGAGGATCGTCGACAGCAGGATCAGCACGAGGGCGACGCCGTCGACGCCGACCGCGTAGTGCACGCCGAACTGCTTGATCCACCAGTACTTCTCGGTGAACTGGAAACGCTTGCCGTTCGGATCGAACTGCACCGCCATGACGATGGACAGCACCGCCACGACGAGCGTGATGCCGAGCGCGACCTGCTTGGCCAGCGCGTCACGGCCCTTCGGCAGCAACGCGACGAGCAGTGCGCCGACGGCCGGGATCGCGATGAGGGCGGTCAGCATGAGGCCACCTTCCGGTGCGGCAGGGAAGTCGTGGCGACCACTAGATCCTCACCAGGAACAGGGCACCGATGACGAGTGCGGCGCCGACGAACATTGACAGGGCGTACGAGCGGACGAAACCGGTCTGCACGCGCCGGACCCGGCCGGAGGTCCCTCCGATGAACGCGGCGAGGCCGTTGACGATGCCGTCGACGCCGCGGTTGTCGAAGTAGACCGTGAGGCGGGTGAGCCACTGACCGGGCCGCATGAGCAGCGACTCGTTCAGCGCGTCGCCGTACAGGTCCTTGCGGGCGAAGGTCACGGCGGGGTTGCCCGCCGGGGCCGTCCGCGGGATCGGGCGGCGCAGGTACTGCACGTACGCGAGGCCGATGCCGACCACCATGAGCGCGAACACGATCCCGGTGTACGGCGTGATCAGCTTGTGCGCCTCCTCGGGCTCGCCCACGACGGGCGCGAGGAACTTCGCGAACCGGTCGCCGGCGATGAGGAACGCGCCGCCCGCGATCGAGCCGATCGCCAGCAGGATCAACGGGACCGTCATGACCTTCGGGGACTCGTGCGGGTGGACGTCCTCGTCCCAGCGCGGCTCGCCGAAGAACGTCATGAACATCACGCGGGACATGTAGTACGCGGTGATGCCGGCGCCGAGCAGCGCGAGCCAGCCGAGGACCTGGCCGGACGTGCCGCCCTTCTCGAAGGCGGCGTCGATGATGCCGTCCTTGGTCCACCAGCCGGACAGGCCGGGGAAGCCGATGATCGCGAGGTAGCCGAGGCCGAACGTCGCGAACGTGATCGGCATGACCTTCCGCAGGCCGCCGTACTTGCGCATGTTCACGTCGTCGTTCATGGCGTGCATGACCGAACCGGCGCCGAGGAACATGCCGGCCTTGAAGAAGCCGTGCGCGATGAGGTGCGCGATCGCGAAGACGTAGCCGGGACGGCCGAGGCCCGCGGCGAGCACCATGTAGCCGATCTGCGACATCGTCGAGCCGGCGAGGGCCTTCTTGATGTCGTCCTTGGCGCAACCGATGATCGCACCGGCGAGCAGCGTCGCGACGCCGACGATCGTGACGAGCAGCCGCGCGTCCGGCGACAGCTCGAAGATCGCGTGGGAGCGGACGATCAGGTAGACGCCCGCGGTGACCATCGTCGCCGCGTGGATGAGCGCCGACACCGGGGTCGGGCCCTCCATGGCGTCCAGAAGCCAGGACTGCAGCGGGAGCTGGGCGGACTTACCGCAGGCACCGAGCAGGAGCAGCAGGCCGATCGCGGTGATCGTGCCGTGCGACGCCTGCGAGGCCTGGCCGAAGACGTCCTGGTAGCTCAGCGAGCCGAAGGTCGCGAACATGATCATGATCGCGACGGACAGGCCGAAGTCACCGACCCGGTTGACGATGAACGCCTTCTTGGCCGCCGTGGCCGCGCTCGGCTTGTGCTGCCAGAACCCGATCAGCAGGTAGGACGCGAGACCCACGCCCTCCCAGCCGATGTACAGGCCCACGTAGTTGTCGGCCAGCACCAGCAGCAGCATGGCCGCCACGAACAGGTTGAGGTAGGCGAAGAACCGCCGCCGGTCCGGGTCGTGGGCCATGTAGCCGATCGAGTAGATGTGGATCAGCGAGCCGACCCCGGTGATCAGCAGAACGAAGCTGATCGACAGCGGGTCGACCAGCAGGTTCATGTCGACCTTCAGGGAGCCGGCCGAGATGAAGTGGAAGAGGTGCACCACACGGCTGCGCCCCTCCCCGTCCTGACCCAGCATCTGGAAGAAGGTGAGGACGCCGACGACGAAGGCGCCCAGGGACATCGCGGTGCCCAGCAGGTGGCCCCACTTGTCGGTACGGCGCCCGCTCAGCAGCAGGATCGCCGCGCCGGCCAGCGGCAGGGCGATCAACAGCCAGGCGACGGACTGGACGCCCTCGGCCGCCTGGGGGTGGAGTTCCGGCCCACCGGCGGCAAGAACAGCGTTCATCGTGGTCATCGGGATGTCCTCAGTACTTCAGCAGGTTCGCGTCGTCGACCGACGAGGACTTCCTGCTCCGGAAGATCGTCATGATGATCGCCAGTCCGACGACCACCTCGGCCGCGGCCACGACCATCACGAAGAACGCGATGATCTGCCCGTCGAGGCTGCCGTGCATGCGGGCGAAGCTCACGAACGCCAGGTTGGTGGCGTTGAGCATGAGCTCGACGCACATGAAGACCACGATGGCGTTGCGGCGGATGAGCACGCCGACCCCGCCGATCGTGAACAGGATGGCGGACAGAACCAGGTAGTGGCCCGTCACTGTTCCTCCTCCTCGATCTCGACCGGCTTCTCGATCACGGCCTTGACCGTCTTGGTCCCCTCACGGGCGACCGCCTCGGGCGAGGCGCCGTGCAGGTCCTCGTGCTCGCCGGTACGGCGCCGGGCGATCACCGGGCTGACCGACAGCTCCGAGATGCTGCCGTCGGGCAGCAGGGCCGGCATGTCGACGGCGTTGTGGCGGGCGTACGTGCCGGGCGGCGGCAGCGGCGAGACGCGGTCGCTCTTGATCCGCTCCTTCGACAGCTGCTTCTGCGTCGGCTTCGGACGCAGCCGCTCACGGTGCGCCAGCACCATGGCGCCGAGCGCCGCGGTGATCAGCAGGGCGCTGGTCACCTCGAACGCGAAGACGTACTTGGTGAAGATCAGCCGCGCCAGGCCCATGACGTTGCCGCCATTGGCGTTGGCGTCCTTCAGGCCCGCGGTCTTCGGCAGCGTCGCGTGGCCGAACCCGACGAACAGCAGGACGGCGAACGCGATGCCCACGATCGCGGCGAGGACGCGCTGGCCCTTGATCGTCTCGACCAGGGATTCGGTCGAGCTGACCCCGATGATCATGACGACGAACAGGAAGAGCATCAGCACCGCGCCGGTGTAGACGATCACCTGCACGAACGCCAGGAACGGCGCCTCGTTCACGGCGTACAGCACCGCGAGCGAGAACATCACCGCCGCCAGCATCAGCGCCGAGTGCACGGCCTTCCGCGTGAGGATCATGCCGAGGGCCGCCCCGACCGAGACGATCGCGAGGATCCAGAAGATCGCGCTCTCGCCGGTCTGGTGCGCGCCCGCGGCCACTACCCCGGTCATTTGGCACCGTCCTTGGAATCGCTCTTGGCGCCGAGGCGGTAGTAGTCCTCCTCGGTCTCGCCGAGACGCATCTGGTGCGGCGGGGCCTCCATGGCCTCGGTGAGCGGCGCGAGCAGCATCTCCTTGGTGTAGATGAGGCTCTCGCGGCTGACGTCGGCGAGTTCGTACTCATTGGTCATCGTGAGCGCCCGGGTCGGGCACGCCTCGATGCACAACCCACAGAGGATGCACCGCAGGTAGTTGATCTGGTAGACGCGGCCGTACCGCTCACCCGGGGAGAACCGCTCCTCCTCGGTGTTGTCGGCGCCCTCGACGTAGATCGCGTCGGCGGGACACGCCCATGCGCACAGCTCGCAGCCGACGCACTTCTCCAGGCCGTCCGGCCAGCGGTTGAGCTGGTGCCGGCCGTGGAAGCGCGGTGCCGTCGGCTTCTTGACCTCGGGGTACTCCACCACCTCGGTCTTACTGAGCATCTGGTGGAACGCGACGCCGAACCCCTTGATCGGGTTCAGGAAATCAAGCACGGGTGGCCTCCGCGGAGTTGGGCGCACGGCCGTTGCCGACGCCGTGGTAGTGCGGCGCGTCGAGCGGCGGCACCGGGAAGCCGCCCGCCATCGGGTCGTGCTCGGCCGCGGCCTCCGCCTCCTCCGGCTGCGCCTCGCTCGCCGAGACCCGCTCCCACAGGAACGACCCGATGAGCAGGAGGAAGACGACGATGGCGGCGACGATCATGATCGGGCCGACGTCGTGATGCTCGTTGCGCAGGGCCCGCACCACCGACACGAACAGGATCCAGCCGAGCGAGACCGGGATGAGGACCTTCCAGCCCAGCTTCATCAGCTGGTCGTAGCGGACCCGCGGCAGGGCCGCGCGCAGCCAGATGAAGAAGAAGGTGAACATCCAGATCTTGATCAGGAACCACAGGATCGGCCACCAGCCGGAGTTGGCCCCGGACCAGAACCAGGTGATCGGCCACGGCGCGCGGTAGCCGCCGAGGAACAGCGTCGTGCACAGCGCCGACAGCGTCGTCATGTTCACGTACTCGGCGAGGTAGAACATCATGAACTTCAGCGACGAGTACTCGGTGTGGTAGCCGGCGACCAGCTCGCCCTCGCCCTCGGGCAGGTCGAACGGGATACGGCCGGACTCCCCCATCATCGTGAAGATGTAGATGATGAACGACGGCAGCAGCAGGATCGCGTACCAGGACGGCGTGTGGAACGTGATCCCGGCGACCTTGAACGCGGTGCCGTGCGCCTGCGCCGCGACGATCTCGGAGGTGGACAGCGTCCCGGCGAACAGGAACACCGCCACGAACGACAGGCCCATCGCGATCTCGTACGAGATCACCTGAGCGCTGGAGCGCAGACCGCCGAGCAGCGCGTACGGCGACATCGACGACCAGCCGGCGAGCACGAAGCCGTACACGCCGATCGAGGCCATCGCCAGCGGCAGCAGCACCGCGACCGGCAGGTCCGCGAGCTGCAGCGGCGTCTTGTGGCCCGCGATCGAGACGACCCCACCCCACGGGATGATCGAGAACGACACCATCGCGGGCGCGGCGGCGAGGATCGGCGCGAGGAAGAAGACGACCTTGTCCACGCCGCGCGGGACGATGTCCTCCTTCAGCGCGCCCTTGATGCCGTCGAACAGCGCCTGCAGGATGCCGAAGGGGCCGGCGCGGTTCGGACCCGGACGCAGCTGCATCCGGCCGATGATCCGGCGTTCCGCCCAGACGGTGATGAGCACCGTCAGCAGCAGGAACACGAAGATCACCAGCGCCTTGAGCACGATGATCCACCACGGGTCGTGCCCGAAGTTGTTGAGAGTGGCTCCTTCGGCAAGGGTGTGCGTGTCGCTCATGCGACGCTCCCGTTCTGGATCTTCACGACCGCCCCGGCCGAAACGCCCAGGTCCCGGTGGACCGCGCAGCCCGGGGAGTTCTCGGGGAGCCAGACCACGCGATCCGGCATGTCGACGATCTCCAGCGGCAGGGTGATCTCGCCGTGCGCCGTGGCCACGGTGACCTTCCCGTCCGCTGCGATCTCCGCGGCGGTGGCCGCGCTCAGCCGCGCGACCGGCGTCTTCGCGGTGCCCGCGAGGTACGGCTCGCCGTCCTGCATCCGGCCCGCGTCGAGCAGCATCCGCCAGGTGGCCAGCCGCGCCTCGCCCTTGCCGGGCTCGGCGGGTACGGCCGCGGGCACGCTGGGCAGGCTCGGCCGGTCGCCGCGGAACGCGCCGAGCGCGGCCATCTCACGGCGGGCCGCCGCCGAGTCCGGCAGGCCCAGGTGGACGTCGAGCTGGTCGGCGATGGCGGCCAGCACCTTCAGGTCCGACATCACGCCGGGGGTCTTCAGCACGACGTCGAACTGGCGGCCGCGGCCCTCCCAGTTGACGAAGGTCCCGGCCTTCTGCGTCACCGTCGCCACCGGCAGCACGACGTCGGCCCGGTCGGTGACCGCGCTGACCCGCTGCTCCAGGCTGACGATGAACGGGGTGTTCTCCAGGGCCTCGAGCGCTCCGGCCGGGTCCGGCAGGTCGTACGGGTCGACGCCGCCGATGAGCAGCGCGTCGATCCCGCCGTCCCGCGCGGCGGCGAGGATGCCCGTCGTGTCGCGGCCCGGCGTCGCCGGCAGCGAGCCGACGGTCCAGGCCCGGGCCACCTCGCCGCGCGCGGCGGCGTCGGCGACCGGACGGCCGATCGGCAGCAGGGTCGGCAGCGCGCCGGCCTCGACCGCGCCGCGCTCACCGGCCCGGCGCGGGATCCACGCGAGGCGGGCGCCGGTGGCGGTCGCGAGCCGGCCGGCGGCCGACAGGGCTCCCGGCACCGCGGCGAGCCGCTCACCGATGAGGATGATCGCGCCCTCGGCCTTGAGCAGCTCGGCGGCGGCCTTGCCCGCGTCGTCCAGTGCGCTCCCGGTGATCAGGTCACCGAGGGCCTCGGCCTCGGCCCCCGGCGCGGTGGCCAGGAGCGTGCCGGACAGCTTGCGCAGGCCGCGCGTGGCGTACGGCGCGACGGAGTAGACCTTCAGACCCTTCTTGCGGGCCGCCTTGCGGAGCCGCAGGAAGACGATCGGCGACTCCTCCTCCGGCTCGAAGCCGGCCAGCAGCACCGCCGGGGCGTTCTCCAGGTCGGTGTAGGACACCGTGATCGGCCGGCCCGCGACGGTCGCGGCGAGGAACTCGACCTCCTCGGCCGAGTGCGCGCGGGCGCGGAAGTCGATGTCGTTGGTGCCGAGCGCGATCCGCGCGAACTTGCTGTACGCGTAGGCGTCCTCGAGGGTGACCCGGCCGCCGGTCAGCACGCCGGCCTTGCCGCGGGCGCGGGCCAGGCCCTCGGCCGCGACGCTCAGCGCCTCCGGCCAGGACGCCGGCTCCAGCACGCCGTCCTCGTTACGGATCAGCGGGTGGGTCAGGCGGTCGGGCTGGGTGGCGTACGTGAACGCCCACCGGCCCTTGTCGCAGTTCCACTCCTCGTTGACCTGCGGGTCGTCACCGGCCAGGCGGCGCGTCACCTTGCCGCGCCGGTGGTCGGTGCGCTGGGCGCAGCCGGAGGCGCAGTGCTCGCAGACGCTCGGCGTCGAGACGAGGTCGAACGGCCGGGAGCGGAAGCGGTACGCCGCGCCGGTCAGCGCGCCGACCGGGCAGATCTGCACCGTGTTGCCGGAGAAGTAGGACTGGAACGGCTCGTCGGTGGCCGCGCCGACCTGCTCCTTGGCGCCGCGCTCGAACAGGTCGATGAACGCGTCGCCGGCGATCTGGTCGGAGAACCGCGTGCAGCGGGCGCACTGGATGCACCGCTCACGGTCCAGCAGGACCTGCGAGGACAGCGCGACCGGCTTCGGGAACGTCCGCTTCGTCTCGACGAACCGGGACTCGCCGCGGCCGTTGGACATCGCCTGGTTCTGCAGGGGGCACTCGCCGCCCTTGTCGCAGATCGGGCAGTCCAGCGGGTGGTTGATCAGCAGCAGCTCCATCACGCCGTGCTGGGCCTTGTCGGCCACCGGCGAGGTGAGCTGCGTCTTGATCACCATGTTCGGCATGACCGTGGTGGTGCAGGACGCCTGCGGCTTGGGCATCGGCCGCCCGTTGCCGGCGTCCGGGATCTCCACCAGGCACTGCCGGCACGCGCCGACGGGGTCGAGCAGCGGGTGGTCGCAGAACCGCGGGATCTGGATGCCGAGCAGCTCGGCGGCCCGGATGATCAGCGTGCCCTTCGGAACGCTGATCTCGAAGCCGTCGATCGTGACCGTGACCAGGTCTTCGCGCGGTACACCCCCAGGGTTCTGGGGAGAGGCCGCCGAGCTGCCGCTCACTGTAACTGTCATCAGCGGTTCGCACCTGCCCACGCGGTCGAGGCGGCCCGGTCGAAGGGACAGCCGCCCTGTTCGAAGTGCTGGATGTACTCGTCCCGGAAGTACTGGATGGACGAGGTCACCGGGCTGGTCGCGCCGTCACCGAGGGCGCAGAACGACCGGCCGAGGATGTTGTCCGACAGGTCCAGGAGGGTGTCGAGGTCCTTCTCGCTGCCCTCGCCCTTCTCCAGGCGCTTGAGCATCTGCTTGTACCAGTAGGTGCCCTCGCGGCACGGCGTGCACTTGCCGCACGACTCGTGCGCGTAGAACTCGCTCCACCGCAGCACGGCCCGTACGACGCAGGTCGTGTCGTCGAAGAGCTGCAGCGCCCGGGTGCCGAGCATGGAGCCGGCCGCGCCGACGGACTCGAAGTCCAGCGGCACGTCGAGGTGCTCGTCGGTGAACAGCGGGGTCGAGGAGCCGCCCGGCGTCCAGAACTTCAGCCGGCGCCCGCCCCGGATGCCGCCCGCCATGTCGAGCAGCTCGCGGAGCGTGATGCCCAGCGGCGCCTCGTACTGGCCCGGCCGGGTCACGTGCCCGGAGAGGCTGAAGATGCCGAAGCCCTTGGACTTCTCGGTGCCCATGGAGGCGAACCAGTCGGCGCCGTTGGCGATGATGCCGGGAACACTCGCGATCGACTCGACGTTGTTGATCACAGTCGGGCCGCCGTAGAGGCCGGCCACCGCCGGGAAGGGAGGCTTGAGCCGGGGTTGACCGCGGTAGCCCTCGAGCGAGTCGAGCAGCGCCGTCTCCTCGCCGCAGATGTACGCGCCGGCGCCGGAGTGGACGACGAGCTCCAGGTCGAAGCCGGAGCCGAGGATGTTCTTGCCGAGGTAGCCCGCCTCGTACGCGTCCGCGACCGCCTGCTGGAGGCGGCGGATGACGTGCAGGACCTCACCGCGCACATAGATGAAGGCGTGGTTCGCGCGGATCGCGAACGAGCTGATGATGATGCCCTCGACCAGCACGTGCGGGTTGGCCATCATCAGCGGGATGTCCTTGCACGTGCCCGGCTCGGACTCGTCCGCGTTGACGACGAGGTAGTGCGGCTTGCCGTCGCCCTGCGGGATGAAGCCCCACTTCAGGCCGGTCGGGAAGCCCGCGCCGCCACGGCCGCGCAGCCCGGAGTCCTTCACCGCCTGGATGATGTCGTCCGGGTTCATGCCCAGGGCGGTGCGGAACGCCTGGTACCCGCCGGCGTTCTCGTAGCCGCGCAGCGTGAACGAGTCCGCCTGGTCCCACGACTTGGTGAGGATGGGGGTCAGAGTCGTCGTCATTTGGTGGTCTCCTCGGGCTCAGGAGCGGTCCAGCCCTCGCGCTTGGCCAGCTCGAGGCCGCGCAGCGACTCCGGCCCGGCCTGCACGCCCTCGCCGGCGCGGCCGTCGTTGAAGCCCGCGAGCACCCGCGACGCCTGCTTCCAGGAGCACACCGAGGACGGGCCGCGGGTCGGCGCGACCGGCTTGCCGGCGCGCAGGTCGTCGACGAGCTGCTTGGCCTTCTCCGGCGTCATGTCGTCGAAGAACTCCCAGTTGACCATCATCACGGGAGCGAAGTCGCAGGCCGCGTTGCACTCGAGGCGCTCGAGGCTGATCTTGCCGTCCTCCGTCGCCTCGTCGTGACCGACGCCGACGTGCTCGGACAGCTCCTCCCAGATCTGGTCGCCGCCCATGATCGCGCACAGCGTGTTGATGCAGACGCCGACGTGGTACTCGCCGACCGGCTCACGCTTGTACTGCGTGTAGAAGGTCGCGACGCCGGTGACCTGCGCGGGCGTGATGCCCAGCATGTCGGCGCAGAACTGGATGCCGTCGTCGCTGACGTACCCGATCTCGGACTGCACCAGGTGCAGCATCGGCAGCAGCGCCGACCGCGTCTTCGGGTACCTGGCGATGATCTCTTTCGCGTCGCGCTCGAGCCGCGCTTGGACCTCTGGCTCGAAGCTCATCGGTCGACTCCCCCCATGACCGGGTCGATACTCGCCACCGCGGCGATGATGTCGGCGACCTGGCCGCCCTCGGACATCGCCGGGGCCGCCTGCAGGTTGGTGAACGACGGGTCGCGGAAGTGCACGCGGTACGGGCGGGTGCCGCCGTCGCTGACCGCGTGACAGCCGAGCTCGCCGCGCGGCGACTCCACCGCGGCGTACACCTGGCCGGCCGGCACCCGGAATCCCTCGGTCACCAGCTTGAAGTGGTGGATGAGGGCCTCCATGGACTGGCCCATGATGTGCGCGATGTGGTTCGGCGAGTTGCCCATGCCGTCCGGGCCCAGCGCGAGCTGCGCCGGCCAGCCGATCTTCTTGTCCTGGACCATCACCGGGCCCGACTTGGCCGAGCCGGAGCTCAGCCGGTCGAGGCACTGCTCGATGATCTTCAGGGACTCTTCCATCTCCGCCATGCGGACGAGGTAGCGGCCGTACACGTCGCAGCTCTGCTGCGTCGGCACGTCGAACTCGTACGTCTCGTAACCGCAGTACGGCTGGGTCTTGCGCAGGTCCCACGGCAGCCCCGCGGAGCGCAGGACCGGGCCGGTGACACCGAGCGCCATGCAGCCGGTCAGGTCGAGGTAGGCGATGTCCTTCGTCCGCGCGACGAACACGGGGTTCGCGTCGAGGAGCTTGCGCAGCTGCTTGAGCCGGCCCTTCTCCCGCTTGACGAAGTCGCCGATCTTGTCGATCGCGCCCGGCGGCAGGTCCTGGGCGACGCCGCCCGGCCGGATGTAGGCCATGTTCATGCGCAGGCCCGCGACCATCTCGAAGATGTCGAGGGCGTACTCACGCTCAATGAACCCGTTGAGCATCACGGTGGTTGCACCGAGCTCGAGGCCGAACGTCGCGATGGCGACCAGGTGCGAGGAGATCCGGTTGACCTCCATCATCATCACCCGGATGACCTGCGCCCGCTCGGGGACGTCGTCGGTGATGCCGAGCAGCTTCTCCACCGCGAGGCAGTACGCCGCCTCGTTGAACAGCGGCGCGAGGTAGTCCATGCGGGTGCAGAACGTGGTCCCCTGGGTCCACGTCCGGTACTCCATGTTCTTCTCGATGCCGGTGTGGAGGTAGCCGATGCCCAGCCGGGCCTCGTCGACCGTCTCGCCGTCGAGCGTCAGGATGAGCCGGAGCACGCCGTGCGTCGACGGGTGCTGCGGACCCATGTTGACGACCATGCGGTCCTCGTCGCCGGACGACGCTGCGTCCACGACCTCGTTCCAGTCCTGGCCGTTGACGTTGTAGACGGTGCCCTCGGCGGCCTCGCCCGTGCCGTAGGCGTCGTAATCCGTGGCGGTCATACGTACGACCTCCTTTCGTCGGGCGGGGGCACCTTCGCTCCGCGGTATTCAACGGGGATCCCGCCAAGGGGGTAGTCCTTGCGCTGGGGGTGGCCCTGCCAGTCGTCCGGCATCATGATCCGGGTGAGCGCCGGGTGACCGTCGAAGACGATCCCGAACAGGTCGTACGTCTCGCGCTCGTGCCAGTCGTTGGTCGGGTAGACGGCGACGAGCGACGGGATGTGCG